>JAVBTG010000059.1:0-4046 GCA_031556275.1 Opitutales bacterium
CGCGGCCTTCGGCCAAAAAATTGGCTGCGGCGATGGCGACGGAGGTGTTGTCGCTCGAGAAGGAGGGCATTTTTTCAAAATAGGCAAAATAGGTCATGGCCTCGCGTTTGTCTTTTTCCCACAGACGGGTGCCGATATCCAAAGCCAAGGCCAAACCGGGAGATTTGCGGAAGCTCTGCTGCCCCAACAGGAGGGCCTCTTCTTTTTTACCGCGGCCATCCAGCAGATTCATCACGCGAATGATGGCGTATTGCGCGTAATAACTGCGGTCCTGCCAAGAGCGCGCCAATTCAAGCTGTTTTGAGAGCGGCATGCTGAAGGGACGGTAGAGCGGGTCGCCCACGGCCACGTTCATCCAGCTGAGCACGGGGAGACTGCCGTAAACGGCCTCTCCGTGCGTCGCGCCGGAAAGCAGGGCGGGAAAATAGATTTCGGGCATGTGGGTGAGCTCAAGGTAAGGCTCGTAGACATTGCCGAGGGTCGCGGCCACTCCCTGTTGTGCGAACATGGCGACCCATGAGCGCGCGGGGTTGCGCATGCTGCGCGCGGAAAAACTATGAATGTGCCACGCGATGGCGCCCGGGGCGAAACGGAAGCCGCGCTGCGCGAATGGGCCTTGTGGGCTGTCGGCGTACCAGCCGAGGTAAATGGCGGGGGCGTCCCAGCGGTTACCGGGGCCCAACAGTGCCTTGGATCGGTCGATTGTGATGCCGTATCCTTGGTTGTCAATTAATTGTGACACTTTTGAGATCCATTCGTCGCCTTTGGGGTGGGGGCCGCCCAGATCGAAGTAGGCGCGCCCTCGCAAACCGGAACGTTCGGCCTCAAGCGCGCCGTCGATCATGGATTTGACGTGCTCGGATTTTGGCCCGTCCAACCGTGCGACGCGGACAACTTTTTGCCGGTCGGCGGCCGTGGGGTTTTTTTTGTTAAAAAGCGGGTTGGGCACAAACCCCGTCAGCGGATAGCGCCCCATGAGCATGCAGGCCAGCTCGCTGTCCACGCAGGCTTCATTGACGTGGAAATTCGCCTTTTCGGGTTTTTGGTCGTCGATTTTCAGCAGGTAATCGTCGCGGCTGATTCCCAACGGCACCCCGCGCATGACCACGAGAAAGTCGATTTTGTGTCCGTTGACTTTTGGCAGCAGACGGCCTTCGGGATCCTTTTGCGCGGTGGGTTCGGCGCTGATCCACCCGCGCGAGATCAGTTCGGACAGCAACGGGTTGAGCAGGGTCGACGTGAAATCCTCGCGGGTGACCGTCTCCTCGCGCGACAGCGGCAGTATGACGATGTTTGAAAACGGGATCTGTCGTTTTTCGCAATAATAGCGCGCCAACGAGAGCGAGTCCGGGTCGTCGCCGTTGGCCAGGACGATAACGCGGTCTTTGGACGGCCCCGCGGACGGGGCACCCAAGGGCGCGCTGCCCCCGTCGAAGAAGGAGTCCCCCAGATTGACGGCGCCGCAAACATGCGAACAAAACAGTAGCAGGGAAAAAACGGAAAGAATGCGAGGGTGCATGAAAATCGGTGCGCGAAAGAAGGGAGCAATCGAATGCGCAGGAATTTTACGGCATGCGGCGGGACAGGCCAAGCCTTTACTTCGCGCGCGTGTGCGCACAAATCGGTTTGCGCGAATATGCGCTTTTCATGTAAAAGCATTCCATGCATATCCTAACCGTGCAAGTGCGGGTGAAACCCGAAGGCGTCGAAGCCTTCAAGGCGGCCTGCCGCGCGAACGCCGAGGCGACGTTGCGCGAGAGCGGGTGCGCCCGCTACGACGTGGCGCAAGACGCCGAGGACCCCTGCCAATTTCTGCTGTTCGAGGCGTATTACACGAAGCAGGACCATCTCGCCCACCGCGTCATGCCCCACTGCGAGGCGTGGCGCGAGGCGGTGGCCCCGCTCATGGCGGGCCCGCGCGCGTGCCGCACGTTCGTGTCCGTCTATCCGGAGGCGGACGGGTGGTCTTCCAAAAAACGTTGAAAAGCGCGGTGCGACCTGTTATCCCTTCTTGTCAGAACGTCCGCTGCCGCCCTCTTGCGCGCAGTGCGGGCATCCTTACAAACAGATCTACTCGTTAATGGCGAATCTCCCACCCTTTGGAGGCCCCAGGCCTCCTTTCCGCCCCAGGCAAGGCAATCAAAATTCCAAATACGTCCGCAAGAACGACCGTATTCGCGCGACGGAAGTGCGCCTGATCGCGCCGGACGGCCACCAAGTCGGCATTGTCCCCACACGCGACGCGTTGCGCATGGCGCAGAACGTCGGTCTGGATTTGGTCGAGGTTTCCTCGGGCGGCAATAGCACGCCCGTGTGCCGCATCGTCGATTACGGCAAATATATGTACGATCTGGGCAAGAAGGGCAAGGACAAGGCCAAGACGCACACCTCCAAGCTCAAGGAAGTCAAGCTGCGCCCGCGCATCGAGACGCACGACTACGAGACGAAAATGCGCCGCATGGAGTCCTTCCTCGCCCACGGCGACAAGGTGAAGGTGACCCTCTTTTTCCGCGGCCGCGAGATGGAGTACCGCGAGCTCGGTTTCGAGACGATCAACCGCGCCATCAAGGACATCGCCCACATCGGCACGCCGGACAGCGCCCCGCGCCTGATGGGCCGCAACATCACCCTCACGATCTCCCCGCTGCCCGCCGCCAAGCGCAAGCTCAAGTACACGCAGCCCGACGAGGAAATCGAGGACGATGACGACGACATCGAGGACGACGAGGAGGACACGCAGGACGCGCCCGAGGCTTCCGAAACCCCGGCTCCCGTCCAGTGATTTTTTTGCATCTTTAACACCTTTGGCGGTGTTTTCAAACTCAAGCGTTTGAAAACACCGCCTTTTTTTTTGGCAAAAAAACAACATTGCTTTGCCAAGGCGGCGGCGTTTGGGGCAAAATAAAAAAGATATGCGCGCGCGTTTAAACAACATGGCATCCCCTCTGCGGCTGTGGCGCGGCTGGTGGCTTGCGTGCGCGCTTTTTCTGGGCTTGTGGTCGCAAGGATTCGCTCAGGTGCAGATCAACGGCGTCTCCTACCAAAACGTGCCGACGATCGCCAAAAAATTCGGGCTTAAGGCGGAATGGGTCACCTTCGGCAAGACGATGCGCATGAAGGGCACGGGGGTCGACATCACCGTCACGCTCAACGAGCGCCACGTCACGCTCAACGGCAATCCGCTGGCGCTCGGCGCGGCGGTGGTGTCCTCGCGCGGACAGCTTCACATAGGCGACCGCGACGTGTTGAAAACGCTCCAACCGTTGCTCCAGCCGCAAACGTTCTCCCCCATTCCCGCCCTACGCCGCATCGTGATCGACGCCGGGCACGGCGGCAAAGACCCCGGAGCCGCGAATGCCGCGTTCGGCCTTGTGGAAAAAAACCTGACGCTCGATGTCGCCAAGCGCCTCAAAAGCATTTTGGAGGCGCGCGGCTTCCAAGTGTTCCTCACCCGTTCCACAGACACGGCCTTGGCCCGTACCGAACGCACGGCGATCTCCAATCGTTTGAAGGCCGACCTGTTCATCTCCGTGCATTTCAACACGGTAGCCCAGAAGGAGGTCACCGGTGTGGAGACATGGGTGATGACGCCCGTGTGGCAGGTTTCGACGGGCCGCACCACCTACCACCCCAGCGACCGCATCACCCGCGAGAACAACCAGTTCGACACGTGGAATGCCCGCTCGGGTTACTACATCTGCGACTCGCTCGCCGCGCAGCTCGGGCGGCCCTCGCGCGGGCTCAAGCGCGCGCGCTTCGACGTGCTCACGGGGCTCAGGGCCCCCGCGGTGCTCGTGGAATGCGCTTTTATCTCAAATTCCGCCGACGCCAAGCTTGTCGCCACCCCCGCCTACCGCGAAAAAATGGCCCTCGGCATAGCGGACGGCGTGGGCCGCTACCAGCGCACATTGGCCCGCATCACGGCCGCCAAGGCCACGGCGAAGTAGAAGAAAATTCCCATGTCGGCGCAGACTTCGGCAACGCGATGGGAGATTTTGCGGGAACGTTTTTTGTATGTCCTGTGGGCGGGTATCGGCGGCGGTTTG
>JAVBTG010000149.1:0-5659 GCA_031556275.1 Opitutales bacterium
AGCGCTGCTCGGGCCCGATCACAATGCGGTCGACGACCACGTCCAAATCGGTCTCTTTGTTGCCCGCGGGCAAAAACGCGTTGCGCTCGTCGAGCTCGTGAATCTCGCCGCCCAGCCGCACGCGCGAAAATCCGCGCAGCCGCAACCGCGCGAGCTCGTCGCGCAAAACGGAAGGCTTGGCGGTAATGACGCGCGCCAAAAGCATCAGCCGCGTCCCCTCCTTTTCGATAAACAGCTGGTTCAGGCAGTCGTCGAGCGAGCGCCGCTCGATCAAGCCGCCGTCAATCGGGCAATGCTGCACGCCCATCACCATCCACAGCAGCCGCGCGTAATCCGCGATCTCGCTCGCGCTGGCGACGGTGGTGCGCGGGTTGGAGGAGGCACCGCGGTGCTGCTCGATCGCGATCACGGGCGAGAGCCCCTCGATGTAATCCACGTCCGGCCGCTTCCACTGCTCGAGCAGCGATCGCGCGTGCGCCGAAAGGCTTTCGACGTACTTGCGATACCCCTCCGCGTACAGCGTGTCAAACGCCAGCGACGACTTGCCCGATCCGCTCACGCCGGTGACGACGGTGAACTTGTCGCGCGGAATGCGGATATCCAAATCGCGCAAATTATGCTCGCGCGCCCCTTTGATGCGAATCTCTGCCACGATGAAAAAGAAATTAAACCCCTAGTGAACCTTTGACCACCTTATTCTACACCACTTGGCAAGGATTGTTCCGCTTAGTCCAACTCCAATACCGGCCGCAACCCCACCACATGCGGATTGACCGTCTCAATCGTGAACGACCGCAACAGGGCACCCTGCGCGAATCGCCGCACGGCCTCCTCCTCGGTGTTGCATTCCTTGCTGATATGGATGAGCAGCACATGGCGGCAGCGCGGCATCTCCACCGAATCGAGCAGTGTGAACGCGTCCTCGTTCGACAAATGCCCGTGGCGCCCGGCAACCCGCTGCTTGAGCGCGAGGGGCCGCGTCGGATGGTTGTCGAGCAGGTGCTTTTCGTAGTTCGACTCCAGCGCCAGCATGTCCACGTCGCGCACCTTTTGGCGCACGAGTTCCGTCACATAGCCCAAATCCGTGATCCACCCGAGCTTGCGCACCTCGGCGGCACCTTGGCTCGAAAAAACAAACCCGACGGGATCGGAAGCATCGTGCGGCAGCGGAAAGCTCTGCACCTCCAAATCCCCGACCGCCCACGAATCCCCCGTCTCAAACACCTGCCAGTTCAGCGGCTGCTTGCAACGGCGCTGCACATGGGCGGCGGTCGCGCGGTTGGCAAAGATAGGGATTTTCTGGCAACCGTCGCGAAAATACGGCAAGGCGACCGTGTGATCGGTGTGTTCGTGCGTCAAAAAAACCGCGTCGATCTGCTCCAGACACAGCCCGCATTCGATCAGCAGTTTTTTCAGGCAATTAATGCGAATCCCCGCGTCCACCAACATATTGCGGGTGGGCGTCGAAAGCAACGCGCAGTTGCCGCTGCTGCTGCTGCCAAGGATGCGGAGCTTTAGGGCCATTACCGTCAGTTTGCGGGGTTGTCTTTCCCCTTTAAAGGGTTTATGATAGTCCATTCAGATGAGCAAGCAAGCACCGTCTCAGAACCCCGACACGCCGCCCGCCCAAACGACGGGAGGCACGGGGTATTGCGCCCACGGGCTCAAACGCCAGTACGACGCCGACTTCAAAGTGACGGAGGCATACCGCGACAGCCTGCCCGACATGCAGAACATGACGGGGCCGGCCATCCAAGGCGCGCTCGTGCCCGTCCTGCAGGTGGGCATTTCCAATTTCCGCCTCCCCCTGCGCTTCGTCAACGCGACCTTGGGCCAGATGCCGATAGAGGTGTCCGTCTCCGGCACGGTCTCCCTCGCGGCCGAGCACAAGGGGATCAACATGTCGCGCCTGATCCGCACCTTTTACGAGTTCAAAGACCGCGTCTTCACCCCCGAGCTGCTGGAGGAAATCCTCCTGCGCTACAAGCAGGACTTGGGCAGCAGCCGCGCCCGCCTGCGCTTGGAGTTCAACTACCCGATCCCGCAAAAAAGCCTGCGCAGCGGCCTGACGGGCCACCAGTATTACCAAGTCGCTTTCGAGGGTAGCATCGACGACCTCAACCGCTACCGCAAGATCGTCCAGTTCGACTACATTTACTCGTCCGCCTGCCCCTGCTCGCTCGAACTGTCCGAGCACGCCCGCGAAACGCGCGGCATCTACGGCATTCCGCACTCCCAGCGCAGCAAAGCCCGCCTGATCCTCGAAATCGCGCAGGGCCAGACGATCACCTTGGAAGAAATCCAAGCCCACTGCCTAAAGGCCCTCCAGACGGAAACCCAAGTCATGGTCCGCCGCGAAGACGAGCAGGCCTTCGCCGAGCTCAACGGGGCCTATCCCAAATTCGTCGAGGACGCCATCCGCGAACTCGCGGGCCAATTCGCCACGGAGCCCCGCATCACAGACTTCCAAATCGCCTGCTCCCACTTGGAATCCCTCCACTCCCACGACGCCGTCGCCGTCATCAACAAAGGCATACCAGGCGGCTTTTCCGCCGATTTCTACGACTTCCGCAGTTTGATCTGCTAGAAAATAAAAAACTCCTGTTTTCCACAAAAAAGACGCCAACCGGCGTCTTTTTTATTTATATGGATTAATGCACTTTAAAACTCTCTCGAACACCCGGGGTTTCCCGCGAGAGATTTTAGATTCTGGCAAGGCGCAAGAAAAAATATGGATAGGGCGGTAGCAGCGCTACCGCCCTATCCATATTTTTTCGCAGCAACACAGCCAGAATCGAAAAGATCCGCGGGAAACATCCGCGGGAAACTAAATAGCCGTATCCCCCGACTCCTCCGTCCGAATCCGTATCACCTGCTCCACCGGCAGTACAAAAATCTTCCCGTCGCCGATCTTGCCCGTTTTCGCGCTCTGCAAAATCGTGCGGATCACCTCGTCCACGTGTTCGTCGGCGCAGATGATCTCCACCTTGATCTTCGGCAAAAAATCGACCGTGTATTCGCTGCCGCGGTAAATTTCCGTGTGCCCCTTCTGGCGGCCGAACCCCTTCACTTCGGTGACGGTCATTCCCTCGATGCCGATGGCGCGCAGGGCGTCCTTCACTTCTTCCAATTTGAACGGTTTGATGATGGTCTCGACTTTTTTCATGGGGCGTTTTTTTGTATCCCGCATTCTCATTGTTTTCCATGAAGTTGGCAAGCCCATGCACATTTTTTCGTAATACGGTTGGCACACCCCCAAACACCGTCTATTTTAGACACTAATGTCTCAAAACCCCGACGAACTCTTCGATGTGGTCGACGAAAACGACACGCCGATCCGCCGCGAAAAACGCGCCGTCGTGCACCGCGAAAAGCTGCTGCACCGGGCGATTCACGTCCTCGTCTTCAATTCGGCGGGCGAGGTCTACGGCCAGCGCCGCTCCCTGACAAAAGACACCTGCCCCGGCTGCTGGACGACATCCTGCTCCGGCCACGTCGACGCGGGCGAAGACTACGACACGGCGGCGGTGCGCGAGCTCGGCGAGGAACTGGGCATCCGCGTCCCCGGCATCCAGTCCCTCGAACGCCTCTTAAAACACCCCGCCATCCGCGAGACGGGCTGGGAGTTCATCAATATCTACCGCCTCGTTTGGGATGGCCCGATCACGCCCGACCCCGCCGAAGTAATGGAGGGCCGCTGGCTCTCCCCCGAATCGCTCACGCAATGGATGGAGGAAAAACCCCGCGACTTCGCCCCCTCCTTCCGCCTCGTCTGGAATAAATACCGCGCCAACGATCTGGCAGGCGTCTAAAATTTTACTTAGTGGCCGCCCCCGGCGGCTGCCACTGCGCGGGCAGCGTCTCGCCTTTGCGCGGCAGGCGCAAGGACGCGTTTTCAAGCAGGTACATGCGCCCGTTTTCATTGCACACCAGCAAACTCGGCTTGCCGTTGCGGCTGCCCAGCAGGCTTGCGGCAACACCCCGCTCATGCGCGCCGCCCGGCTGGAGTAACCCGAGCTCTTTGTGCAAAAACGGCACGGGATGGGCGAACACCAACTTCGCCCCCCTGCCCATGTTTTTCATAAACAACACCGTCCCCAGCGTGCGCTTGCCCAACCCGGGCATCGGATAACCCGTCTCGCGGTTGGGGATGGAGGCGCCGCGGCCCGTGCCGATCACCAAATCCAACTCGCCGTCGCCGTCCCAGTCATAAAAACTCAGCTTCGTGCGTCCGGAGCCGCCGCCGTCATAACCGCTGACGGTGATCTCGTTGCCGTCTGTCAATTTCACCCTCCCGCCGTCCTCCACATTATAGGCGTCGATCTGCCAATACAGATGCACGAGGCCCTCGTCGTCCACGATCACCAGCGCGTTGCGTCCGTCGATTTTCGCGGCGGCGGCCCCGCACCGCCAGTGCCCTTTTAAGTTCAACCCGTCGCAATACAAGGGCTGCCCCTTTTCCAACTTGGGCTGCGTCTTCGTCCCTCGATTCAAATACACGCGGTACTCGCCCCGAATGTCGCCGATAATCAAATCCAGCAGCCCGTCCCCGTCCCAGTCGATAATAGTAGGCGTGATATAGCCCCACCGCGCCTCCGTCGCGCCCTGAATGCTGCCGGCAGACCCCGCCTCGATGCGGATCGTCTCGCCGTTAGCCTCCACGAGCACCGCGTCCAAAAACTGCGGTTGTTCGTTTGTCCCTATATTTTTAAAAAACCTCACCACGCCCTCGGAGGCCCCGGTAAGGATATCGAGCACCCCGTCGCCGTCCCAATCCACCACCACAGGCGTCGGCAAAGACCCGCCCGTCAGCTTCGCGTCGCTCTGCAGCAAGGGAACCGGCGCCTTGAAAACAGGCGCGCCATTTTCATTCATCTTCCCCGTGTAGCGGTAAAAATACATCGGCCCCTCCCCGCCGCCGATAATCCCCAAAAAATCCCCCTTCGCGTTTGTGAACGCAACCGGCGTCGAGTTCACCTGCGGGTGCCGCAGCGCGATGCCGTCCTCGCCCATCGCCCAATGTTTCAAAAAACCCTGCGGCGTCGCGGCGTAGAATAAAATTTCGCCGAAGCGCGAGCCTCCCAAAACGCCCGAAACATCCCCCATCGTCACGCCGGTGATACGGCCGTAGCCGAAATACACATCCTCCTCGCGCGGCGAAACCATGCGCACGTTTTGCGCCTCCCCCGACAACAAGCCCGGGTAACGCGCTGCGTACAAATAAGAGCGCGCAATCCCGCGCACATCACTTCCCTGCGCGTCCACGGGCCGCCACTGCGAAGACTGCGTGTCGCCCACGGTTTCAATCTTCTTTGGGGGAGCTTTGCTCAATTCAAAATAAAGATCCACATTCCCGTCGGGATTGAGTGAGGCCGCGATACCCCGCAGGGGCGACGGCAATGCAGGCAACGGCACGCTCTCCACCTGCGCAAATGTCTTATCGGCGGGATTGTAAATCCAGTGCACGATCTTTTGCCCCTCCACCGCGAGAAAACGCACCTTCCCGTCCGCGGTCTGCACAACAGCGCATTTCCCCGCCTCAATGCTTCTGGGCGCGCCAGCGACCACCGGCGGCTGTCCGAATCCAGGCACCCCGTCGTCGCTCATCCGAACAAACGTCACCAGTAGCAGCGGCATCTCCCCCGTGCCGTTGAGCATG
>JAVBTG010000115.1:0-3176 GCA_031556275.1 Opitutales bacterium
GTACGACATGGCGATCTGGCGGGCGTTGTTGGAGGCAGAGGCCTTGCGGGCCGTCTCCATCACGTTACCGATCGTCGGGATCAGAATTGCCGCCAGAATACCGATAATGGCGATAACCGTCAGCAATTCGATAAGGGTGAAGCCTTTGCGTTGGGGGTGTTGCATGTAATTCATGTGGGTTGAGTAAGTATGTTTGGACGCAGCCTGCAGGTTTCTGTGGGGTAACGTCCTGTGTATGTGGAGCCAGACTACAATCTTTTTGAAAAAAAGAAAAGTGTTTTGTTCGCCTTTATTTTAATAGGGAAGCGGAAATTTCTTGCACAACGCTTGCGCAATGGCGCGGCCTTTGGCGATTGCGGCCTCGTCTTCAGGGGCGGCAAGGATGATCGAAATGGCCTCGGCGATCTGCCGCATGGCCTCATCGTCCATCCCGCGGGAGGTGACAGGGGCCCCGCCCAAACGCACGCCGCTGGCCTGGAAGGGGCTACGTGTTTCGCCCGGAACGGTGTTCTTGTTCGTCGTGATATTGGCCTTTTCGAGGGCGGTTTGGGCCTGCTTGCCGGTGAGTTCCGGGTGGCTCGGGCGCAGATCGATCAGCATCAGGTGGTTGTCCGTCCCGCCGCTGACGAGAGAGAAGCCCTTGGCGATGAGCGCGTCTGCCAATGCCGCCGTGTTGCGCACGACCGCTTGCTGGTATTCCTTAAAAGAGGGTTTTAACGCCTCGCCGAAGCAAATGGCCTTCCCGGCGATGATGTGCATGAGCGGGCCGCCCTGCGAGCCGGGGAAAACGGCGGAATTGATCGCCTTGGCGTATTCCTCGTTGTTGGTCATGATCAGACCGCCGCGGGGCCCGCGCAGGGTTTTGTGGGTGGTGGTCGTGACGATGTCGACATGGGGGACCGGCGAGGGATGCACCCCGGCGGCGACGAGCCCGGCGATGTGGGCGATGTCGGCCATCAAAATCGCGCCGACTTCCTTCGCCACCTTGCCCACGCGCTCAAAGTCGATGACGCGCGGATAGGCGGAGGCCCCGATCGTGATCATCTTGGGCTTTTCGCGGCGCGCCGCCTCCTCGAGGGCCTCGTAGTCGATGCGGCCCGTTTTCACGTCCAGCCCGTAGTTGACGACGTTGAAATACATCCCGCTCAAATTCTTCGGGTGCCCGTGGGTCAAATGCCCGCCGTGCTCGAGGCTCATGGTCAAAATCTTGTCCCCCGGCTTCAGGAAGGCGAGGTAGACTGCCGTGTTGGCCTGGCTGCCCGCGTGGGGCTGCACATTGGCGAAGTGCACGCCGAAAAGTTGTTTGGCGCGGTCAATCGCCAGTTGTTCCACGATGTCCACAAACTCGCACCCGCCGTAGTAGCGCTTGCCCGGGTAACCCTCCGCGTACTTGTTGGTTAGCACGCTGCCGCAGGCTTCCATCACCGCGGGAAGGGTGAAGTTTTCCGAGGCGATGAGCTCGATGTGCGTCTGCTGGCGGTTGGTCTCGTTCTGGATCGCCTGAAAGATTTCAGGGTCGAGCGAGGACATGGGTTCGTTGGAGATCACGGTGTTCATGCGGTGTGTGGGAAAAATACTTAACGATTCTGGTTTTTTTCGATGTCGGAAATTTTGTCCAAGCGCGCCTGATGGCGACCGCCCTCGTAGGCGGTGTTCATGAAAATTTCGATCATCCGCATCGCCATGTAGGGCGTGTGGTATTTTTGGCCGAAGCAAATCACGTTGGCGTTGTTGTGCATGCGCGTGAAGCGCGAGGCGTCCTCGTTATAGGCGGCGTAGGCGCGGATGCCGCGCAGCTTGTTGGCGGTCATGCACATACCAACCCCTGTAGTGCATACCAACACGGCGAAGTCCGAGCGCTTCTCTGTGACGTCGGCGCAGGCCTTTTGGGCGTAGTCGGGGTAATCCACGCGGGCATGGTCGAACGGGCCGTAATCGGCCACCTCGTGGCCCGCGGCCTTCAACTGCTCCACAAGCGCGGCGCGCAGCTCCAAGCCGCCGTGGTCCGATGCGATGCTCAATTTCATGGAAAAATGGAATGAAAACGACCGATACGAGTGAAAAACAAACGTTTTTTCCAACCTAACCGAAAAGCGCGGGCTTGGCGATACGCTTTTTAAAACTGCGTCTCCAGATAGGCAAACACGCTGGGGATCGCCGTGGCGATTTCGTCGCGGCAAATCGCGTAATCCTCCAGCGCGGAGCCGTAGGGGTCTGGCACCTCGCGCGACACTTTGCCGGGCATGAACTCCCGCATCAGGTGCACGCGGGCGCCTTTGGCGTCGTAGCGCATTTCAATGATGAGTTTGTGCGTCGACGTCATGCAAAACGTGGCGAAGCTTTTGTCCAAAATCGCCTGCGTCAAAAACTGGCTGCGGTGGCCCGAGGCGTCGATCCCCTGCGCCGCCAGCACTTCCAGCGAATGGCGCGAGATCCGCTCGCCGTTCGCGGCGGCGACTCCGGTGGATATTGCCTGAAATTTTCCCCAGCGCAGGTCCGCGGCGGCGCGCTTTTCCAACTCCTTTTGAAACAAGTATTCCGCGACGGGGCTGCGGCAGATGTTCGCCGTGCAGACAAAATTGATCAGGGTGCGGTTGTCGGAAGTGGGCATGGATGCCATTAAGTTTAGGAAAAAAGGCCGCTTTGAAAAGCAACTTTATCGGCAGTTTTTTTTCAAAACGGAGCCAGCATGGCCCCCGCCTGCGTGTTGCGCAGCACCGTGAAGGCGACGATCAGCAACAGCACCGCCAGCGGCACGGCGGGGTGCGTGAATTTTTCGGGGAAAAGCACCATCAGCGGCAAAACGGGGATAAAGCAGACCATGAGCGCGTTTTGCGAAAACGCCCCCGCGATGTCGCCGTGCGTGAGCGCGTGCAGGGCGCGCAGCGTCCCGCACCCAGGGCAGTAATAGCCCGTAAAAAACGAGGTCGGACAGGGCGGGAAGATCGCGGAGGACGAGGGATTTTTGAAAAAAAGCAACATCCCCATCAGCGCGGCGACGATCCCAAAGGCGGCATAGCCCCATTTTTCTTTTTTGGAAAACGCGCGCATCAAAACAGCCCCCGCAGCATCGGCAACACCTGTTCCGAATAAATGTGCCAAATGAACAGGCACAGGTAATAGATGATCGCGACGTTCAACACCGTCGTGGGGATCAGCCCGTAAAGCCCCCATGC
>JAVBTG010000113.1:0-8315 GCA_031556275.1 Opitutales bacterium
AGGATTTTCCCACAAGGCTCACGCGCAGAAAGCGGCCCACGAGCTTTTCCAGTTCCGCCGCGTCGATGCCGTAAACCTCGGCGTCGGCGTCCTTGGGCGCGATGCCCAGCAGGGCGTCGCGCACGCAGCCGCCGACCAGCAGCAGCCGCCCGCCTTCCTCCCGCACGGCCATGGCGATGCGCCGCACCAACGCGTCCGTGTGCCGGTCGAAAGCGATGCGCAGGGGAGGCTGGTTGTTTTCAGGATCGCGGGCCATTTTTTCAAAAAAAGTATCCCTGCGATAAAAAATTTTTACGAGGGAAAAAGGCGCGAATTTTTGAAAAAGGCTTGCGCGGATTCATTTTCAGGCGCAATTTAAGAAAAGTTTATGCGTACACAATCCAACACGCTTTCTTGGCGATGGCATCGGCGGGGGTCTGCCGGTGCGGGGTTTTGTGCGCGCGCATAATGGGTGTTATTGAACATCCGGCGCATTCTTAAAAAGCCTTTCACTCATTTCTTGGCGGACCTTCGCGTTTAAGCGGCGGTCCGTCTTTTTTTGCGCCCATTTCCCGAAAACCACTTTTTAAAACACCACCATGATCCAGCCTTCGTTCGACATTTTTAAAACCCACGCCACCCACGCCAACCGCGTTCCGGTGTCCCGCGAGTATCTGGCGGATTTCGAGACGCCCGTGTCGGTCCTCAGCCGCTTCGCCGATGACGACAACGTCTTCCTTCTTGAAAGCGTCGAGGGGGGCGAGCGCTTCGGGCGCTACTCCTTCATCGGCGTCAACCCCAAGGCTGTCTTTTCGGTCGAAAAGGGAAAGCCGTTTCTGACAAAGAACGGCGCGCGCGCGGAGCTGGACGCCTCCCACGGCGCGTTCTTCGCCCTGCGCGACGTCTTGGGGGACATCAAAGTCGCGGGGGCGGAGGGCCTGCCGCCACTGTTCGGCGGGGCCGTCGGCTACATGTCCTACGAGACGGTCAACGAGTTTGAAAAATTGCCCGCGCCCAAAGCCCCGCTGGCCGATCCGAGCGCCTGCTTTTTGCTGTGCGAGGACATGATCGTCTTCGACAACGTGCGCCACACGGTGCGGCTGATCGCCTGCGCCCGGATCGACGAGTTCGGCGCGCCCAAGGCCGCCTACGACGACGCCTGCGCGCGCATCGAGGCCATCCACGCGCGCTTGCGTTTCCCGGCGGCGTTTCCCGCGCACGAGGCGCCCGTGCGCGTGCCGACACTCCAATCGAACATGACGAAGGACGCGTATTTGGAAAAGGTCGAGATCGCCAAAGAACACATCCGCAACGGCGACATCATCCAGATGGTGTTTTCCCAAAAATTCACGACGAAGGCGGACATCCCCGCGATCCAGCTTTACCGCGCCCTGCGGCTGGTGAACCCTTCCCCCTACACGTTCTTTTTAAAAACGGGCGGCCGCGTGCTCGTCGGCTCCTCGCCGGAGACGATGGTGAAGCTCGACCGCGGTCGCGCCGTCTTGCGCCCGATCGCGGGCACGCGCAAGCGCGGGCAGACGGCGGCGGAGGACATAGCCTTGGCGGACGAGCTCCTGCGGGACGAGAAGGAAAAGGCCGAGCATCTGATGCTCGTCGATTTGGGCCGCAACGATCTGGGCCGCGTGTCGCTGCCGGGCAGCGTGCAGATGCGCGACTTCATGCGGATCGAGCGCTACTCGCACGTGATGCACATCGTCTCGGACGTGGAGAGCGTCCTGAAGCCCGAGGCAGACGCGTTCGATCTGATCAAATCCGTCTTCCCGGCAGGCACCCTTTCTGGCGCGCCAAAAGTGCGCGCGATGGAGCTGATCCACGCGCTCGAGCCCGAGCCGCGCAACACCTACGGCGGGGCCGTCGGCTATTTCAGCTACGGCGGGCCGATGGACATGGCGATCACGATCCGCACGCTGCGCATGGAGGACGGCGAAATATCCATTCAGGCGGGGGGCGGCCTTGTCCACGATTCCGACCCCGAAAAGGAATTCGAGGAAACCGTGAACAAGGCGGGCGCGCTGTTCAAGAGCGTGCGGCTAGCCGCCAACGGTTTGCAGCTGTAATAAAGGTTGTATTTAAAAATTCAAACACAACCTCAAAATTTTAACGAAAGAAAATCCATGTTGTTCATGCTCGATAATGTCGATTCCTTCACCTACAACATCGTCCAGTACCTGCAAATGCTGGGCGAGGAGGTGACGGTCAAACGCAACGATGAGATCACGGTCGAGGAAGTATTGGCGCTGAAGCCCGCCGCCATCGTCCTGTCGCCCGGCCCCGGCAGGCCGGAGGACGCGGGGATATTGCAAAATCTCGTGCGCGCCGCCGCCGTCGAAAAAATCCCGCTGCTGGGCGTGTGCCTCGGGCATCAGGCGATCGCGCAGGTCTTTGGCGCAAAAATCGTCCACGCCAAAGAAGTGCGCCACGGAAAGACCTCCGACGTCATCCACGACGGCAAGGGGATTTTCGAGGGCATCGCATCGCCCCTGAGCGCCGTGCGCTACCACTCGCTGGCGGTCGAGCAGGAAAGCCTGCCGGAATGCTTCGAGATAACAGCGCGCACGGACGACGGCGAGATCATGGGCCTGCGCCACAAGACGCTGCCGATCGAGGGCATCCAGTATCACCCCGAATCGGTGATGACGCCCACGGGCAAGCGCCAGCTCGCCAATTTTATCCGAAAGGCCAAACGCCATGAAGCCGTCTGAACTGATCGAAAAAATCGCGGCCGGGCGCGACTTGGAGTTTTCGGAAATGGGCGCGATGATCGAGTCGATCATGCGCGGCGAAATGCCGCCGTCGCAGATCGGGTTCTTTCTGGGGGCCCTGCGCGCGAAAAAGGAGAGCATAGGAGAACTGACGGGAGCCGCGCAGGCGCTGCGCCGCCACGCCACCTTCATCGACACGGGCGCGCGCCCGGTGATCGACACCTGCGGCACGGGCGGCGACGGGGCCAACACGTTTAACATCTCGACGACGGCGGCCTTCGTCGCGGCGGGCGCGGGCGTGGCCGTCGCCAAGCACGGCAACCGCGGCATTTCGAGCAAGTGCGGCTCGGCGGACGTGCTGGCGGCTTGCGGCTTCAACCTCGACGTCGACCCGGTCGTCATGGAGTACGCGATCCAAAAAATCGGCATCGGCTTTTTGTTCGCGCCCAAGATGCATCCGGCGCTCGGGAAAATCGCGCCCGTTCGCCGCGAGATCGGCCTGCGCACAATCTTTAATATGGTTGCTCCGCTCGCCAACCCCGCGGGCGCGAGCGGGCAGGTGCTCGGGGTGTTCGCCTCCCGCATAGTGGAGACGTACGCGCGGGTTCTGCGCGAGCTGGGCGCGCGGCGCGCCTTGGTCGTGCACGGGATGGACGGGCTCGACGAGATCAGCTGCTGCGCCCCCACGCGCGTGTGCGAGCTGCGCGACGGCCAGATAAAGACCTTTGAGCTGATGCCGGAAATGCTGATCGGCGAGCGTTACGCCCCTTCCGAAATCAAGGGCGGCGAGCCGGAGCAAAACGCGAAAATTTTGCGCGGGGTCTTGGACGGGAGCCTCGGCGGCGCCAAGCGCGCCGTTGTCCTGATGAACGCCGGGGCCGCCATCGTGGCGGGGGGCGGGGCGGACACGCTGGAGGACGGTATGGCTCTGGCGCGGCGTTCGCTCGAAAGCGGCGCGGCCCTTGAAAAACTCGAACAACTTATACAGGCAAGCAAATGAGCGACTTTTTGCAAAAAATATTTTTGCGCACGAAGGCGGATGTGGAGGCGCGCCGCCGCGCGGTGCCGTTGGCGAACGTCATCCGTCAGGCGGAAAAAATGCGCGCACCCTTGGATTTTATCCGCGCCTTCGAGAAACATCCGCAAGGGAAACCCCGCGTGATCGCGGAGCTGAAAAAGGCCTCGCCGTCCTTGGGGATGATCCGCGAACATTTCGAGCCGGAGCGCTTGGCCAAAGGCTTGGCCGGGGCGGGCGCGGCCGCGCTGTCCGTTTTGACGGAGCCGCATTATTTCTTGGGTTCGCCCGACTATCTGAAAACGGCGGTCGCCGTGGCGCACATCCCCGTCTTGCGCAAAGACTTCATCTTTGATCCATACCAAATATGCGAGGCGCGCGCATGGGGTGCGTCCGCCGTTCTCCTGATCGCCGCGATGATCGACGGAAAAACGATGAAAGAACTGCGCCGCTGCGCCGAAGACAACGGCATGGCGGCCCTGTGCGAAGTGCATTCGCAGAAAGAACTCGACCGCACATTGGACGCGGGCGCGCGCGTCGTCGGCGTCAACTGCCGCGACTTGAAAACATTTTCCGTCGATCCCGAGCGCTCAAAAACATTGATCGGAAAAATTCCCGGGGAAATCGTCTGCGTCGCCGAAAGCGGCATCGCCACCCGCGCCGACATGGACGCCTTCACGGCATTGGGCGCGCGCGGCTTCCTCATAGGCACGGCTCTCATGAAAGAAGCCGACCCCGCCGACACCCTCAAAAAACTTTTAGCCTAAACACACATGAAACCGAACACCCATTATGGAATTTACGGCGGCCAGTACGTGGCCGAAACGCTGATGCCCGCCTTGGAGGCGTTGGAAAAAACCTACGCCGAGGCCAAGGCCGACCCCTCCTTTCAAAAGGAACTGGACGAGATTTTGCGCGACTATGTGGGGCGCGAAAGCCCCCTGTATCTCGCAAAAAACCTGACCGCGCTGGCGGGCGGGGCGAAGATTTATTTGAAGCGCGAGGACTTGAACCACACGGGCGCGCACAAGGTCAACAACACGATAGGGCAGGCGCTGCTCGCCCGACGCATGGGCAAAAAGCGCCTGATCGCCGAGACGGGCGCGGGCATGCACGGGGTGGCCACGGCGACCGTGGCCGCGCTCATGGGGTTTGAGTGCGCCGTGTACATGGGGGCGGAGGACGTCGAGCGGCAGTTCCCGAACGTCGAGCGCATGCGGATGCTGGGGGCGACCGTGATCCCCGTGAAATCAGGTTCAGCCACGCTCAAAGACGCCATGAACGAGGCCCTGCGCGACTGGGTGGCGCAGGTGGACGACACGTTTTACGTGATCGGCACCGTCGCGGGCCCCCATCCCTACCCGGAAATCGTAAAAGACCTGCAGGCCGTCATCGGGCGCGAGGCGCGCGCGCAACTATTAGAACGCGAGGCCAGACTGCCTGACGAAGTGGTCGCCTGCGTGGGCGGCGGCTCGAACGCCATGGGGATTTTCGCGGGGTTTCTGGACGATACATCCGTCAAATTGATCGGCGCTGAGGCGGGCGGTCTCGGCCTGGACTCGGGCAAACACGCCGCGAGCCTCAACGGCGGCACGGTCGGCGTCTTGCACGGCTCAAAAACTTATCTGCTTCAGGACAAAGCCGGACAGATTTTGGACACCTATTCCGTTTCCGCCGGCCTGGCCTACCCCGGCGTCGGGCCACAGCACGCGCACTTGCACGACACGGGCCGCGCGGAGTACGTCGTCGTTGAGGACGAGGCGGCCGTGCGCGCGTTTGAAACGCTGTGTCTAGGGGAAGGCATCATCCCCGCGCTCGAATCCTCGCACGCGATAGCGGCCGCGCTGGAACGCGCCGCAAAACTGCCCAAAGAGGCAATCGTGCTCGTCTGCCTGTCCGGGCGCGGCGACAAAGACATGGAAAGCGTGCGTCGCTATCGCGCGGCCCATCCGAAATCCTAAAAATTTTTTCAAAGGAGCATCATCATCATGAACCGAATTTCCCAATGTTTCACGCGCTTGCGCGCCGAGAACAAAAAGGCGCTTGTCGCCTACCTGACCGCGGGCGCGCCCGACATGAAGTCCAGCGAGACGCTGATCGACCGCGCCGCCAAAAGCGGGGCCGATATCATAGAACTGGGCGTGCCCTTTTCAGACCCGACGGCGGACGGGGCCGTCATTCAGGAGGCGTCGCAACGGGCGTTGAAGGCGGGCGCGAATTTGCCCGACATCCTCGCCATGGCGGGGCGCGTGCGCCAAAAAAATCCCGACACGCCGCTCGTGCTGTTTTCCTACTACAACGTCATCTTCCAATACGGCGTAGAAAAGCTCGCCAAGGAATGCGCGCGCATGGGAGTGGACGCGTGGCTCGTCGTAGATCTGCCCGTGGAGGAGCGTGGCGAGATCGAAAGACCCTGCCGCGAAAACGGCGTCGACATCATTCCGCTGTTGGCCCCCACGACGCCGCCGGAGCGCGCGGCGAAAATATTGGCGGGGGCGTCCGGCTTCGTCTACTACATCATGGTGCGCGGGGTCACGGGCACTCGCGCGGAACTGCCAAGCGACCTTGTGCAAAAGCTGGACGAGATCCGCTCGCTCACCCAACTGCCGATAGTGGCCGGATTCGGCGTCTCCAATGCCGCGATGGCGAAGACGGCGGCCGCCCACGCCGACGGCACCGTCGTCGGCAGCGCTTTCGTGCGGCTGATGGAGCAAGCCCCCGACGCGCAGAAGGGAATCGAAGACACCTGCGCCCTAGTCGTCTCCTTATCTGAGGCGTTAAAAGACTAAAAATAAAAAGCCCCGACATAAACCGTCGGGGCTTTTTTCACTCGTCGTCGAATTCGGAAGCCGCAGGTTTGGCGCGGTAAAACGCGCCCGTGCGCCCCACCGTGCCGAGGACCTCCGCGCCGGTGGCTTCGGCGAGGGCCTTGCACTGCGCCTTCAAGGCGTCGCGCGATTCGCTCGAGCGGATTTTGACCAGGCCGTCCTTCGTGAGGGCGCGTTCAAATTCCTTGATGACCGCCTCGGTCGCGCCTTCCTTGCCGAGCAGGACGGCAGGCTTGGTCGTCTGCGCGCGGCCGCGCAAAACATGTTTGTCGTTGCCGGTGAGCGCGGCACCCGGAGCGGGAAATATATAAGAGTCGTCCATTCGGATGAAAATTAAAATGTGCTTAGTTGGGCAACGAGGCGCGCAGCGCGTCGAGCACCCCGGCGAGCTTGTTGGGCTGCTTGCCGCCGCCCATAGCGAAGTCGGGCTTGCCTCCCCCCTTGCCGTCGAGCTGGACGCAGATTTTGGAGACGAGCTCTCCCGCCTTGACGCCCTTGTCCACGGCCCCCTGGGAGCAGGAGGCCAGCACGCTCACCTTGTCCGGCCCCTGCGCGGAGCCAAGGACAATGACGCCGTCGCCGATCTGCTTTTCCAGTTGCGAGGCCAAACCGCGCAAATCCTGCGGGTTTGGCACGCTGACGGAGGCCACGATCCATTTGAGGCTTTCGGAATCGACGGCCTTGTCCAGCAACTGGTCCGCCAGCGCGGCGGCGTCCTTTTGCTGGAGGGCGCGGATGTCTTTTTCCAACTGCGTGCGCTGCTGGGAGAGCGCCTCGAGGCGGGCCTCCAGCTGGTCGGGCTTGCAGGAAAGTTTGTCGGCCAAACGGACGGTCTCGGCGAAACGCGCGGACAGCGCGTCGAAGGCCGCCTGCCCGGCGACCGCCTCAAGGCGGCGCGTGCCCGCGGCGATCGCGGACTGTTGAATGATTTTGCACAGGCCGATTTCCCCGGTGGCGCTCACGTGCGTGCCGCCGCACAGCTCTTTCCCGGTTCCCTCGACGTCGAGCACGCGCACGACGGCGCCGTACTTTTCGCCGAACAGGGCGACGCAGTCCGCGGGCTTTTCGTCAAAGGGCATTTCCGCCCACGTGACTGGGCGGTTGTCGAGGATGCGCGCGTTGACCATCGCCTCGATCTTTTGGATCTGCGCGTCGGTCAGCGGCTCGAAATGGTTGAAGTCGAAGCGCAGGTGCGTGTCGGTGACGAGCGAGCCCGCCTGCCGCACGTGGTCGCCCACGACCGCGCGCAGGGCCCAGTGGAGCAGGTGGGTGGCGGTGTGGTGGCGCTCGACGGCGCGGCGCCGGTCGACGTCGACGGTGAGACCAGCGTCCGCGTCGGCCGAGAGCCCCTCGGCGTCTTTCGCGGAAACTTTATGGAGGACGCGCCCCGCGTCGTCCTTGACGGTATCCAAAATAGCAATACGTTTCCCGCCGATCTCGGCGAACCCCGTGTCGCCGATCTGTCCGCCCATCTCGGCGTAAAAGGGCGTCTGCGCGAAGACGAGGTAGGCGGCCCCCTTGTCGCCCGGGACGACCGCCAGCAGCTTGGTCTTCAGGCCCTCCAAATTCGCGCGCTCGTAGCCGACGAACTGCGTCGCGGCGGCGGTGTCCTCGCCGTCGGAAACGGAAATAACGGTCTTTTTCTGCGCGGCGCGGGCGCGCTCGCGCTGTTTTGCCATCTCGGCCTCAAACCCTTTTTCGTCCAGCTTCACGCCGCGTTCGCGGGCGATGAGGGCCGTCAGGTCGAGCGGGAAGCCGTACGTGTCGTAC
>JAVBTG010000214.1:0-3269 GCA_031556275.1 Opitutales bacterium
GAACAGGCGCATCAGCGCGTCTTCGAGCGATCTGAGGAATTTGGAGCGACCCGGGTCGCCTTGGCGCGCGCACCGGCCGCGCAGCTGGCGGTCGATGCGGCGGGACTGGTGACGCTCGGTGCCGAGCACGTACAGGCCTCCCAGTTCTTCGACGCCTTCCCCCAGCTTGATGTCGGTGCCGCGGCCCGCCATGTTGGTCGCTATGGTGACGGCCCCGCGCTGGCCGGCGCGCGCGACGATCTCGGCCTCCTGCTGGTGGAACTTGGCGTTCAACACCGTGTGGGGGACATTGGCGCGCTTGAGCATCTTGCCCATAAGCTCGGAGGCGTCGACGCTCGTCGTGCCTACGAGCACGGGCTGGCCGCGCTTGTGCGTCTCGACGATCTCCTCGAGCGCGGCGTTGTACTTTTCGCGGCGGGTTTTGTAAATGATGTCGTTGGCGTCCTTGCGCTGGCAGGGCTTGTTGGTGGGGATCACCATGACGTTGAGCTTGTAAATGTCAAAGAACTCACCGGCCTCCGTCTCGGCCGTGCCCGTCATGCCCGCGAGCTTTTCGTACAGGCGGAAATAGTTTTGGATCGTGATAGTGGCGTAGGTCTTGGACTCTTTTTCGATCTCCACGCCCTCCTTCGCCTCGACGGCCTGATGCAGGCCCTCGCTCCAGCGGCGGCCCGGCATCATGCGGCCCGTGTTCTCGTCGACGATCATGACCTTGCCGTCCTGCACGACGTATTGCTCGTCGATGATGTAGAGGGTGTAGGCGCGCAGCAGCTGGCTGATGACGTGGATGTCCTCGGAGGTTTTGGCGAAAACGGCCTCGGCCTCGGCGCGCTTTTTCTGGCGCTGTTCCTGCGTGAGCGAGGCGTCCTTCTCGATCTCCACGTAGATCGAGGGAAGGTCCGGGATGACGAAGGCGTCGGGGTTGCCGGGCGAAAGCGTGTTGCGGCCGAGCTCCGTGAGGTCGGACTGGTGCTGCTTTTCGTCGACCGTGAAATAGAGCGATTCCTTGATGCGGTAGCGGGTCTCCTTGTTGAAATCGCTCGACATCTCGAGGTCGAAATCTTCCAGCCATTTGCGGTAGGGGCCGGACTCCATCAGCTTGGTCAGCTGGCGGTGCTTGGGCATGCCCACGCGCACTTGCAGGAGTTTTTCGCAGGCCAGACGGCGCTCGTCTTCCGTGCGGTCGGGCTTGTCGAGCAGCTCCTTGGCCTCGGACACGAGGCGGTTGCACAGTTTGAGCTGGAGGTCGACGAGCTTTTCGATCGTGGGCTTGAGGGCGCGGTACGGCGCCTCCGTCGATTCCTGCGCGGGGCCGGAAATGATGAGCGGGGTGCGCGCCTCGTCGACGAGAATCGAGTCGACCTCGTCCACGATGCAGTAAAAGTGGCCGCGCTGCACTTGGTCTTCCTTGCGCGTGGCCATGCCGTTGTCGCGCAGGTAGTCGAAGCCGAATTCGGAGGCCGTGCCGTAGGTGATGTCGCAGGCGTAGGCCGCCTTGCGCTCCTCGGAGCCCATCTGGTTTTGGATGCAGCCGACCGTGAGGCCGAGGGATTTGTAGAGATAGCCCATCCACTCGGAGTCGCGGCGGGCGAGGTAGTCGTTGACCGTCACCAGATGCGCGCCCTTGCCCGTCAGCGCGTGCAAATAAAGCGGGAGCGTCGCCACCAGCGTTTTGCCCTCGCCCGTGGCCATTTCGGCGATCTTGCGCTCAGAGAGGGCCATGCCGCCCATCAGCTGGACGTCGAAATGCACCATGTTCCACTCTTGCTGCTGGCCGCAGACCTCAAATGTCTGGCCGCACAGGCGGCGCGCCGCGTTCTTGACGGCGGCAAAGGCCTCGGGGATCAGGGATTCGAGCGTTTCGCCCTTGGCGAGGCGGGCGCGGAACTCGTCGGTCTTTTCGCGCAGGGCCTCGGGCGAAAGGGACTGGTATTGCTCCTCGAAACGGTTGGCCTTTTCGACCACTGGCTTGCAACGATTAATAAACATCCGGTAATGGCGACCGGAAAACAGCTTGAAAAATTGGGCGATCATGAAAGTGTGCGGGAATGGGGCCGTGAAAAATTTTGACGGCAAGATTTTATAATGGAGTATTTGGCCCTTATTGGCAAGGGGGTTTCAAAAAATCGGCGGGGGCAATATTTTGTTTTTCAAAGGGCCGGATTTGGCTTAACGTTGACGCCATGCTGTTCCATGTCGACAAGGGGCATATGAAGGCGCTGAGCCTGCTTTTTTTGGTGGCCGCCCTCGCCCTGTTGGTATGGTTATTTTAGACCTCTTTCTATGAAAAAAGATCCCATTTGGAAGGCCATTTTGAAGGAAGCCGCCGCCGTCGCCTTGCGTGAGCCCGCGCTGGCCCCGCTGATGAACGACGTCATCCTTTCGCAGGGATCGCTGGAAGCGGCGTTGAGCGAGCGGCTGGCGCGCAAATTGAGCAACCACCACGCGATCACGGCGGGGTATGTGCGCGACGTGTTTTTGCAGGCGTTTTCCGACAATCCTGACATCGGGAAAGAAGTGCGCGCCGATATCAAGGCGGTGCGCGAGCGCGACCCGGCGTGCCGCGACTATTTGACGCCTGTGCTTTATTTAAAAGGATTTCAGTCGCTGGTGTGCCACCGCGTCGGGCATCATTTGTGGACGCATGGGCGGCGCGATTTGCCGCTTTATCTCCAAAGCCTGATGTCGGAAGTTTTCGGCGTGGACATCCACCCCGCCGCGCGGTTTGGTTCGGGCATTTTGCTCGACCACGCGACCGCTTTTGTGGCGGGTGAAACGAGCGTCGTGGGCGACAACGTGTCGATTTTGCACGGGGTCACCCTCGGGGGCACCGGCAAGACGGGGGGCGACCGCCATCCGAAAATCGGCTCGGGCGTGCTGATCGGGGCCGGGGCGAAGGTGCTGGGCAATATCAAAGTCGGCGACTGCGCCAAGATCGGGGCCAACAGCGTTGTGGTTGACCCGGTGCCCGCCCATGTGACCGTGGCGGGGATTCCGGCGCGCGTCGTGGGCAAGGCGCCCGCGCGGCCTTCCGTCTGCATGGACCAGCATTTGGCGCAGCCTCCGCCCGACAGCGGATTTGCGGCGATGCCGGAGGCGGCGCGCAAGAAAATCAGGAAGTTCTGAAGGCTGGCGCTACAGAAGAGACATTTGGAAAACGAGAGGCCCCAAATCCACCCGCTAAAAATCTCCGCTTTTTAGCGTTCCCACTGTAAAAATGGGCCGTGGCTGCGTTTGCGTCGGGTCAAACAGGGGGGCTGGAGCGCGCT
>JAVBTG010000071.1:0-8380 GCA_031556275.1 Opitutales bacterium
GAAAAACACATAAGGCTAAAAATATTGTTCTTATCATAATAAACATTACTTACCACCTTTTAGCCTACCGCAATCAATCGTTTCTGTCCATCTAAACTCCTGATAAATTGAACGACGGGGAGTATTTCCCGACAATTCTGAAATTCTATGAGCCATATAAGTAATTTTATCTCTAACGCTAAGCGCTGAGCCGACCCAAGGAATCGCATGCAACGGATTGGATAATTTTGCGGCATCGCTTGCACGATAAACAGCTTCACCTCCGGGCTCCTCCCTATTTGGCAGTTGTCCGGCATACCATGACCTTTGTCCGGCAGTATTCGGCACAATAAACGTGACCGTGCCATCTCCATTATTTATCGCGCGGACATTAGCAACTCCTCCGATTTGCGCGCTGGAATCCCAATGGCGCCAGCCATTTGCTATGCCGGCGTCCACAGTCTTATAGTAAAGATTGGAAATACTTTTCGCACCTCTTTTGTAGAATTCATTACGCAAATGTTGCCCGGCCGAAGACGCCGCAAATTGCTGCGTTATCCTATCACTTGTGCCATAAGACCGATGCGTGTCTCCGGTTCCCAATTCCCAATCCAAATAAAATTTTGCATTACGACCAAGGCCCGTGGCCTTATCCATTACCTCCTCATATAACAAGGCACTGCGAATATCGCGGCCCCGTTCCAACGCCTTTAACACAGTGGGGTCTTTCAACGCCTCCTCCACCATTTCCGGCCGCATGTCTCCAAGCATTTTCTTGACCACCGGAATCTGCATGACATCCTCCAGCGGCAAACCTGCATGCGGCACCGCCAACAGCGGTGCCAAATCCCCCGCGCGCTTTGGCTCCACTCCGGCGTCGCGCAACGCGCAATACATCGTACCCACGCTGATCATGTAAGTGTTTTCATGTACCCCCGAAGCAAACCCTGCTACAAACTTGATATCTATGCCGGCCGCGCCGCCCTCCGCCAGTTTCTCGCCATCGGTCACGCCTTTTTCTCCGGAAGATAGTATTTCCGGCGTCCGCCGCGCCGCGTATTTTACCGCCTCCCCCAGCCAGCTGCGTGTGTCTTCCGGTGGCTTATGGGTCTGCGCCAGTCGTGTGCGCTGTTTGTACTGCAATTCCAGCCGTTCGTAAATATCCTTTATCCCCGTCGTCTTCGCCCAAAGCATTGTCCTCGCGATTTGCAGATCATCGAGCACCACTTCGCCGCTTTTATAAGCAGCCTCGCTTATCTCGCCGATGTTCTTGGCGTCATCCAAATAATCCGTAATTGTTTTCCAAAACGCATCTCCCCACATCCCTCCGTAGTATTCCACCTGTTGCTGAAATTCTGATTTCGGCGTTTTTTCCGGCATATCCCAATCCCCCCGCCTTGACATTGGCAATGTCAACGGCGGCGGCGCCATCAACTCAGTCGCTCGTCCCCCCAACTGCAATATCGTCTTGGGCTTCATCCGTAGCGGATTAGCCGTGGGAGTTTTTGGGAAAAACTCCGTCTCATCCGGCTCCATTGGAATCACGGGACAATTCCAGCTTCCCGGCGCATTCCGCCGGATAGAATCCCCCTTTCCCCATTGCGCATACGCTTCATCTGTCAACCGCTCTCGCTCGTCATCCGACAAAAGCGGATACGTTTTCCCGTCACGCAACTTTCTCACCGCTTCCGCCGGATTCAACTGTATCTGAATGACGGCTTCATGCGCATCGCGCCACTGCGGCATCCTCATTTTAAATTCCGCCAACTCCTCCTTGCTGATCAAGTCCACATGCCATGCAGTCTCCATCAGGCTCGCCGCCCCGTCAAAATCCTCCCGCTCCATTCTTGATTTCGCGTCGTCCGCAAAATTCTTCCGCCAATACGCCAAATTCTCCGCCTTTGCTTTTTCTTGCTCCTTCGCCGCCTGCTCCAGCTCCCACGCCGTCGGCACACGCGGTGCGGGTGGTGGTGGCGCGAAGCCAACGAACACCGCCTCCGCTTGCGCTTCGGGCGACAGATTCCATACGGGGACAAAAATATGCTTCATAACGAAATGGAATTTTGGTTTCCCCCATTTCACCCACCCCCGCTCCTTCCCGGAATACCCCGCCAAAGATTTCCCGACCCCAATTCAAAGCCACAAAAAAACCGCGCACCCGATGAAGGGATGCGCGGTTTTTTTGGCCAACTTCTTTTACCTTACTTGATCTTCGCCCCCGCCTTTTCCGCCAGCGCGAGCGCCTTTTTGTTTTTCGCCACGGGCGCGGGGTCGGAGCAGGCGAACGTCAGCCCTTTGAACCGCATGCCGGTGTACGCGCAGATGTTTTTGAACTGCGTCTCGACCAAATCCGCTCCGGAGTCTTTCTTGTCCTCGCCGCCGCCCGTGGCGATGATGGCGAGCGTCTTGCCTTTGAGCTTGGCATAATCAGTTCCGTACAAACGCTCCCACACCTTTTTGAGCTGGGCGGATATGCCCCAGAAATAAAGGGGGCTCGCCAGCACGATCAAGTCCGCCGCGAGCATTTTCGGCAGCAGGGTGTCCGCATCGTCCGCCTTCGCCTTCTTGCCGGTGAACTCGGCTTCCAATACCGGCGCGACTTTCAGGCGATAGGTTTCCACGATTTCGACCGAAAGCTTTTTCCCTTTTTTAAGCCCCTTTAAAAAAGCCTTTAACAGCGCGGCGGTGTTGCCGTTGGCGTGGGGCGTTCCCGACAGGACGATGACATTTTTAATGGCCATAATAGTGCAGTAGTTTGTTGGTTAAAAAATAAAAACACTCACCCGCGCACCTGCCCCGCGCCGTCCACGAGGTATTTGTAGGTGCACAGCTCCTTCAGTCCCACGGGCCCGCGCGCGTGGAGCCGGTCGGTGGAGATGCCGATCTCCGCGCCGAGGCCGAATTCAAACCCGTCGTTAAAACGCGTGGACGCGTTCCACAAAACGACGGCGGAATCCGCCCCCGCCTGAAACGCGCGCGCGGCCTTTTCATCCTTTGTGATAATCGCCTCCGTGTGCGCCGAGCCGTAGCGGTTGATAAACGCGACGGCATCCTCCAAGCTGTCCACGACTTTTATGGAAAGAATGTAATCGATGTACTCCGTGCCCCAGTCTTCCTCGGTCGCGCTCACGCAGGGGATGCCGGCCTTTTTCAAAATCGCCATCGCCCGCTCGTCCGCCCGCAAGGCCACATGCTGCGCGACAAGGGCCTTTGCCACTTGCGGCAAAAGCGATTCCGCCGCATCGGCGTGCACGAGCAAATTCTCGATCGCGTTGCACACGCTGGGCCGCTGGGCCTTGGCGTTGACGGCCACACGCTCCGCCATCGCGAGGTCGGCCGCGCGGTCGAGATAAAGGGTGCAAATCCCGTTGTAGTGCTTGATGACGGGCATGCGCGCGTTTTGGGCCACAAAGCGGATGAGCCCCTCGCCGCCGCGCGGGATGATGCAATGGATGTATTTCTCCGCCAGCAAAAGCTCCTTGAGCACCTCGCGGTCGGGCGTGTCGATCCATTGCACGGCGTCGGGCGTCTCCCCGCAGGCTTCGAGGGCCCCGCGCACGAGCGCGGCGAGCACGGCGTTGGAATGGATGGCCTCCTTCCCCCCGCGCAAGACGCTCGCGTTGCCGCTTTTCAGGCACAGCGCCGCGCAGTCCACCGTCACGTTCGGGCGCGCCTCGTAAATCACGCCGATCACTCCGATCGGCACGCGCACTTTGCGGATGAGCAGCCCGTTGGGCCGCGTCACGCGCTCCAATTCCTCGCCCACGGGATCTTCGAGCGCGGCGACCTGCCGCACGCCTTCCGCCATCGCGGCGATGCGCTTGGCGTTCAGCGTCAGGCGGTCGACCAGCGCGTCGGACAATCCGGCGGCCTTGCCCGCCTCCACGTCCTTGCGGTTGGCGGCGACGATCGCGTCGGCTTGCGTCTCGATGCGCTGGGCGATCTCTTCGAGCACGCGGTTTTTGCGCTCCGCGGGCGTGTTGCCCCAAACGAGCGCGGCGGCGCGCGCCTTCTGGCCGATGGTTTCAATAATGTCGCGGGGAGTATTCATGTTTTAAAAAGACCCTATCAGAAGGCGGTGAGTTCGCGCAAATTTTTCGCGCGCTGCTCGATGAGCTCGCCCGCCCCTTCGGCCGCTATCCGCGCGAACGAAAAATCCTCCACGGTCAGACTGGCCGTGGCCGTGGCGTAGACCATGGCGCGGCGGATCGCGGCGAAGGACGTGTGCCCCTGCGCGGCGAGCGCGCCGACCAACGCCCCCGCGAAGCTGTCGCCCGCCCCGGTCGGGTCGCGCAGATCGGTGACGGGGTAGGCGGGCAAAATGAAAACGCCCTCGGGGTGGAACAGCACGGCGCCGTGCTCGCCCTTTTTGATCAAAACAATCGGGGCCGCGTTTTTCCTCAGCCAGTCCCCCGCGCGAAAGATGTTGTCGTCGCCCGTGAGCGTCTCGGCCTCGCCGTCGTTGATGCAGACCATGCTGGAGCGCCTGAACAATTCGAGCAGCTCGTCGCGCGTGGCGTCCACCCACAGCTGGATCGTGTCGGCCAGCACGAACGCGCCCGGGTCGAGCTGGTCGAGCACGCGCAGCTGGAGGGACGGCTGGATGGCGCCGAGCATGGCGTATTTGGTTTTTCGATACACATCCGGCAGCTTCGGGTCGAAATGTTCAAACACGTTCAAGTCGGTGTTGAGCGCCTCGCGCCGGTTAAAGTTGTCGCCGTACTTGCCGCGCCAGAAAAACGTCTTGCCCGAGCGGTCGCGCTCGACGCCGGAAACGTCCGCCCCGCGCGCGCGCAGCAGCTCGAGCAGGCTCTCCTCGTAGTCGTCGCCCACGACGGCGACGACCCGCGCGGGCGAAAAATGCGTCGCCGCGATGGCCGCGAAGTTCGCGGATCCCCCCGCCACGCGCCCGCTGTCGGCGGTCGGCGTGATGATATGGTCGTAGGCCAGCGAGCCGATCACGAGGACGGGCTCCGGTTCTCTGTCACTCAGGCGAATGCGTTTCATTGGTTTATGTTGTCGGAAATGTTTTCAGATGCGCCGCGAGTTTGAACAGCGCGGCCGCGCATCCCATATGGCGGATGCGCCCGTCCGCCGCCATCGCGAAGGCCTCAGGCAACGCGAAGGCTTTGACCTCGATGTCCTCGTTGGGGTCGGGCGTCGGCTCGGCGACTTTTGCGCAGTTGCGTATCAGCGCGAAGTTGGCGCGATTCTTCTGCAGGGCGGGGTTCGTGTACAGCCATCCCAAGTCCTCGGGCGCGTCGCCCGCGTACCCTGTCTCCTCCAGCAACTCCCGCGCGACGGCTTTCAGGGGGCACTCGCCCGCGTCGATAATGCCGCCCGGCGGCTCCCACGAAAACTCGGCCGCGCCGAAGCGCCACTGCCGCACCATCAGAATTTTGTCGTCCGGCGTCAGCGCGAGCGCCAACCCCCATTGGGGGGCGTCCAGCCACAAAAAATCATCCTCGCGCCCGTCGCGGGCGCGCCGCATTTTTCGGGAATGCAGGGTGAGAAACCTGAATTTCCCCAAAACCTCATCCGCCAGTTGTTGCCAAGGAGCTTCGTGCATGAAATGAATCGAATATGCTCTAGAAAAAAGGCCGGCCGCACGAGAATGCAAGCCGGCCCATGCGTGTAAAAAATCGAAAAAACAAACTACTGCTTGGCCGGCACGTTGATCTTTTGGCCGACTTGCAGGCGGTTCGACGACACGTTCGGGTTCGCCTTCTCGACGGCCTCGACGGACACGCCGAGCGAGCGCGCGATCTTGGTGAAGGTGTCGCCCGCTTTGACGACGTAGGTGTCGCCCTGTGTCGGCGCGGGGGCGGCGGGTTGTTCGGCGGCGGCGGTCGCGGTCGGCTCGGCTGCGGTTTCCGTGGCGCGCGCGGGAGCGGCGGCGGTCGCGGTGGCCTGCGCCTGTCCGCCCGTTTTGAGTGCGGCGATTTCTCCGGCGAGCTGGTTGAGGACGGTTTGCGTCTGCGAGACGAGCTTGACGACGCCTTCCTCCAGCGAACGCGCCTTCATCATCGTGGTGTTGTTGGCCTCGCTGGCGATGCGCACGCGCTCCTCGAGGTCGGCGAGTCGCTGGTCGTACGTGGCGACTTTGTTGGTGGCTTCCTTGAGCTGGCGGGTGATGTCGTCCTTCATCTCCCCGCTGCCGGAGACGGCGAGATAAATGGCGACGGCCCCGAGCACCACGCCCACCAGCGCGATGGCGATGGGAAGGAAAAAGCCGGGAGTTTTTACGGAAGTGTCTTCGTTCATAAAAAAATGAGTAAAATCGCTTGGGTAGTAGTTTAAAATTCAAACGCATCGGCTACTCGGCCGGTTTTGGCCCCTTTTTCGGTTCCTCATTTCGACGATGTTTTACATCGCCTCGATTCGAAGCCCGGAAAATTGGCTCAAAGCCGTCTCTCGCATCCTCGGTTTCAATTTCAAACTACTACCTGTGAATTGTGATTCATTTTCCCCCGCCGCGCCAGCCCGTTTTTGTGTTTGCTCAACCGCCGTTTTCACCCCGAATATACCTCGTATGAATCTGGTGCTGTTCGACACCCGCGAGGAAGCCTCGCTGCTCGCCCCCGCCGACCTCCGCGCCCGCCACGTGCGGGAGGTCTTGCGCATGGGTCAAGGCGACGAATTTTTCGTGGGGCTCGTCAACGGCCCGCGCGGCAAAGCCGTGATCCTTGAAGACGGCCCCTCCGGCATGGCCCTCCGCGTCGCATGGGAGGAAAAAACCGACGCCTCCCAGCCCTTGTGCGCCCTCGTCGGCTTGCCCCGCCCGCAGACCGCCCGCGACGTGCTGCGCGAGGCGGCCACCCTCGGGGTGGCCCAGCTATGGTTTTTCCGTCCCGAAAAGGGCGAGCCTTCCTACGCGGACAGCCGCCTGTGGACGGGGCCGGAGTGGCAGACCCTTCTGCGCCGCGGTGCCGAGCAGGCGTTTTCCACGATCCTGCCCGAAGTGCGCCATTTTGCCGATTTGCAAACCGCGCTGGCCGCCCTGCCCGCCGCCGCCACCCGCATCGGGTTGGATGTCTACGAAGGCGCAGCCCCCTTTTCGCGCTTGGCTCCCGTCGAAGGCCCGCTCGCCCTCGCGATCGGTTCCGAACGCGGCTGGTCGTCCTCCGAGCGCGCCTGCCTGTGCGCGGCCAAATTCACTCTCGCCCATCTCGGCCCCCGCGTGCTGCGCACCGAAAGCGCGCTGGTCGCGGGCTTTTCCGTCTGGATGGCGGCCCGGGGTCTTTATTGAGAAACAAAATACCCGCAAAAAAAACGCCGCAGGCATGTTCGCTTGCGGCGTTTTTATCTGGGGAAATCCTGTTCAGGGCTTGGTCTGCGGGGCTTCGGCGGCGGTTTTGGCGTCCGGCTTGAGGATCTCGGGCTTGAGCGCCGCGAGCATCTGCGCGCGCTCCATCCAGGGGCCGGCGTAGGGGAGCGAGGCGATCTGCTCGAGCCAGCTGCGGGCGGTCGCGTAATCGGCGGCGACGGCGGCCTTCAGCGCGAGCTGATAGGCGGCCTGGCCGCGCACGGCGTCGGATACGGTGCCGTCCCGCGCGATTTGGACAAGTTTTTCTCCGTTCGGATCCTTGCCCGCGCGCAAGAGGCTGACGGCCTCGCCCATGCGGGCGCGCTGGGCCTGTTCCGGCACGGTCAGCACGGGGATCGCGGCGGCGTATTTTTCGGCGGCCTGCTCAAAGCGGCCCTCCAGATAATCCATGTCGGCCACCTGCACGGCGGCGACGGCGCCGAGCGGCTCCTTGGCGTACTCGGCGGCGAACGCGGCGAGGGCCTCGGGCGTCTGCGCGGCCAGGTAGGCGTCCTGCATGCCCGCCACGGAGCTGGCGCGCCAGTTTTTGTAAAGGGTGTTGCCCAGCACGACGGCGCACACCAGCACGATGGCCAGAATGATCGCGCCGCGGTTGCGTTTCCAGAAGAGCCACACGCGGTCTTCCACGTCGGCGTCGGCGAAATCCTTGTCCACCACGACGAGGTTGCGGTCGTCCTCGGGGGCTTTTTTGACGGGAGAATCGGAGGGTTTTTTCGGCTGCATAAAGAAGGGTCATGATGAGGCTTTCCCCCATCCGAGTCAAACGGATAGCTTTTACCGTGTTGCGTCTCAAAATTCCCCGCCCGATCCTGCTTGCCAAACCCCCCTATTTTCAAAATAGTGTGCGCAGGTTGCGCCACATGAAAAAAATCCCCGGCCTGTTCCCGATTCTTTTTGCCCTCGCTTTCGCGACGGCTTCCCCTGTTGCGCCCGCGCCGGAAACCGCCCCCCCCCCCCCCCCCCAAAACCCCCGCGACGTCGTCCCCGGGAACGGGGCGATCGACACGGCCCAGGTCTACAGCGTGCGCCGCGCCCACAAGGAGGCGGCCGGCGCAAACGCCGCCCTTGTCCAAC
>JAVBTG010000169.1:0-3989 GCA_031556275.1 Opitutales bacterium
TCACCTCGCTGGGGCCGGGCAGCAAGTCGACGCCGACCGTGCCGAACAGCTGGCGCTTGGCCTCCGTCACCCACATGTTGCCGGGGCCGAACAGCTTGTCGACGGGCTTCACCGTTTCGGTGCCGTAGGCGAAGGCCGCCATCGCCTGAATCCCGCCCATGACATACACTTCCGTCACCCCGCACAGGTGCAACCCGGCCAGCAAGCCGGGGTCGGCCTTGCCGTCCTTTTGCGGAGGCGTGCACACCGCAATTTCGGGAACGCCCGCGAGTTTCGCCAAGAGGACCGTCATCAAAACCGTGGACACCAGCGGCACATGCCCCGCGGGCACGTTGATGCCGACGCGGCGGATCGGGTGAAAATTCTCGCCCACAACGCCCCCTTGCGGGTTTTTTCCGCGCCAGTTTTTGGGCAACGTCTTTTTGTGAAAATCGCGGATGCAGACAATCGCCGCGCGGATGTGCGCGCGGTCGGCGGCGGGCAGCGCCTTGAGCGAGGCGGCGATCACTTCCTGCGGCACCCGCAGTTGCGAGGGCTGCATCTGCACGCGGTCAAAGCGCGCGGCGTAGTCCATGAGCGCGGCGTCGCCCCGCGCGCGCACGTCGGCGATCACGGCGGCCACCTTTTGCGACACATCGGCGGAAGGCCCCGCCTGCGCGCAGAAATCGGCGAGCTTTTTTGAAAAATCCGGGGAACTGGCTAAAACAACCTGCATGAAAATTTTTGTCAGAAGGAAAGTGAGGTGAATGTCTGCGGCGGATACTCGCCGTTGACGACAATCTTTTCGTACATCAGGCTCATCTGCAACTTGCCGTCGCGATAAATCGACGTTTCTTTGGGGAACTTTATGCCGCCCGACTCCAGCGCGCCGGAATCCACCGCCTGCGTCTTGCCGCCGTCGCTCACCACCGCGAGCGAGCGTCCCGTCTCGGCGTCGATGTAACGCGTCATTGTCATCTTGCCCAATCCCACGGGATAAACGTAGTCGAGCCGGTAGGCCTTGCGCCCCGCCCATTGCGCGACGCCCGCGAGCGACACTTCGGCGCGGTCGATCGCCGAGGCCCCCTGAAAGAAATTCAGCCGGTCGATCGCGAGGTTGCGCTCGAAATCCTGCGTGCCAAACGCCATCGGCGCGCGGCGGGTTTCCCCATTCGCGCTGCCGGAGTAAACCCACGCCTCGAAGTCGTCCTTGCACAGCATCGCGAAGCCGCCGTTGGCGCGCACTTCTTGGCGGCGGAAGAAATAAGGCTTTTGATAAATGTATTTGAACTGCGCAATGACCGCGCCCGTCTGGTCGGCCACGCGCCCCTCGTACTCCAATGCCTTGACGGCCTTGAGCGCGTTCTCCTTGCCCGCGTAGGCGCGGGCCTTGGCCAGCACCTGCTCGAGCGAAAGGTCGGCTTTCTGCGTGGCTTCGGGCATCCCCTCCTGCGGCGATTGCGCGGGGGCGGCCGCAACCTTCGCGGCGGGCGCGGCGGCTGGCTTGGGAGCCTGCGCCTGCGCCGTCGGAGCCTTCGCGGGCGCGGCCTGCGCGGTAGCCGCCTGCTTCGCAGGCTGTGCCGCAACGGGCTTCGCGCCCGTGTCCGGCACCTGCAAATCGGGTATCTGCGCGCAGAGAGCCGCAAAGGAGGCGGCGAAGACCAGCAGGAATCGTTTCATGTTTTTTGTCGTTAAAAAACGGATACGCGGCGGCGCGTGGCCCCTCACTCCCACTCGATCGTGGCGGGCGGCTTGGAGCTGATGTCGAGGACCACGCGGTTGACGCCCTTGACCTCGTTGATGATGCGGTTGGACACGCGCGCGAGCACCTTGTGCGGGATGTCCGACCAGTCGGCCGTCATCGCGTCGACGCTGTTGACGATGCGCAGGGCGATCACCCAATCGTAGGTGCGCTCGTCGCCCATGACGCCGACGGTGCGTACCGGCACGAAGACGCAGAACGACTGCCACACCTTCGCGTACCAGCCGCTCGAAACCATCTCCTCTTGGAGAATGGCGTCGGCCTTGCGCAAAATGTTCAGGCGACCCGCCGTGATCTCCCCCGCCACGCGCACGCCGAGGCCGGGCCCGGGGAACGGGTGGCGCCACAGCATGTCGTGCGGCAGGCCCAATTCCTCGCCGAGCACGCGCACCTCGTCCTTGAACAGCTCGCGGATCGGCTCAAGCAGCTTGAACTTCATGCGCTTGGGCAGCCCGCCCACGTTGTGGTGGCTCTTGATGACGACGGCGGGCTTTGCGGGGTTGGCCGCGCTCTCGATCACGTCGGGATAAACGGTCCCCTGCGCGAGGAATTCCGCCTGCCCCGCGCTCTTGATCGCGTCCTCGAAGACCCGCACGAAAATGCGGCCGATAATCTTGCGCTTGCGCTCGGGCTCGGTGACGCCCGCGAGCGCCTTGAGGAACCGCTTGGAGGCGTCGGCCACCTTGAGGTTCATCTTGAAGTGCGAGCGAAAAATCTGCTCCACCTGCTTGCGCTCGTTCAGGCGCATGAGCCCGTTGTCCACAAACACGCAGGTGAGCTGCTTGCCGATCGCCTTGTGCACGAGCGCGGCGACGACGGAGGAATCCACCCCGCCGCTGAGCCCCAGAATCACGCGTTTGTCGCCGACTTGCTCGCGGATTTCCTGAATGAGCTGCTCGGCGTAGGTCGACATCTTCCAGTCGCCCTTGCAGCCGCACACGCGGTACAAAAAGTTCTCGATGATCTTCTTGCCGTTGGGCGTGTGCGCCACCTCGGGATGGAACTGCAGCCCGTAAAACTTGCGCTTGGAATCCTCGATGACCGCGTACTCGGAGTTGTCCGTGCGGGCCAGCGCGCGAAAGCCCTCGGGGAGTTTTTCCAAGCGGTCGCCGTGCGAGTTCCAGACAGCCTGCGGGCTCTTGAGCCCCGCGAGCAGCTCCCCCGCGGTTTTAAAGGAAAGTTTCCCCGCGCCGTACTCGCGGTGCGCGCTCTTGGCGACCTTGCCGCCGAGCATTTTCCCCATCACCTGCAACCCGTAGCAAATGCCCAGCACGGGCACGCCCATTTTAAAAATCGCCTTGTCGGGGAAAATGGCGTCCTTGCCCATGACGCTGGCGGGGCCGCCGGAAAGGATGATGCCGCAGACGTTCGCCTTGCGCAATTCGGCGGGGTCTACGTTGTAGCTGAACACGCGCGAATAAACGGAGCATTCGCGGATTCTGCGCGCGATCACCTGCGTGTATTGGGAGCCGAAATCAAGGACGGCGATAGTCTGCGTGGGTGTCATAAAAAAGATGCGTTGAATGCGGGGAAAGGAAAATTATAAGTCCTTTGCCCGCGCTTGGGGAGATTTATTTTTCGCCCGTTTCGCGGTCGGCGTGGCGGCGCAGCTGGATGTCCATGAAATCCGCCGCCATCCGCAACAGCTGCCAGCCTATGACCAACCCCAGCACATAAGCCGTCAGCGCCAGCAGCCCGTAGGCCAACGCCTCGGCGGAAAACGCGCGCCACGAGGCGACACCCATCGAAACGGCGAACCACGCCACCAATAACCCACACACGGCAGCCGTCCAGTCGACCGCGTAGCGGAAAAGGCCGTAGGAAGTCTCGCGGCGAAGCGCCTTCAGCCGCAAAACCGCGGACGAGACCGCAGCGGGCTCCTCCTCCCCCGATTCGCCGTAGCAACGCTCGATCAACGTCTGCACCGGCACAAATTTCTTTTCCTGAATGTCCTTTTCCATGCAACCGAGAGCGGACGCCCCCAGCTTCCCGGAAGCAACCATATGCGCCACACTGCGCCACAAAAACGGCCCCGTTTGCACCCCGTCCACGTTCAGATAAATACGTCGGTGATTCATATAGATTTCCTTTTTCAGGAACTGAGACATCTTAGTTCCAAGGCCCACAGTGTGAAAGTTTACGCTTTTCGAGTCAAGGTCGCCTCTGCCCGAGCACGCAGACCCTCCCATTCCCCGCAAATCACACCGCCCACAAAAAAAGCCACCCGTCGGGTGGCTTTTTTTGTCAC
>JAVBTG010000213.1:0-3704 GCA_031556275.1 Opitutales bacterium
TCTTACGTGCGCAATTTTGACTGGCGCGACGACGTGGCCCTTTGGCGCAGCGCGGTGGAGACTTGCCCGCGTTCCTTCAAGGTGCACAAGGGCTATGCCGGGTCTTTGCGCATCGAGGCGCAGCCCGCATTCCCGCTGCCGGTGGAAGCGGCGCAATTGGACGGCATGGAACAGGCCTTCATCAACGCCCAGCGACGCCGCGACAGGGCCGATCTGCTTTCCAAGGTTTCCGCGCTCACCCCGAAGGAGAGCGCACGCGTGCAGCGTTGGCGCAACGTCATGCCGAAGACCGGCGGCGGAACCCCGGACGAGACGGAAATTTATTTCATCGACCAGGAGCGCAAAAAGAACGCGCGCAAGCCCTACGCGGAGGATCCCGCGTTTGACGATGCCGACAAACAGATTCGCTCCCTGTGGGCCGGTGTGATCGCCGAGCGCGGACTGGACAAGGCGTTGGCGCGCGTCGAGGAGGGGATCCGCGTGCTGGATTCGGGGGATCTGCCCGACAGCAAGCAGGACAACACTCTCTTCTACGACGCGGGGCTTTACTATAACACCAAGGCCCGCGTGCTTGACGAGCGCGGCGACGCGCAGGAAGCCACGCGCTATTACCAGCGCGCCTACGAGATTCTCTGGCGCGGAGTGAAGGTGGACAAGCATGTCAACCAAGTCTCCAAGGATGCCATGCGCAAGCGCGGCCTGCGCGAGATTGATATCATCGACGTGGGCAACCCGAAGATACGCACGCAGTTTGTGGTGGCCGCGTTGCGCCTGGGGCGGCTGCAGGAGGCATACGAATCGGCCGCGTTCACGCGACGCATGGTGCCCTTGGAATCCGAGCAGGCCTATGTGCTGGGCATGGTGCTGCGCGAGATGAAACAAGACGAGCAATCTCGCTCCAATTTGATCCAGGCATTAATGTTCAACGGGCAAAACCAGCAGGCGTGGCAGGCTCTCGGCGAAGCCTACGCCAAAATACCGGAGGCCAACAGCGCGAAGCCTGGCCCCGGGGCCGCGCTGCTGACGACCAATGAAGGGGCCCCCATGCTCAATATCGACAACGCCGTGGCAAAGGCCGATTTGGCGCGGGCGGTCAAGGATTTGGAGGCGCTGCTGTGGGACACCAAGCGTTACGATGAGGCCAAAAAAATACGCATGAAGGGCACGGCCGAATACAAGTTGCCCCCCTCCATTTTCCCCGTGCGCGATCCTTCGTTAAAGACAGGGGTGGTGGCCCGCAGCGGCCGCGCCATCGGTGTTGACGAGGAAGAACCGCCGCCCGCCCAATGAAACGGCGGGGACACGTCGCCTTTTTGACGGTGTGCGCCCTGTGGGTGTGCGCGATTCCCGCGGCGCGGGCCGCCGACGTGTGGGGCAAGCCGGAGCTGGCGGTTTCCTGCGTGCCCGTGTCCGCGCACTTGCGCGCGGCGGGAGGGAAGGACTCGGCCAGCGTCAAAGTGCTCGACGTTTCCTCCGAGGCGGTCTACGCGGTGCCGATTCTCAACGGCGATCCAAAGGCCGACGCTTATGAAACAAACTTTGGCTGGGCGATGCGTTTGCGGCAGCTGTCCCAGCCGTTTCCGTTTGCGATGCTCGACACGAAGGCGCTGGAGGTGGAGGCTCCTTGGATTTTAAAAAGACGGGCCTATCTGCTCAAGGCGCGTCCGGCCTCTCAGGTGTCGCGCGATTTGTTGGACAAGCTGAACCGACCGATTTTGGAGGCCTCAGGCGCGGAGCTTCCCGAAGGCACGATCTATTCGCGCGCGAGCGTGTATGAGTTTTTATGGGAGATGGCCCAGCGCGACGGAGGCCGCCGTTATCTGAACCTCGCGCGGGCGATGCCCGAGCTGATGGGCCCCGCGTGGGCGTATTTTTCCGCCGCCCGGGACGAGTTGCGGCGCACGCAAAAACAGCTGCCCAGCGAATTGGGCAAAGATTTGCTGCTGCATCTGGACACGCTGGAAGTTTCGCTGGGGCGGCTCATGATGCCGTCAATGCCGATGGGCAACGATTTGGAACTGCTGCAGACGATGCTCGGCAAGATTTCGCGCTATGCTTCGGCCCCCGTGGTGCCGCTTCCCACGAAATGAATTTTAGACATATCAAAACATCCTGATATGTTGATATATTTTCTTGCCTGAGGTGTCGCGCGATGCTAGGCTGGCGGGACTTATGCCGAAACATTTCGTCTTTTCCTCCGAGTCTGTTGGCGAGGGCCATCCCGACAAAGTGGCCGACTATATTTCCGACAGCGTGCTGGACGCCTGCCTTGAGCAGGATCCCCGCAGCCGCGTGGCATGCGAGACGCTGGTGAAGAGCAACTGCGTGTTTATCGCCGGGGAAATCACCACCAAGGCGACGATCGACTACGAGAAAGTCGTGCGCAAGGCCATCCATGAGATCGGTTACGTCAACGACGACGACGTTTTCCACGCCGACAAGGTGTTTGTCCACAACGCGCTCACGCGGCAAAGCCCCGACATAGCCCAGGGCGTCGACGCCCGCAAGGCCAAGGGCAAAAAAGGCGCGGAGCAGGGCGCGGGCGACCAAGGCATCATGTTCGGCTACGCGTGCGACGAGACGCCGGAGCTCATGCCCGCCCCGATCATGTTCGCGCACAGGCTCAACCAGGAGCTCGCGCGCATCCGCAAGGAGACGAAACTGGCCCCTTGGCTGCGGCCCGACTGCAAGTCGCAGGTCGCCTGCGAGTACAAGGACGGCAAGCTCGTCGCCGTGCGCAATGTCGTGATCTCCACGCAGCATGCCGCCGGTGTGCCGCACGAAAAGATCCGCAAGTTTTGCGTCGAAAAGGTCATTAAAAAGGTGCTTCCGGCGAAACTCATCAAGAACGCCGAATTTTTCATCAACCCCACTGGCAGTTTTGTTGTGGGCGGACCGCAGGGCGACTCGGGACTGACGGGCCGCAAGATCATCGTCGACACCTATGGCGGCTGGGCCCGCCACGGCGGCGGCGCGTTTTCCGGCAAGGACCCCTCCAAAGTTGACCGTTCCGCCGCCTACATGTGCCGCTGGGTGGCCAAGAACGTTGTGGCCGCGGGATTGGCGAGTCGCTGCGAGCTGCAGGTGGCCTACGCCATCGGGCGCGCGGAGCCGACCAGCATCCACGTGGACACGTTCGGCACGGGGGTCGTCCCGGACGAGAAGATTATCGCGGCGGTTGAAAAAGTGTTTTCCTTCAAGCCCTCCGACATCATCCGCACGCTCGGGCTGCTGCGCCCGATCTACCGCGACACCACCCACTACGGCCATTTCACGCGCAAGGAATTGCCGTGGGAGCAGACCAACCGCGCGGATCAGCTCAAAAAAGCGGCGTTGAAAAAATAAGCGTATCCAATTTTCAATGACAAAGGGTAAGAAGAAAACCGCGAAGGCGGCCGACTGCGCGATCGCCGACGTCTCGCTGGCGGACGTGGGCCGACGTGCGCTCGAAGTGGCCGCGCACGAGATGCCCGGGCTGATGGCCCTGCGCGAAAAGTACGGCGCGTCGAAGCCGCTCATGGGGGTGCGCGTGGGCGGCTCGCTCCATATGACGGTGCAGACCGCCATGCTCATCGAGACGTTAAAGGCCCTCGGGGCCGACGTGCGCTGGGCCAGCTGCAACATTTTCTCCACGCAGGACGCCGCGGCCGCCGCGATCGCCGCGACGGGCACCCCCGTCTTCGCCAAAAAGGGCGAGACGCTCG
>JAVBTG010000121.1:0-29006 GCA_031556275.1 Opitutales bacterium
AAAAGTGGATCATCATTATTTTGGTGCTCGTCCTGCTGGGCGGGGCGGGCGTGTTCATCTATTCCAAGGTCCGCGGCGAGCAGGACCGCTTGGCGGCCGGCAAGCCGAAGCTGGTGACGACCGCCCAGAAGCGCACGATCGTCTCGATGGTCGAGGCCACGGGGTTCGTCCAGCCGATCCAGGCGACGGAGGTGAAGGCCGAGATCAACGGGCGGCTGCTCAAAATCCATGTCGCCAACAATGAGGTGGTGAAGACGGGCCAACTGATCGCCGAACTCGACCCCGTGCTGGCGGCCACGCGAAAAGACGAGGCCGACCGCACCTACGAGTCGCAAAAACTCACCCTCGAAAAGGCCAAGCGCGATTATGATCGCCAAGTGCAGCTGCGCCAGAAAAATTACACCACCGAAAAAGAATACGAGGACGCCAAGACGACCTATGAGATCGCCGAGATCCAGCTCGCGGTGATGAAGGCGCGCCTCGACGAGGCCAAGGAGAATTTGGAAAAGACGTTTATCCGCGCCCCGCACGATGGCGTCGTCTCGGACCTGAACGTGACGGAGGGGCAGGTGATCATCGGGGCCGGTTCCGTCAGCAGCGGCACCACGATCATGAAGATCAACGACCTCTCCCGCATGTATGTCGACACCGACGTCAACGAGATCGACATCAACCGCATCCATCCCGAGAGCAAGGCCGACATCACCTTCGACGCGCTGCCCGACACGCATTTCGAGGGCACGATCACGGAGATTTCAGGCACGGCGATCAGCCGCAATTCATTGCGCGTGTTCCCTGTGAAAATCGTGTTCGAGGTCGACGGGCGGCGCGTGTACCCGGGCATCAGCGCCAGCGTGGCGATCCCCGTGAAGCGCGCGCAGGACGTCGTGAGCGTCATCATTTCCGCCGTGTTTTCAAACGGCCCGAAGCGGTTTGTCTATGTCGAGAAAAAGAACGGGACTTATGAGAAATGCCCCGTGCAGATCGGCATCAGCGACGCCTCCTATGTCGAGATCAAGGAGGGGCTCAAGGAGGGCGATGTCGTGAGTCTGGTGCGACCTTCGAATTTCAGCGGCGCCGAAGATGCCAAACGCGTTCCGCGCGCCAGCGGCACCGGCTCGGGCGGCGGGCGCCGTTGAGGGCCGCGTAATTCTTTTTGTTCCGGGACTTTCATGGCACTGATCGAACTGCATGAGCTGCGCAAAACCTACCACATGGGTGAGGAGGTCGTGCATGCGTTGGACGGGGTTTCCCTCGAAATACCCGAACGCCAGTTTGTCTCGATTTTGGGGCCTTCCGGTTCCGGCAAGTCCACGCTCATGCACATGCTGGGCTTCATGGACCAGCCCACGGGCGGGCGTATGGTGTTCGACGGCGCGGACGTGACGGATATCGGCGTCACCCGCCGCGCGTGGTACCGCGCCAACCGCATCGGGTTTGTGTTTCAGGCATTCAATCTGCTGCCGCGGCTGACGGTTTTGGACAATGTCCTGCTGCCCGTCACCTACAGCCGCTTGCCGGAGAACAAGGAGGGCGCGCACGAGCGTGGCGCCGAGGCCCTCGCCCGCGTGGGGCTCTCCAACCGCGCGAAGCATTTGCCCAGTCAGCTTTCCGGCGGCGAGCGCCAGCGCGTGGCGATCGCGCGCGCGTTGATCAACCGCCCGCGCCTGATCCTCGCCGACGAGCCCACGGGCAACCTTGACAGCAAAAACGTCGACCGCATCCTTTCCCTGTTCGGGGAGCTCAAGAACGAGGGGCAGACGATCATCATGGTCACGCACGATCTGCACGTCTCCTCCTATTCCGAGCGCGTGATCTCCATGCGCGACGGGCGGGTCGAAAAAGATTTCATGCAGACGCCGCGCCAAAGCGGCGCGCCGGAGCAGGGAGGGCGCCTGTGATGAGTTTTCTTTCCGGAATGCTCAACGGCCTGCGGGAGTTGTGGGCGCACAAGTTCCGCTCGTTCCTCACGATGATTGGCATCATCCTCGGGGTGGCCTCGCTCGTCACCATGGTGGCCGTTGTCCAGGGCTTGTTCCGCAACATGACGATTTTCTTCGAGCAAAGCGGCGGCATCGAGCTGGTGCGGATCATCGACCAGGAAGTGCCGCTGGAACAGCTCAACATGGCGGCGCTTTCCCCTGGCCGCACCACGGTGGACGTCGAGGCCATCAGCCGCGCGGTTCCGCTGGCGGCGGCGGTCGCGCCCGAAGTGAGCATCGGCTGGCGCTCGATGCGCTATTCCAACAAGAGCACCGTCATGCGCATTGTGGGCACCACCGGCGACATCCTGCAGACCAACATGCTCGACATCGCGCGGGGGCGCAACCTCTCGGACTTGGACATCGCGCACGCCTCGCAGGTGGTCGTCATCGGCTCGGAGGCGCGCGAGGCGCTGTTTCTGCCCAACGAGGACCCGATCGGCAAACAGATCACCATTCACGGGATGCCTTTTACCGTCGTGGGATTGATCGAGCACTACGAGTTCATGCAGGGCGGGCGCAACGCCCTGCGCTGGAAAAACCGCAACGTCTACATCCCCGTCTCGACGGCGCAAAAACGCTACACGGGCAACGTCAAGATTCAGGGGTTGTCCGTGCGCACCGTGAACGCGGACTCGCTCGGCGACATTGTGCCGCAGCTGGAGAACGTGCTGCTGCAGACGCACCGCGGGGTGAACGACTTTTTTGTGGAGACACGCGAGGACCAGTTGGCGGAGTTTAAAAAACTGGAGCGCTCCTTCATCTACTCGCTGGGCTCCATCGCCTTCATTTCGCTGCTGGTGGGCGGCATAGGCATCGCGAACGTGATGCTGGCCGTCATCAACGAGCGCATCCGCGAGATCGGCGTGCGCAAGGCCGTCGGCGCGCGCGGGATCGACATCTTTTTGCAGTTTCTGGCCGAGGCGCTCGTGGTTAGCGCCCTCGGCGGCTTGTTCGGGCTGGTGCTCGCGTTCGGGCTGGTCGATGTGATGCGCGAGTTCGTGCCCAGCGGCGAAAATATCACGGTGCCGACAATGGCCCTTGTCATCGGTTTTGTGTTCTCCGTGACGATCGGGATGGTTTCCGGCATCTACCCTGCCATCCGCGCCGCGCGGCTCGACCCGATCGAGGCCTTGCGCTACGAATAAAACGCCTTTATGGATTCGCCCGCATCCATGGTGATCGACGCGCACACCCATTGCTATCCGGAAGAAATTTGGGACGGCGGCATGTGCCCCGCCGACTGGGCGCGCGGGCAGGGCGAGCCGCACTGGGCACGTATGGTGGAGGCGAAAGACGGCAGGGCTTCTTTGCAGGGGTTTGTCTCGCGCCCGACGATGCGCGCCGACATGGCGGCCGCCGGGGTCGCGCACGCGCTGCTGCTGGGCTGGTATTGGGAGCGCCCCGAAACGTGCCGTTGGCACAACGCCGCGATGGCCCGCTGGATCGCGGAAGACCCCGCGCATTTTTCGGCCTTTGCCGCCCTTCAGATTCGCGGCAACGACCGCGTGGAAAAAGATTTGGAGGAGGCGCGCTCGATGGGTTTTAAGGGGATCGGCGAAGTCTTTCCGCAGGCGCAGGGGTTTTCGATGCGCGATCCCGCATGGCGGGCCGCGCTCGAATGGGCCGAGGCGCGCAACTGGCCCGTGCACTTGCACGCGGAGGAGGCGGCGGGCCGCGCCCACGCGGGCCGTGCGCATCCTTCGTTGGATGATTATCAATTTATCGCCCAGCGTTTTCCAAAAGTGCGTTTCATCTTCGCGCACTGGGGGGGCGGGTTGCCGTTCTACGAGCTCAACCCCGCCGTCCGCGCCGATATGGGCAACGTCATGTACGACACGGCAGCCAGCCCGTTTTTGTATGACAACGCGATTTTCCGGCACGTGCTCGACATCGTGGGGCCGCGCCGCGTGCTGTTCGGCTCGGACTATCCGTTGCGTTTGTACCCGACAAAGGGATCGCCGCCCGCGATAAAACCGTTTTTGGAAAAAGCGCGCGCCGCCTTAAATCCCGAAGAGGCCGCCCTTGTTTTGGGCGGCAACGCGGCCAAGCTATTGGGCCTCGAAGTAACCGGTGCGCTGTAACAGCCCCGGCACGTCCATGCGCACTTCCGAGGGGAAGACGCATTGCAGGCCGCCCGTCAGCCCGTCTTCGGCGGACGCGGGCAATGTCAGCACGGGCAGGCGCGCCAGCGAGGCGGGCACGTTCATCTCCAGCAGCTGCGCGCGCAACTGCGCGGTGTAGTGGCCCGTTTTGGGGGCCACGCAGGGAGTCGCGGGCCACACCAGCGTGTCGTAGGCGGTGAACACCTCGTGCAGGGCGGATGAAAGGTCGGACGTCGCGCGCTTGGCCTGCTCGATGTCGGCGGCGGTGTACTTCGCGCCCGCTTCCAGCCGTTCGCGCAGCCCGGGAGAATAGCGTTCGGCGTACGCCTCCAGCAGGGCCTTTTGGCTCGCGTAGGCCTCGGCCCCGCGCAGCACCTCGAAGGCGCGCGCCGCGTTCGCGAAATGGGGGCGCAGCAGCTCGCAGGCGTCCGGGTCGGCGACGGCCCCGAGACAATCGGAAAGGTAGCCGTAGCTCTCGCGCAACTGCGCCTCGGGCGCGTCGAAAAGGCCGCCGCACCACAGGGCGGGGCCGGGGGCCGGGGCCAGGCGTGGGGTCCCGTGGCCGAGCTCCGCGCACAGCGTCGCCATGTCGGCGGCGGAGGCGGTGAACCAGCCCGGCGCGTCGTAGGAGGGCGACCACGGGAAGACGCCGTCGCGGGCCAGCGGGCCCGGTTGTATCCGCAAACCGAATACGCCGCAGAAGGCGGCGGGCACGCGCACGCTTCCCGCCGTGTCGGTGCCGAACGCCACGGGCACCAGCCCCGCCCCGACCGCGAACGCCGACCCCGAGGAGGAGCCGCCGCTCAGGCGCGAAAAGTCCATGGGGTTGGGGCAGTCGCCGTAATGGGGGTTTTCGCCCGAAAGGCTGGAGGCGAACTCTGTCATGCGCGTCTTGCCGGTGAAGACGGCCCCGAGGCTGTGCATCGTCTGGTACAGGCGCGAATGGGTCTTGGACACGGGGCGAACCTCGCCCAGAAACGACGACCCGGCGTAGGTCGGCAGCCCGCGCACGTCAAAACTGTCCTTGAGCAGGTAGGGCACGCCGCTGAGCGGGCGCGCGAAATTCGCGCGCGCGTACTCGAAGGATTCGAAAATCTCCGCGTCGTCCAGCTCGACGGAGAACACCGCTTTGCGGACCGCGGCGGGCAGGCTGTCGCGGGCGGCGATAAAGCGGTTCGCCGCCTTTTCGGTGCTCTCGCGCAGGCGGGCGCGCCATGCGTCTATCGTGTTGAATCCTTCGTCGGGTATGGACATTGAAAAAAAGTTTTAGCGGCCGCCGCGATGCTTGACGGATCGGGGCGGATTGGGCTTGGGTGTCGGTTCTACTTGGACAGGCGGGGGCGTCTGGCGTTCCTTCGCGAGCAGGCGCTCGGGCGGCGGCGTCATGAGCCTTTGCGTCCACACGGGCTTTTCGGCGGTGTCGCAAAAACTGCGGGCGATGCCGTCGAGCCGTTTTTCGTATTGGGCGAGGCGGGACATGGGAAGCGTCGCCACAAACACATAATGACCGCCCTGCCTGCCTTCGATAAAGTAAAAAATTTGCGCGAAGACGGCGCCCGAGGCGTCCTGTGTGCGGGCCACGGTCTTGATGCCTTGGCGGCGGTTGGCGGTGAGAAAGCTGTCGCGCCGTTGCAGGGCGTATCCCGGCATTTTGGAAAAGTCCTTGAGCGCCTCGTCGGCGAACACGAGCAGGCCCAGCGAAGTGGGGTAGGCCGTCGCCACGACGCTCGGGGCGTCGATGTCGTCCTGCGGACCGAGGATGACGGGGAAGGCCTCGTCCGGGTCGGTGGCCGTGCGCCAGCCCTCGGGGAGCTCGAGCGTGAACGCGCCGTCCGTGCTTCGATAGGGTGCCGCGCCGAGGCCGAGGACGCACAGGGAGCATCCCAATAAGGCGAATAAAAACCGTTTCCGCGCGTTCATCTCGTCAAAATAAAACAGGTTTCGCCGCAAAAGGGAAACCTGTTTCAAGGGGTCTGCAAAAAGCCGCTTCAGCCGCGGATTTTCTGGACCATCTGGTAGAATTTTTCAAACAGCGGCTGGCTGTCGTTGGGGCCGGGCTCGGCCTCGGGGTGGTACTGCACCGCGAAGATCGGCAGGTCCTTGTGGCGGATGCCCTCCACCGTGCCGTCGTTGAGGTTGATCTCCGTCACGATGCCGCCGCGGCCTTCGAGCGAGGCGGCGTCGATGGCGAACCCGTGGTTTTGGGCGGTGATGGAGACGATGTCCGTCTCGAGGTTTTTGACCGGGTGGTTGCCGCCGCGGTGGCCGAACTTGAGCTTGAACGTTTTGGCCCCCAGCGCGTGCGCGAGCATTTGGTTGCCCAGGCAGATGCCGAACATCGGATAGTCTCGCATCAGCGCGGCCACGGTCTTGTGGGCGTAGGGCACCGCCGACGGGTCGCCGGGGCCGTTGGAGAGAAACACGGCGTCGGGGGCGAATTCGCGGATCTGTTCTGCCGGCGCGGTGCCGGGGAAAAGCGTGACGTCGAAGCCGTAGTAAGTCAGTTTGCGCAGGATGCTCGTCTTGATGCCGTAGTCCATCGCGGCCAAGCGGTAGCGCTTGGGCTGGTCGGGCTTTTGGGCGCGCAAGGTCGTGCCCTTGACGGTGAAGGGGGCGCATTCCTCGTCCGAAAAGTGGCAGGCGGCGGATTTTTCGCAGGAAACTTCCTTCACGCAGTCGAAGGATTCGAGGCCCGCCCAGTCGCGCGCAAGCTTGAGGGCCTCCTCGTCCGAGATTTCCTCGGTCGTCAGGCAGGCTTTGATCGCGCCGTTGTCGCGGATTTTGCAGGTGATCGCACGGGTGTCGACCCCCTCGATGCCAGGGATGCCGCGCAGCTTCATGTAATCCTCGATCGAGGCCTTGGCGCGCCAGTTGCTGTGTACGGGGCTGAGTTCGCGGATCACCAGACCGAACGCGCCGCAGCAGGACGACTCGTTGTCGTATAAATTGGTGCCGTAGTTGCCGACCATCGGCGATGTCAGCGTCACGATTTGGCGGTGGTAGGACGGGTCGGAGAGAATCTCCTGATGCCCCGTGAAGCTGGTGTTGAACACCAGTTCTCCTGTCACGGTTTTTTGGGCTCCAAAAGCCCAGCCACGGAAGACGCTTCCGTCACCCAACGCCAGTGTAGCGGGTTTTCTTGCGGACATAAACATGACAAAAATAGGGGGGGGGATTGTGCGGCGCAACTCTTGTTTTTGATTTTTTGGAGGCATACTCGGAAAAAAGTGGTAGATTAAACAAGAACGCTGTCCGATTTCGTATCATTGCAACGACGCATGTATCCTCAAGACCATCCATCCCGCTGGCATAGCGGGCAGGGCCTGTGGGCCGAAACGCCCGCCGCGCAGTGGAACGATTGGACGTGGCAGATGCGCAACCGCATAACCGACGCGGCGGCGCTGGAAAAATGGATGACGCTCTCCCCGCAGGAGCGGGCGGGGTGCGAGGCGGCGAGGCAGCGGCTTGCCTTTGCCATCACCCCGCATTTTTTTAACCTCATTGACCGCGAGAATCCCGACTGCCCCATCCGCAAACAGGTGGTGCCCCGCGTCGAGGAGCAACAGGTCGCCCCCTGCGAGCGGGCCGACCCGATCGGCGAGGAGGGCGCGATGCCCGTGCCGGGGCTCGTCCACCGCTACCCCGACCGCGTGTTGTTGCTGGTCACCGACCGCTGCGCCAGTTATTGCCGCTATTGCACGCGCTCGCGGATGGTGTCGGACGCGCAAGACTATCACTTTCATCCCCATTTGGAAGAAGGGCTGGATTACATCCGCAAGCACCCGCAGGTGCGCGACGTCCTTGTCAGCGGAGGCGACGCGCTTTTGCTTTCCGACGAAAAACTCGACGCCCTCTTGGCGGCGTTGCGGGCGATCGAGCACGTGGAGTTTATCCGCATCGGCACGCGCGTGCCGGTCTTTTTGCCGCAGCGGATCACGCCCGCCCTGTGCGAGGTTTTCCGCCGCCACGGGCCGATTTGGATGAGCATCCACACCAATCATCCCAACGAATGCACGCGCGAGCTGGCCGAGGCGTGCGAGCGACTGTCTTTCGCGGGGGTGGTGTTGGGGAACCAGTCCGTCCTGCTCAAGGGGGTCAACGACGACGCGGATGTGCAGCGCTCGCTCTCGCACCGTTTGCTCCAGATGCGGGTGCGTCCTTACTATTTGTACCAGTGCGATTTGATTAACGGCAGCGGCCATTTCCGCACCGACGTGCGCAAGGGCGTGGAGATCATCCGGTCGCTGCGCGGCTTCACGACGGGCTACGCCGTGCCGCAGTTTGTGATCGACGCGCCGGGGGGCGGCGGAAAAGTGCCCGTCATGCCCGCCTATGTGGAGGCGATCGACGATGCGGGCACGGTGCGCATGCGCAACTGGGCGGGCGATGCCTACACCTATCCCTAGGGCGTGTCTTCAAATTCCGCAGTCGTGGGTAAGACTGGCGCTTGCCTGAGAGGCATTTGGAAAACGAAGGGGCCCATATCCACTCGCGAAAAATCTCCGCTTTTTCGCGTTCCCGCTGTAAAAATGGGCTGTGGCTGCGTTTGCGTCGGGATAGACAGGGGGGCAGTAGTCTCGTACAGCACCCCCTGTCTATCCTTCCTTAAACTTCGCCACAGCCCAATTTTCCTGCGCGGGAAAGTTGCACGGAGCTAACAAGAATGCGGTTTTATTTTTATAAAAAACTCAAAACATTTGATCGTAAGCTGATTGGAAGATTTGCTTTCTTGAATTTGAAGACACAACCTAGCCCCGCTGCATTTGGCTTTGCGGCGCGGCGGCGCTTTGTTCTATTATGGCGAAATAAGCATGCGGGCATCCGTTTTTTTGAGAAACTGTGCGAGGGGTAGTTTCCTTTTCGCGGGAATTGTCTGCGCGGTGTTCGCCGCGCAGGAGGCCCCCGTGTCCGTGTTGCCGGGCGTTCCGCTGTCCGAGCAAAAACCGCAGGCGCTGACCGCGCAGATACCGGCCCTTTGGACGCTCGACGCCGGGTTGGACGCGCTGGCCACGGGGATTCCCTCGCTGGCCGAAAAGTTTCTGACGCAGGCGTTGGAGTATCCCGACCTCTCCGCGGCCGACCGCGAGCGCGCGGGGCTGGCGCTCACTTCGGCGCAATTGAGCCTGCGCCAGTACGAGCAGGCCGCCCGGACGCTGGAGAAATGGGTGCCGACGGACCGCCCCGCCGCGCGCTTGCGCCGCGCGTTGCTCGACTATCAGCAGGGCGACTTTTCCGCCGCCGCCGCCGCGCTCGAACAGGCTCCCATTGAGGGCTTGCCGGAATCGGAGCGCCCGTGGCGATTTTTGTTGGAGGGGCTGATCGAGGAGTCGCAGGGCGAGTCGGCCAAGGCCGAGCAGAATTTTGAAAAGGCCCGCTCGATGTCCGCCACGAACGTGGAGCGCGCGCTGTTTGAGACGGCGATCTCGCGCGGGCGCATCCTCTCCGGCAAGGCCACGCCGGAAATGGTGGACGTGCTGCGCAAAAAAGTGGAGGAAAACCGCAACACCCGCATGGAGGTGCAGTTCGCCAAGGAGCTGGCGGTGCTGCTGCAGCAGCTCGACCGCAAGGACGAGGCGCTGACGGTGCTCCAAGGCCAGCTCGACGCGCTCGGCGAGGAGGCCCGCGACGAGAAAAACCAGATCCGCCTTTTGTACGCGTTGCTGGAGGGAGAAAATGCGCCTCAGGCGCAGACGCTGCTGCAGGAAATTTTGCGCGGGCGCGGCGTGCGCGAAGTCCAGCAAAACGCGCTCTACCTGCTGGCGCGCTCCCCGCAGTGGCGGCTGGAGCCGGACGGCTTTTTGAATTTTTTGGAGGACGTGCTCAAGCAGACGCCGGACCACGCGCTGTACGACGAGATCCTTCTGTTCATCGCGCAGCTCAATCTCGATCTCGGGCGGCTCGACCCGGCGGAGCGGGCGGCCGCGCGCCTGCTCGCGGATTTCCCCGCCTCCTCCGGGCGCAAGCGCGCGCTGCGGCTGCTCGCGCAGGTGGCCATGAAGCGCGAGCCCCCGCGCTACCGCGTGGCGGCGGACTATTTGAACCGCCTGCGCGGCGAGCTGGAGGAGGGCGGGGCGCGGGCGAAGCTCTCGCTCTTGCTGGCCGACTTGTATTTCCTCAACGGCGACTACGCCAACGCCAACGCCCTCTACGCCGAGCTGATGCGCCAGCCCTCGCCGCCGTTGCCGCGCGGGGATTTGCTGTTTCGCGAGGTGCTTTCCGCCGTGCGGGCCGAAAAGCTCGACGCGGCCGCCTCCCAGCTCGACGCGGCCGCCGCGATGCCCGACGCCGACGCCGAGAACCATTGGCGGGCCGAGTGGAGCCTCATGCGCGCGCTGCAGGAAAAGGACCGCGCGCAGGACGCCTTCGCGCGGCTGCGCAAGCTGTTGTCCGAGGACAAGGGGGCCAACCTTTCCGTGGAGCTGCGCCTGCGCCTGCTGTGGCTCGAGGCCCAGCTCGCCCTGACAACCGGGCAGGCAAAGGAGGCCCCCGCGCTGGCGGAGCGCCTCGTGCTGATGCTCGACACCCTTCCCGAGGCTGCCATAGCAAAACAGGACCGCGCGCGCGTCTTGGCGAGCGCCCTGCTGCTCCAGGGGCAGGCCCTGCTGGGCGCGGGCGACGCCGCCGCGGCGACGAAAACCTTCGAGCGCCTGCGGGCGGAGTTCCCCGACTCGGACCCCGCCGTGCTGAGCTATTTCGTGGAGGCGCGCCGCCTCGCCTCCGAGGGCCTGCTGGCCGAGGCGCAGCAGCGCGCCGTGGCCGTCGCCGACAAGTATCCAAAAAGCAACTACGCCCCGGCCGCCCTCTACGAGGCCGCCGCGCTGGCGGAGGGGCAGGGGTCCACCGCCGCCTACGAGCAGGCGGTCGGGCTGCTCGACCGGATCGTGCGCCAGTATCCGGAAAGTCGATACGTCTTTTTCGCGCGCCTGCGGCAGGGCGACATCGCCCGCAAGCTCAACGATTTCGGCGCGGCCCTGATCGCCTACGACGGCCTGCTGGCCTCCTATCCCGACCACGTGGAGCGCGCGCGCGTCGAGATGGCCCGCGCCGACGCCTATCTGGCCCTCTCCGCCAAGGACGCCACCAAGTACGGGGCGGCGGAGGCCGCCTTCGAGCGGCTGTTCGCCCTGCCGGACCTTTCCGCCGACACGCGGGTCGAGGCCGGGTTCAAGTGGGGCTACGTCCTCGAGCGCGCGGGCAACTTGGAGCGGGCCAGGCAGGCCTACTGGCTGGTCGTCTCCCGTTTTTTGCGCGCCGAAAACGCCCCCACGCTCGACGGCCCGGGCCGCTATTGGATGAGCCGCGTCGTCCTCCAGCTGGGCGACCTGCTGAGCCGCCGCGGCGACGTGCAGGACGCGCGCACCGTCTACGCGCTGATCGGCCAGTACGGCCTGCCCGGCGTCAACGTGGCCCGCAGCCGCCTCGGCGCGGACTCCGCCCAATTTAACGAAAAATAATTTCCCATGAATCCCTCCCTCCTGCAAAGCGGCGGCCCGCTCATCTGGGTGCTATTGGCCCTCGGGTTGCTCGCGCTGATTTTCTTTTTGGAGCGCACGCTCTACCTGCACCGCGGGCAGATCCGCACCAACACGTTTTTGGAGGGCATCAAAAACCTTGTGCGCAAGCGCCGCATCGTCGAGGCCCTCACGGTGTGCGAGGAGACGCCGGGGCCCGTGGCCTCGATCGTGAAGTCCGCCCTGCTCGTGCACGACCAGGGCGAGACGCGCATGCGCGGGGCCATCCAGTCGATGGCGCTCGTGGAAATTCCGCTGCTGGAGCGCCGCATCGGCACGATCGCCGCGATCGCCAAAATCGCGCCGCTGATCGGGCTTTTGGGCACGGTCATCGCGCTGCTGCAGGGCTTTTTCGCCATGCAAAAGGACGGGCCCTACGCGGACGGGGCCGTCTTCTCCGGCTATGTTGCGCAGGCGCTCGTGGTGACGGCGGCCGGGTTGGGGTTGGCGATTTTGGCCAATATGGCCTGCCATTTCCTTTACGGGCGCGTGCGCGCGCTGGTCAACGACATGGAGTGGGTGGGCAACGAGATCATGCAATTCCTGCTCTACGGCGAACCCGACCGCGTGGCCTACGTCCCGTCCGAGGAGGACGGGCAGGAGGATTGATTTTTCCTGTTAAATTTAAACCACCGACGCCATGGCATCCATCACACGCCCGCTGAACCTGCGCGCCAACATCACGGTGGCGGACACCCGCTTCGACTGGGTGGCCGCGCTCAACGTCGTGCTGGTGGGCGTGCTGCTGTTTTTCCTCGGCTCGCGCTACATTTACGCGCCCGGGATGCTGGTGGACGTTTCCGGCGCGCCCGCGCTGCCCAAGACGCTGGCCCTGCCGGTGTCGTCCGCGCCCATGCCGGGCGTGGCCCCCGCTGCGGCCATCACCGTGCTGACGGTGCAGCAGGACGGCGTGTTTCTGTACAACGGCAGTATCCATTCTTTCAATACGCTCGCCCGCACGCTCGGCCAGACCAAGGGCGAAGACCGCGGGGTCCTGCTGATAAAGGCCGCGCGCGACGTCTCCATGCAGGCGTTTGTCGGGGTGTGCGAGCTGGCGCGCAACGCCGGCTTCTCCAGCGTGCAGGTCGCGGTGGAGTCCAAGACGGAGGGCTCGGACTTCCGCGACAAGGACGGCAAGCCGTTCCTCAACGCGCTCCCGCAGGGGGGCTGACTGTTTTTTTAGCGCATGGGCCAGAGCGAACCAGACGACACCCGGACGATTCCCGAGCCTGACGCGCGGGAAAAACGCCTGCCGTGGTTCGCCCTGTCGGTGATTGTGGGCGTACTGCTCTTGGGCGCGCTGATGTGGCTGCTATCGGTGCCTCTGCCGCCGTACCGCGCGCCGGAGTTCCCCAAGCCGCTGGTGTCGATCGACGTTTCCTCGGGCGCGGAAATCGGGGGCGGTCTGCTCGGCGAGCAGGCCGCGCTGTTCGACACCGAGCCGCTGTTTCTGCCCACGCGCTGGAACGCGGGCCGCGCCCGCTCCGCCCTCGAAATCGCGCACGGGCGGGCGCCGTCGCCCTTTAGCACTTACGATCTGCGCATCGCGCCCGACGCCGAGGCGCTCCCCGCCGCGCTGGTGGACGCCCCGCCCGTGTTGCTGACGCCGGAGAGTCTTTTGTCGGCCCGCCACACCGATTTTTTCGCGCAGTTCGGCAAGGGCGGGAATGTGCACCCGTTGTCCGAGCGCTCGGCGCTCTTGCGCGTGATTCAGGGCTCCAAAACGATCGCGGAGGTGGTCTTGCGGGGCCGCTTTTCGCCCGAGCTGGACGGCACGTTGTGGAGCCCGCTCGATTTTATGGTGCTGGTCGGCCCCGACGGCGAACTCGTGGGCGAGCCGCTCTTGCAGGGCACCACCGGCAACGAGGCCGTGGACGAGGCCCTTCGCGCGCTTGTGCGCGGGCACTTGGAAGGCAGGCGGTTGGGCGAGGGGCATTTTAAGGTCTCGATTATGCCTTGATTACCCCCTCAAAAACAGGGGCTGTTTGGGCGCAACTCCTATAAGCGGCGTTTTGCGGCAAGCTTGCGCGGACATTCCCCCTGCGTGCGGACAAACGCGAATTTGCAAAAAGGTGTTGACGGGGAAGGCCGCTTTTTGCCATTGTTAACGTTTCTTTCAACAGACGCCGGGCACCCGGTGGCTTTTGGTGGGCCCTTGTAGCTCAGTTGGTAGAGCGCGTCCTTGGTAAGGACGAGGTCGGCGGTTCAAATCCGCTCGGGGGCTCCATTGAAGGTTTTCGTCTCAAATCACATCCTAAAACAACCTCCATCATGGCTAAAGAAGCATTCCAACGCACCAAGCCCCACGTCAATGTCGGCACCATCGGCCACGTCGACCACGGCAAAACCACTCTCACGACCTCCATCCTCAAGGTGCAGGCGGACAAGGGTCTGGCCCAGTTCAAGTCCTACGCCGACATCGCCAAGGGCGGCACGGTGCGCGACGCCTCCAAGATCGTGACGATCGCGGTGGCCCACGTCGAGTACGAGAGCGATAACCGCCACTACGCGCACGTCGATTGCCCGGGGCACGCCGACTTCGTCAAGAACATGATCACGGGTGCCGCCCAGATGGACGGTGCGATCCTCGTTGTCAGCGCCGCCGACGGCCCGATGCCCCAGACGCGCGAGCACATCCTTTTGGCCAAGCAGGTGGGCGTTCCCGCCATCGTCGTATTCCTGAACAAGGTCGACCTGCTCGACGATCCGGACCTCCTCGACCTCGTCGAGATGGAAATCCGCGACCTGCTCAACAAGTACGAATTCCCCGGCGACAGCGTGACGATCGTCCGCGGCAGCGCCTTGGCCGCCCTTGAGGGCAAGCCCGAGGGCGTCGAAGCCATCGGCAACCTCATGGCCGCCATCGACAAGGACGTTCCGCTTCCGGAGCGCGCCGTCGACAAGCCCTTCATGATGTCCGTCGAGGACGTCTTCTCGATCACCGGCCGCGGCACCGTGGCCACCGGCCGTATCGAACGCGGCAAGGTCAAGGTCGGCGAGGAACTCGAAATCGTCGGCCTGTGCGACACGCAGAAGACCACCGTCACCGGCGTCGAGATGTTCCGCAAGGAGCTCGACGAGGGCCAGGCGGGCGACAAGGTCGGCCTGCTGCTGCGCGGCGTCGACAAGGATGCCGTCCAGCGCGGCCACGTGTTGGCTAAGCCCGGCTCCATCAAGCCCCACACCGAGTGCATGGCTGAAATCTACGTCCTGACCAAGGACGAGGGCGGCCGCCACACCCCGTTCTTCAACAACTACCGCCCGCAGTTCTTCTTCGGCACGGCTGACGTGACGGGTGTTTGCACCCTGAACGAAGGCGTCGAGATGGTGATGCCCGGCGACAACTTGCAGCTCAAGGTCGTTCTCCAGAAGCCCGTCGCCATGGAGAAGGGCCAGCGCTTCGCGATCCGCGAAGGCGGCCGCACCATCGGTGCCGGTCGCGTGGTCGAGGTGATCAAGTAACCCTCCGGTCCCTCTTCAACTTCCCGCAAAAGGGCGCCGGAAACCCGCTAGTTCGGGTTTCCGGCTTCCCGTTTGCAAGGGAGTTTGGGCGGACAACGTAATTTTTCAACACACAGGGGCGTAGCTCAATTGGTCGAGTAGCGGTCTCCAAAACCGTTGGTTGGGGGTTCGAGTCCCTCCGCCCCTGCCACTTCCCAAAACAACAGCCATGGCAAATCCGTTTCTCAAAGTCAGCAACTTCTTCGTCGAAATGATGGCGGAGCTGCGCAAGGCCAGCTGGCCCGCGCGCAAGGAACTTGTGGATTCGACGATCGTTGTGATCGTGGGGCTGCTGTTGTTGGCCGCCTTTCTGGCGCTGGTCGATTTCTCGCTGTATCAGGTGATGCACCTGTTCTCGGACTTCGTCAAACCCGGGACTCCCGCATAACTTCCACACACGCGCGTTTCCCTCCGCGGGGCACGCGCTTTGTTTTCCCACGACAATGTCTGAACCCTCCGTAGCTCCCGGTCCCTCCCGCTGGTACGCCGTGCAAACCCTCTCCAACATGGAGGGCAAGGTCAAGGCCTACCTGGAAAAATTCGTGAAGATCGAGGAGATGGGCGACTATCTGCTCGAGGTCCTCATGCCGACCGAAAAGGTCAGCGAGGTCAAGGGCGGCCGCAAGTACACCACGGACCGCAAGTTTTATCCGGGGTATGTGTTTTTGCACATGCGCCTGTACGACGAGAACGGCAAGCTCATGCAGGCCCCGTGGTACTTCGTGCGCAACGTGCAGGGCGTCATCGGCTTCATCGGCGGGGAACGCCCCGTGGCGCTGAAACCCGACGAGATCGAGCGCATCCAGCGCCAGATCAAGGACGCCGAGGGCCGCGAGGTTCCCAAAGTGCAGTACCAGGTCGGGCAGGACGTCAAGATCAACGACGGCCCCTTCCTCAACCTCACCGGCCGCGTAGACGAGATCGACGAGAAAAACCAGAAGCTCAAGGTGTCCGTCTCCATTTTCGGCCGCTTCACCCCGGTCGAACTGGAATACCGCCAGGTGGAGCGCGTCGACGAGACCGCCAGCTGATCTCGTTTCTCATTGCGGGCCAATGGCTTGCGTGAAATAAGATATTTTCCTGAATTTTTTGCTTCCCTCTTTTCCAATAACCCTCTAAAAATAGACCCTTTTCCATGGCCAAAAAAGTCGTAGGACAGATTCGTTTGCAACTCCCCGCCGGCGCGGCTAACCCCGCTCCCCCGGTCGGCCCCGCGTTGGGCGCACAAGGCGTGAACATCATGGCCTTCTGCAAGGAGTTTAACGCGCGCACCAAGGATCAGGCGGGTATGATCCTTCCGGTCGTCATTTCCGTCTATCAGGACAAGTCGTTCACATTTATCCTGAAGTCGCCCCCCGCCGCCGTTCTGCTGAAGAAGGCCGCGGGCATCGCCTCCGGCTCGGCCGTGCCCAACCGCGACAAGGTCGGCAAGGTCACCAAGAAGCAGATCCTCGAGATCGTCAAGATGAAACAGAAGGATCTCAACGCCGTCTCGCCCGAGGCCGCCAGCCGTCTCATCGAGGGGACCGCCCGCTCGATGGGCATCACCGTCGAGGGCTAATTTTAATTTTCCGGTAAGGAAACAACCCGGGGAAGGGCCTCCCGCAAGGGACCCGCAGGCCGAACGCCGACACCCCGAACCCTAAACACCGCATATGAAAAAAATCAGCAAACGTTACAAGCAGGCCATGGCCGTCGCCGACCTCTCCAAGGGGTACGCGCTGGAGCAGGCCGTTGAAATTTTGGGCAAGCTGCCCAAGGTCAAGTTCGACGAGACCGTCGAGTTCGCGGCCCGTCTGGGCCTCGACCCCCGCCAGAGCGACCAGATGGTGCGCGGCACCGTCGCGCTGCCCAGCGGCTCCGGCAAGAAGGTCCGCGTGATCGTCTTCACCGAGAACCCCGAGGAGGCCCTCAAGGCCGGCGCGGACGAGGCGGGCATGGACGACCTGATCGCCAAGGTGACCGGCGGCTGGCTCGACTTCGACGTCGCCATCGCCACGACCAGCGCCATGAAGCAGGTGCGCTCTGTCGCCCGCGTGCTGGGTCCCCGCGGCCTGATGCCCAACCCCAAGTCCGGCACCGTGACCGACGACATCGTCGCCGGCATCAACGCCGTCAAGGCCGGCCGCGTCGAGTTCAAGATGGACAAGACCGCCAACATTTCGATCGTCGTGGGCAAGCGCTCCTTCAGCAACGAGGCCCTTCTGGCCAACGTCAAGGCCGCCCTCGACGCGCTCGCCAAGGCCAAGCCCGAGAGCTGCAAGTTCAAATACATCCGCTCGCTCACCATTAGCGGCACGATGACCCCCGGGGTCAGCATCGACTCCAAGGAGTTCGCCGCCCTCTAAGCCGCAAGACCAACCCTTAAACATCTCCTATCATGCGTAGCGAAAAGCAATTTCTGGTCGAAGAGGTGAGCAAACACCTCGGCAAGTCGTCTTACGTTTACCTCGTGGACTTCCGCAAGGTGACCGTGGAGAACGCCGCCGAACTGCGCGGCCAGCTCGCCCCCCTGGGCGCCGAGTTCCACGTCGTCAAGAATTCGATCCTCAACGTCGCCGCCAAGGGCGCGAGCCTTCCCGACCTCGAACAGTGGCTCGCGGGCCAGACGGGCATCGTGATCGGCGGGGCGGAAGCCCCGGCCGTCGCCAAGGTGCTGGTCGAGTTCTTCAAAAAGAGCGAGAAGCTCGAAGTCAAGGTCGGCGTCATCGACGGCGAAGTGCTCTCCGGCGCCGACGTCACGACCCTTTCCAACCTGCCCAGCAAGGACGTTCTGCGCTCCCAGCTGCTGGCCCTGCTCAACACGCCCGCCACCCAGTTTGTGCGCGTGCTGCAGGCGACCCCGGAAGGTTTGCTCAACGTCCTCCAGGCCAAGAGCGAACAGGCCGCCTAACACCGAAAACCCCTTTTTTGCGGGGCTGGCCGTGTAGGCCCGCCCTGCGAAGAAAAAACATCAACATCCAAAGAACTTAAGTCAGGGGATACGTCCCTTAAACAGCCCTGCGTCAGGGCGCTGACCGTTCAAGGAACCCATAATCATGTCCGACATTAATAAAGAACAAGTCATTGAGTGGCTCTCCAGCCAGTCCGTCATTGAAATCGCCGCCCTGGTGAAGGATCTCGAAGCGAAGTGGGGCGTCAGCGCCGCCGCTCCCGTGGCCGTCGCCGCCGCCGCTCCCGCCGCCGCCGCCGCTCCCGCCGAGGAGAAGACCGAGTTCAACGTCATCCTCAAGGATGCCGGCGCCAAGAAGATCGAGGTCATTAAGGAAGTGCGCGCTATCACCGGCCTGGGCCTCAAGGAAGCCAAGGATTTGGTCGAGGGCGCTCCCAAGACCCTCAAGGAAGCCGCCACCAAGGACGAAGCCGCTGAGATCGAAAAGAAGCTCAAGGCCGTCGGCGCGACTGTTGAAATCAAGTAATTTGCGGGCGTTCACGCCCCCTTACTTTTACCAGCCCGACGGCATCGGTCAAACCCGGTGCCGTCAGGTTGTTTTTGGCTCCGGCCCGCTTTGAGGCGCTTTCCGGGGCTCCCAACCGTTCTTTCAGCCTGCTTTTTCCGGCGCATGAAGCCCCGGGAATCCTCTGATTCTTTTCTGCCGTTATGTCGTCCACCAGCCCAACCATTTCCGAACGCAAAAATTTCGGTAAGCTCCGCGAGATCATCCCCCCGCCGAACTTGATCGAGAATCAGATCCAGTCGTTTCTGGAGTATTTGCAAAAGGACGTCCCCGCCTCGCAACGCAAGCCCGTCGGGCTCGAGGCGGTTTTCCGCGAGGTGTTCCCCATCGAGGGGTACGAGCAGCAGGGCAAGCCCCGCTGCCGCCTGGAGTATGTCTCCTACAATTTGATCGGCCCCAAGCAGGGGGAAGTGGAGTGCATCCGCGAGGGCACGACCTACGCGGTCTCCCTCTACGTCAAGCTGCGCCTGCGCGAGGAAGACTCCATCAAGGACGAGGAAATTTACATGGGCGAATTGCCCATGATCACCGACCGCGGCTCCTTCATCATCAACGGGGCGGAGCGCGTGATCGTCAGCCAGCTGCACCGCTCCCCCGGCATCTGCTTCGAGCAGACCCCGCACACGACGGGCAAGAGCCTGTTCTCCTTCCGCATCATTCCCGACCGCGGCACCTGGCTCGAGGTGCAGTTCGACCAGAACGACCTGCTCTACGTCTATCTCGACCGCCGCCGCCGCCGCCGCAAGTTCCTCATCACGACCTTGCTACGCGCGCTGGGTTTCAGCTCCGACGCGCAGATCCTCGAGCTGTTCTACAAGATCCAAAAACTCAAGATTTCCAAGGCCCTCGAGATGGACGGGGTCTCCAATTTCGTCCTGATTCAGGACGTGGTCGACGGCGAGCGCGGCGTTGTGCTCGCCCGCGCCTACGAGCCGCTGACCAAGACGGTCGTGCGTTCCTTCGAGAAGGCCAACATCAAGGAGGTCGAGGTCATCGACACCTCGGTGGACGACGGCGCGATCATCCGCTCCATCAAGAAGGACCCGACCCGCAATTCCGAGGACGCCCTGAAGGATATTTACAAAAAGTTGCGCCCCGGCGAACCGCCGACCACGGCGAACGCCAAGGCCCTCATCAAGCGCCTGTTCAACGACCCGAAGCGCTACGACCTCGGCCGCGTGGGCCGTTACAAGATTAATCAGAAACTCGACCTGAAGACGGATATCGAAACGCGCATCATTCAGACCGAGGACATCGTGGAAGCCACCCGCTACCTCTGCCGCCTCAAGCACGGCGAGGGCATGATCGACGACATCGACCACTTGGGCAGCCGCCGCGTGCGCACCGTCGGGGAACTCTTGGCCAACCAGTGCCGTCTGGGCCTCTCCCGCACGGAGCGTCTGGTCAAGGAGCGCATGACCCTTTACGATCAGAGCGTCGACTCGATCACCCCGCAAAAGCTGATCAACCCGAAGGCGCTGACGACGGTCATCCGCGATTTCTTCGCCCGCAGCCAGCTTTCGCAGTTCATGGACCAGATCAACCCCCTGTCGGACCTGACGCATAAGCGCCGCCTGTCCGCCTTGGGACCCGGCGGTCTTAACCGCGAGCGCGCCGGCTTCGAGGTGCGCGACGTGCACCCCTCGCACTACGGCCGCATCTGCCCGATTGAGACGCCGGAAGGCCCGAACATCGGTCTGATCAACTCGCTTTCCACCTACGCGCGCATCAACGAGTTCGGGTTCATCGAGACCCCGTACCGCCGCGTGGCCAAGGGCCTCGTCACCAACGATGTCGAGTACCTCACCGCCGACCAGGAGGAGGGCCACATCATCGCGCAGGCCAACTCCGAGCTCGACAAGAACAACAAGCTCGTGGGCAAAGTCACCGTCCGCAAGCAGGACGACGTGTACGAGACCGACCCCTCGGCCGTCGACTACATGGACGTTTCGCCCAAGCAGGTCGTCTCCGTGGCCGCGGGCCTGATTCCCTTCCTCGAACACGACGACGCCAACCGCGCGCTGATGGGTTCGAACATGCAGCGCCAAGGCGTGCCGCTTTTGAAGACCGAAGCCCCCTTCGTGGGCACCGGCCTCGAGGCGGTCGTGGCGCGCGACTCCAAGACGGTCGTCCTGGCCGAGGCCGCGGGCGTTGTCGCCAGCGTCGACGCCCTGCGCGTGATCGTCACGGCGGACGGCGATCTGCCGCCCCGCATCGAGAAGGAGCCCAAGAGCGAGCCCAAGAAGGGGATTTACGTGTACGAGTTGCGCAAGTTCATGCGCTCGAACGCGGGCACGTGCTTCAACCAGAAGCCCGTCGTCAAGCGCGGGCAGAAGGTGAAGGTCGGCGACGTGCTCGCCGACGGCGCCTCCACCGACCAGGGCGAACTCGCCCTCGGCCGCAACGTGCTGGTGGCCTTCATGCCCTGGAACGGCTACAACTTTGAGGACGCCATCTTGCTCTCCGAGTCGGTGATCAAGCAGGACGTCTTCACCTCCATCCACGTCGAGGACTACGAGGTCACCGCCCGCGACACCAAGCTCGGGCCGGAAGAAATCACCCGCGACATCCCGAACGTCGGCGAGGAGGCCCTCAAGAACCTCGACCGCAACGGCGTCATCCGCGTCGGCGCGGAGGTCAAGCCCGGCGACATCCTCGTGGGCAAAATCACCCCCAAGAGCGAAACGGAACTGGCTCCGGAAGAAAAGCTGCTGCGCGCCATTTTCGGCGAAAAGGCGGCCGACGTGAAGGACACCTCCCTCATCGTCCCCTCCGGCGTGTACGGCATCATCATGGACGTGAAGGTCTCCAGCCACACGGACGCCGACCGCGAGAAACTCTCGCTGTCCGACCGCCGCCGCCAGACCAAGAAGATCAACGAGGAATACCGCGGCCAGTCCGACAAGCTGCGCGAGGATCTCACCGAGGCCCTCTCCAACATCCTTTTGGGCGAAAAAATTCCGCTCGACGTCGTCAACGGCGAGACGGGCGAAGTCATCATCCCCGCCAACCGCAAGATCACCAAGACCCTCCTGCGCCGCCTGGCCAGCGTGTCGAAGAACATCCAGATCGACCCGTCGCCGGTGCGCATCAAGATCATGGAGATCGTCGACAACTACCAGAAGAAGTTCGACGAGCTCGAGCTCGAGCGCCAGCGCAAGGTCGACGGCGTGGAGCTGGGCGACGATCTGGACAACGGCGTCATCAAGAACGTCAAAGTCTACATCGCGACCAAGCGCAAGATTCAGGTGGGCGACAAGATGGCCGGCCGCCACGGCAACAAGGGCGTCGTCGCCCGCATCGTTCCCGAGGCCGACATGCCCTACCTGCCCGACGGCACGCCGATCCAGATCGTGCTCAACCCCATGGGTGTGCCCTCGCGCATGAACGTGGGCCAGGTGTTGGAAACGCACCTCGGCTGGGCCTGCAAAAAGCTGGGACTGAAAGTCGCCAGCCCGATCTTCGACGGCATTCCGGAAGAAACCATCTGGGGCTACCTCAAGGACGCGAACCTGCCGCAGTCGGGCAAGACCCGCCTGTACGACGGGCGCAACGGCGAGGCGTTCGACCAAGACGTGGTCGTCGGCTACATCTACATGATGAAGCTCAACCACTTGGTCGCCGACAAGATCCACGCCCGCGCGGTCGGCCCCTACAGCCTGATCACCCAGCAACCGTTGGGCGGCAAGGCCCAGTACGGCGGCCAGCGTTTCGGCGAAATGGAAGTGTGGGCGCTCGAGGCCTACGGCGCCGCTTACACGTTGCAGGAACTGCTCACCGTCAAGTCCGACGACGTGCAGGGCCGCACGAAGATCTACGAGCAGCTCGTCAAGGGCGACAACTCGCTCTCCGCGGGCATCCCGCAGTCCTTCAACGTCCTCATCAAGGAAATGCAAAGCCTCTGCCTGGACGTGCGTTTGCAGAACGAGGAGAACCTCGGTTTCGACGCCTAAGCCAACCTTTAAAAACACATATCAATGAGCACCACGGAAGCACGCGAATTCCTCGGCGGCGACGCCAAAGAGCAGACGTTTGACAGCGTCGCCATTTCTGTCGCCTCGCCCGACACCATCCGACAGTGGAGCAAGGGGGAGGTCAAGAACCCCGAGACGATCAACTATCGCACGTTCAAACCCGAGCCGGGCGGCCTGTTCTGCCAGCGCATTTTCGGGCCCGTGCGCGATTACGAGTGCGCCTGCGGCAAGTACAAGCGCATCAAGTTCAAGGGCGTTATCTGCGACCGTTGCGGCGTCGAAGTGACCGTCGCGCGCGTTCGCCGCGAGCGCATGGGCCACATCGAGCTGGCCGTGCCGGTGGCGCATATCTGGTTTTTGAAGAGCATGCCCAGCCGTCTGGGCCTGTTGCTCGACATGACCGCCCGCAATCTCGAGCGCGTGATCTATTACGAGGACTATCTCGTGACGGACCCGGGCAAGACCGCCCTCGAGCAGAAGCAGTTGCTTTCCTCCGAGGATTACGAGGAGGCCATCCGCGAGTACGGTGACGACGCTTTCAAGGCCAAGATGGGTGCCGAGGCGCTGCGCGATGTTTTGGCGCAGATGAACCTCGAGGCGCTGGTCGTCGAGCTGCACGAGTTGTTGCGCGCCACGCGCTCCAAGCAGATCAAGAAGAAGATCTCCAAGCGCCTCAAAGTGGTGCAGGGCTTCATCGAGTCGAAGACCCGCCCTGAGTGGATGATCCTCGACGTGCTGCCGGTGATTCCGCCGGATCTGCGCCCGCTGGTGCCGCTCGAAGGCGGCCGCTTCGCGACGAGCGACTTGAACGACCTTTACCGCCGCGTCATCAACCGCAACAACCGCCTGCGCAGCCTGTTGCAGCTGAAGACCCCCGACGTCATCATCCACAACGAAAAGCGCATGCTGCAGGAGGCCGTCGACGCGCTGTTCGACAACGGCCGCCACGGCCGCGCCGTCACGGGCGCGGGTAACCGCCCCCTCAAGTCGCTCAGCGACATGCTCAAGGGAAAGCAGGGGCGCTTCCGTCAAAACCTCTTGGGCAAGCGCGTGGACTACTCCGGCCGCTCCGTGATCGTGATCGGCCCCGACTTGCAGCTCCACCAGTGCGGCCTTCCCAAGAAGATGGCGTTGGTGCTGTTCGAGCCGTTCATCATCCGCCGCCTCAAGGAGCTGGGCTTCGTGCACACCGTGCGCGGCGCGCGCAAGATGATCGAGAAGAAGTCCCCCGAAGTGTGGGATATTCTGGAGGAAGTGACCAAGGGCCACCCGGTGCTGCTCAACCGCGCGCCGACCTTGCACCGCCTTTCCATTCAGGCGTTCGAGCCCGTCCTCATCGAGGGCGACGCCATCCGCTTGCACCCGCTGACGTGTACCGCCTACAACGCCGACTTCGACGGCGACCAGATGGCCGTGCACGTGCCGCTCTCCTTGGAGGCGATCATGGAGGCCAAGACATTGATGCTGGCTTCCCACAACATCTTCTCGCCCTCCAGCGGCAAGCCGATTCTCACGCCCTCGCAGGACATCGTCTTGGGCGTGTACTACGTCACCTACGGCAAGAAGCTCGCCAAGGAACCCGCCCGCGTGCCGCTGATCACCAGCCTGCGCGAGGCCGAATACGTCCAGGCCGAGGGCACCTTGCACTTCCACGACTGGGTCGACTTCGTCAACCCCGACTACGGCAAGGAAACGATTTATGGCAACAAGGACCGCAAGGTCGTGCGCACGACGATCGGCCGCATCATCTTCAACAAGATCTGGCCCGAGGGCCTGGGCTTCGTCAACTTCCCGGTCGGGAAGGGCAAGCTGGGCGACCTCATTCTGAACACCTACAAGGTGGTCGGCAAAGAGGCCGTCGTGCCCGTGCTCGACCAGATGAAGGCGATGGGCTTCCGCATGGCGACCCGCGCCGGCCTCTCCATCGGTATCAGCGACATGATCGTGCCGAAGGAAAAGCCCGCCATCGTCGGCTCGGCCCAGAAGAAAATCTCCGAGATCGAGGAGCAGTACCGCAAGGGTATCATCACCACCGGCGAGCGCTACAACAAGATCATCGACGTGTGGAACGGCACGACCGACCAGATTGCCAAGGAGGTGTTCAAGACGCTTGAAAACACCACCGACAAGAGCGGCAACCAGACGGTCAACCCGGTCTATCTGATGATGGACTCCGGCGCGCGCGGCAACAAGCAGCAGGTCCGCCAGCTGTGCGGCACCCGCGGTTTGATGGTGAAGCCCTCCGGCGAGATTATCGAACGCCCGATTCTGTCCTCCTTCCGCGAGGGCCTGTCGGTCGCCGAATACTTTGTCTCCACCCACGGCGCCCGCAAGGGTCTGGCGGACACGGCCCTCAAGACGGCCGACGCCGGTTACCTCACGCGCAAACTGTGCGACGTGGCCATGGACGTGATCGTCACCACCGACGACGACAACAACCGCGACGGCGTCATGAAAATGTCGATCTACGAGGGCGACGACGAGATCGTGCCCTTGGCCGACCGCATCATCGGGCGCTACGCCAGCAACGACATCGAGGACCCGCGCAACCCCGGGCACCTGCTGGTCGCCAACGGCGGGCTCATCACCGAGCCGATCGCCCTTGCGATCGTCGACGCGGGCATCGAGCGCGTGAAGGTGATGTCGCCCCTGACGCACCTGCGCAAGAACGCGATCCCCGCCAAGGCCTACGGCATCAACCCGGCCACACAGAAGCTCGTCGAGACGGGCGCGGCGGTCGGCATCATCGCCGCCCAGTCTATCGGCGAGCCGGGCACCCAGCTGACGATGCGCACCTTCCACATCGGCGGTATCGCCAGCGGCGTGCTCAAGAATCCCGAGATCCGCGTGCGCCACGACGGCTATGTCCGTTACAAGGGCCTGCGCACGGTCAAGGCGGGCGGCTACAACATCGTTTTGAACAAGACCGGCTCCGTGCAGCTGCTCGACAAGGACGACAAGGAACTCGAGGCGCACGACATCGTCGTGGGCTCGGTGCTGACGTTCGACGACGGCGCGCAGGTGAAGAAGAGCGACGTGCTCGCCCGCTGGGACCCGCACAACATTCCGATTCTGGCCGAGAAGGCCGGCACGGTCTCGTACCGCGACATGATCCCCGGCATCACCATCACGCGCGAGCTTGACGACTCCACGGGCCAGGTGGCGACTTCCGTCATCGAGCACAAGGACGACCTCAATCCGCAGGTGGAAATCCGCGATTCCAAGGGCCACACCTTGGCCTTCCACGCGATCCCGACGGGCGCGCAGGTCATGGTGAACGAGGGCGACCAGATCGCGCCCGGCGCGCTCTTGGCCAAGACGCCCCGCGGCGCCTCGAAGACGCAGGACATCACGGGCGGTCTGCCGCGCGTGGCCGAGCTGTTTGAAGCCCGCCGCCCGAAGGAAACCGCCGAGATGGCGAAGATCGACGGCGAGGTGAAGATAACAGGCTCCATCCGCGGCAAGAAACGCCTCGTCATTTTTGACGCCGAAACCGCGCAGGAAGAGGAGCACCTCATCCCGCACGGCAAACAGATCATCGTCCACCCGGGCGACATCGTCAAGAAGGGCCAGCACATCACCGAAGGCGCGGCCGACCCGCACGAAATCTTGGAGATTCTCGGACCCAACGCGGTTCAGGAATACCTGCTGTCGGAAATCCAAAAGGTGTACCGCGTGCAGGGCGTTACCATTAACGACAAGCACATCGAGGTCATCATCTCGCGCATGCTGCGCAAGGTGCGCGTGACGGACCCGGGCGACTCGGATTTCTTCTGGGGCGAACAGGTCGACCGTCACTTCTTCGAGGAGGAGAACGAGCGCATCTCCGACGCCGGTGGTAAGCCCGCCGAGAGCGAGCCGATTCTCTTGGGCATCACGAAGGCCTCGTTGGAGACGGAGAGCTTTATCTCCGCCGCCTCCTTCCAAGAGACCACGCGCGTGCTGACCGACGCCGCCACGCTGGGCAAGCACGACAGCCTCAAGGGATTCAAGGAGAACGTGATCATGGGTCACCTGATTCCCGCGGGCACGGGCCTGCCGAAGTACCGCCGCCTGCGCATCAACACCTTGGGCGGAGAGCCCTTGGAGATGCCCGAGGAAGGCGAAGTGGCCGAAGCCGCGCAGAAGGAATAGTCCTATTCTCTCTTACAAAAAGGCCTCCGAATTTCGGAGGCCTTTTTTGTTTTTACCTTAGCGCAATCCGCATTCCAACAAAAGTTCCTCGTCCTCCAAAATCTCGGCAGTTTTTCCGGCCGCCGCGAGCATGCCGTCTTTCAGGACAATGCAGCTCGGGCAAAGTTTTTTCGCCAACGCCAGATCGTGCGTGGCGATCAGGCGCGTGCAGGGGACGGAATGCAATAACTCCGCCAACTCGCGACGTGCGCGGGGGTCGAGTTGCGCGGTCGGCTCGTCCAGCAAAAGGACGGCGGGGTTCATGGCGAGCACGCCCGCGATCGCCGCGCGTTTTTTCTCCCCGTCGGAAAGCCGCTGCGGCGAGCGTTCGCACAAATGCGCGACGCCGAGCTGTTCCATGATTTTGAGCGCCTTTTCCCGCGCCTCGTCGGAGGGCAACCCAAGTTCCTTCAGGCCGAAAGCCACATCGTCGCCGATCGTCGCGCAAAAAAGCTGGTCGTCGGAATTTTGAAACACGAGCCCCGCGCGGCGGCGGATTTCGCGCAGGTTTTTCTTTTCGACGGCGATCCCGTCGAGGTGGGCGACGCCTTCCTTGAGGGGGAGCAGTCCGAGCAGCGCCTGCAACAGCGTGGATTTGCCCGCGCCGTTTTCGCCGAGCAGGGCGCACGAATCGCCGTGCGCCACCGCGCAACTGAGATTTTTCAGGGCGGCTTTGCCGTCGGGATAAAGAACCGTGATGTTTTCGACTTTGATCATGTCAGCAGATTCCCGATCCATTGGGAGACATTAAAACACCGAAACAAGACGCACGCCGCCAAAAAAAGCGCGACCGCGGACATTTGCGCCGGCGTCGCCTTTCTTTCGTCGTTCACCGCCGACTCGACATTAAACCCCCGGCACTGCATGGCCTGATAAATACGCCCCGCGCGGTCGAGGCTCCTTAAAAAGAGATGTCCCATCAATCCCGGCCAGTCGCCGAAGCGCACGGCCGCGCCGCCTGCCGAGCGCAGGCGATAAGCGCGCCATGTGTGCATGGCCTCCGCCATAAGCACTTCGAGATAGCGCCACGTCAGCATGAATTGGATGACCAGCACGCACGGCACGCGCAACCGCCGCAGCCCGGCGGCGAGGTCGTTCAGGGGGGTAGTCCCCGCCAGAATCAGCGCGGAGGAAACCGTTAACACTGTTTTTAAAATCAAAACGGCAAACGACAACAGCCCGCCGCTGATGCCGATGCCGAATAGGGTGGCCGCCGTCTCGCGGTCGAACAACAGATTGGCCGTTCCCGCGAAAGCGATGAAGGGCAGGGCCAAGGCAGTGCGCAGGCACAACAACCGCCACGGCATCCGCGCGATAGCCGCCGCCAAAATAGGATACGCCAAAAAAGGGACAAGCCCCGAAAACGCGTAGGCCGGAAAGGACACGACCACGAGGATGTAGCCCAATGTCCCCGCGATTTTCAGGGAAGCGGGCAGGCGGTGCAGGCAGGTGTCGCGCGCGGCCAGCGCCTCCATTGAACGCAGCGCGGCGAATGCTTTGCTAGCGGGCATGGCGCTCCTTTCGTCGCAGCATCAACCCCAGCGCGGCGATGACGCCAAAGGTGATCGCGCTGCCCACGATGCCCGAAAGGGCGGTTCCCGCGGCTCCTTCCTGTTCGGGCAAATTATAATCCGGTAGCACCGCCGTTTTTTCCTGCGTCTGCGCGGCGACGGTGTGGGCGCGGCTTTCGGCGGTGATCTCCGAAGCGTTTGTGGTTTTTTCAACCGACCATTCAAGCCCGTCCGGTTTGTCGGAAGCCAGCAGCGAAAGGCCGCCGCCGATAACAAGCGTCGCCAATGCCAGCATGCCTGCCAGCGCGGTGGCTGAAAGGCCGGGCTTGGGAATGTCGAACACGTCGGGCCGCGCTTTTCGCACAAAGAGGATGGCCAGCCCCGTCAGCATTCCCTCGATCGCGCCGATGGACAGATGGATGGGTTGCATCAACAGCGCGAATGTGGAGAAGGGAAGTTTGGTGACGCCCGAGAGCAGCGTCTCCAGCACTACGCAAAAAGCGCCCAGTTGCAACGCGACGACGCACGCCAGCACGGCGGCCGCCATGATGCGCGCGATCGGGCGGAAGACAAAGGGATACGCGACGAAGCAACCGAGAAACCCGATATTAAACACATTGCACCCCAGCGCTAGCAATCCGCCGTCCGCGAAAAAGAGCGCCTGAATCGCCAGCACGCAGCTGATCACCAAAAACGCAGGGGCCGCCCCGAGCATCGCGCATAGAAAGATCGCGCCCGCTATGTGCCCACTGGAGCCGGTGCCGGGAATCGCGAAATTGACCATCTGCGCG
>JAVBTG010000075.1:0-11268 GCA_031556275.1 Opitutales bacterium
GTCGTGAGCATCGCCGCCGGGGCGAACATGAACGCCTCGCGGCTGCTGATGCCGCTGGCCTTCGCCAGCAGCATGGGCGGCATGATGACGCTGATCGGCACGACCCCCAATCTCGTCATCCAAAACACCCTCACAAAAGGAGGCTACGCGCCTTTGGGCTTTTTCTCCTTCACGCCCGTCGGGATCGTCTGCGTGACGGTGGGGCTGCTCGTGCTCATCCCGCTAAGCAAATGGCTGCTGTCGAAATCCGAGGCCCAAAGCAAATCCCGCCCGCGCGTAAAATCCCTTAAAAATCTTTCGGACGAATACCGGCTATTCCAAAACCTTTACCGCGCCCGCGTGCGCCGCGCCTCGAAGGCCGTCGGCAGCACGGTCGCCCATTGGAATTTGCGGCAGGCCTACGGGCTGAACATCATGGAAGTGCGCCGCATCGACGGGCCGCACGCGCGCTTCTTCGCCTCCGTCACCCAAAAACTGCCCACGCCCGACACGGTGTTGCGCGAGGGCGACATCCTTTACCTGCGCGGGCCCTTTGAAAACGCGCAAGCCTTCGCCGCGGAAGCGGGGCTGGAACTGCTCGACACCCACGCCATGGAGGAAGCCGCTTCCGGCGACGACCGCCCGCTCGAATTTTACGACATCGGCATCGCCGAGATGCTGATCGTGTCGTCCTCAAAGCTCGTCAACCAAACCGTCGGCCTTTCCGCTTTGCGGACCGATTACGGGATCAACGTCCTCGGCATACGCCGAAAAAAAGAGTACCTGCTCAACGACCTGAGGGATGAAAAAATACACGCCAACGACGTGCTGCTCGTGCAGGGCAAATGGGCCGACATCGACCGCCTGAGCCAAGACGAGGACGACTGGGTCGTTCTCGGGCAGCCGCTGGAGGAAGCCTCGAAGGTGACGCTCGAGTACAAGGCGCCGCTGGCCGCCCTCCTCATGGTCGGCATGGTCGCGGCGATGGCGATCGACGCCATCCCCGTGGCACCCGTCACCGCCGTGCTCGTGGCCGCGATTCTGGCCATCATGACAGGCTGCGTGCGCAACATGCAGACGGCCTACAAGATGATCAACTGGGAGAGCATCGTGCTCATCGGCGGCATGCTGCCGATGTCGCTGGCCTTGGAAAAATCCGGCGCCAGCGACATGCTGTCGCAGTCGCTTGTCAGCGGCGTGGGCGCGTACGGGCCGATGGCATTGCTGGCGGTCGTCTATTTCACAACCTCGCTCATGACGATGTTCTTGAGCAACACCGCGACCGCCGTGCTCATGGCGCCCATCGCGATGGCCGCCGCCATCGGGATCGACGCGAGTCCATACCCCTTCCTGTTCGCCGTGACAGTGGGGGCCAGCATGTGCTTCTCTTCCCCCTTCTCCACCCCGCCCAACGCCCTTGTGATGGCGGCGGGGCAATACTCCTTCATGGATTACGTCAAAGTGGGCGCGCCGCTGCAGATCATCATGGGGCTCGTCATGATCGTGGCGCTGCCGCTGCTGTTTCCATTCTAAAAGAACCGCTGGTATAGGACATTCGCCAAAACCAATTGCCTTATTTTTACATACAGAGAAAATGGCCGTATGCCTCCATCCGAAGAATCGCCAGACAGTATCGACGAAACGGAGCCGCCCTGTTTGTCCGATTCATTGCTGTTCAGGCCGTTGGGGAAAATGATTTTGAACTGCGTTTTTGCTTCGATATTGCTCACGCTAGAAGCCGTCACTCTCATTTTGATAGGGTTGCCAAACGAAGCATCGGCAGATATTGCCATTTTTTTTGTTATCGGGCTTTGTTTGCTTTTCATGCAACCGCCGTTGCTGATCGCCACCGCCTGTTTTTCAGGCACATTTTATTTCTGGATCGGCCTGCAAGACGCTTTGGGGGGCACATTAAAACCGCGTGCCCTTCTATGGTTCGCTGCGGTAGTCGGGGCATTATCGCCGCTTTTGTTTTTGCTTCTGTCCATATTCGCCGCTTTTGTGCTCTTCTTCTTGCAACCGCTGATACTCGTGTCCCCGCCAATCCTGTGCCTTGCCGCAATCCTTACGGCATTGGTGGGAGGATGCCTGCTATGCGCGGGCCAACGCATCATGCAGCAGTGGTTACCCCGCAAAGAAGGCCGCGACTGGATATCGGGCGTTCTTTTGCGCGCGACCGTCACAACCTGCCTGATCTACCCGTTATTGTTTGCCGTGATTTTGTTGGCGATGGGGGCCAGTTATCGGTCGGAAGGATCCTCCTTCCAAAACGAGATATTCTATACATGCGCCATCTGCCTAGCGATCGCAGGCCATGTGCTTCTGCTGTGGGGGTTCACCCTTTTGTTCGCGCGCAGGGCCACGCGACGTTGCGCACAAACGCAACCCGCGCAACCGGTTGTCGCGGCCTAATCGCTCCGGCTAATACCCCCGGCCCTTGCGGTTCTCGTAGTACTGGATGAACGCGCGGTTGACCACGCGCACGCCGCCCGGGGTCGGGAAGTCGCCCGTAAAATACCAGTCGCCCGTGTGGTTGGGGATCGCCTTGTGCAAGTCCTCGATCGACTGGAAAATGACCTCGTATTCGCCGCTCCAATAGTCGACAGTGGGGCGCGTGAGCTCCGTCACCTTTTTGGTGATCTCCTCGGCCGTGAACTGGGCGTAGACGCGCTTGACGTGGTTGACCATCTTGTCCATCGGCAAGTCCATCTGCCGCACGCAGTCCTGATAGATCTCGCGCAAAAAGTCGCCCATGCCGCGCTCGCGGATTAGCGCCATGGCGGCTTGGAAGGAAATGAGTTTGCCGAACTCCGACATGTCGATGCCGTAGCAGTCGGGATAGCGGATCTGCGGCGCCGTCGAGGCGATGACGATCTTGCGCGGGTTTGTGCGCGCCAAAATGCGCAGGATCGACTGCTTGAGCGTCGTGCCGCGCACGATCGAGTCGTCCACGCACACGAGGGCGTCGACCCCCGGCTCGACAACCCCGTAGGTGACGTCGTACACGTGGGAGGCCAGTTGCAGGCGGTTCTTTTCCTGCGAAATAAAGGTGCGCAGCTTGATGTCCTTGTGCGCCATCTTTTCGCCGCGCGGCCAGTTTTTGAGGATCAAATCGTCCACCAGCGTCTCGCTGAGCGTGCCTTGCTGCGCGGCCTGCATGATGCCGTCTTTGACTTCCTTGCGGCGGCGCAGGCGCAACTCGCTCATCAGCCCGTAATACGAAAGCTCGGCGGTGTTCGGGATGAAGCTGATAACCGCGTGCTGCAAATCGTTGCCGATCGACTTGAGCACCTGCGGGGCCAGCGCGCCGCCGAGGGCCTTGCGCTCGCGGTAAATGTCGGCGTCGTTGCCGCGCGAGAAATAAATGCGCTCGAAGGAGCATTCCTTGGAGGCGGCGGGCTCGGCATAGGGGGCCTCCAGAATCTCGCCGGAAGCCTTTACCACCAGCACATGGGCGGGCTTGATGGACTTGATCTGATCCTGCGCCACGCCAAAAATCGTCTGGATGGCCACGCGCTCGGAGGCAACGGCAACCACCTCGTCGTCCGCATAGTAAAACCCGGGGCGGATACCGTGCGGGTCGCGCAGGGCGAAGACGTCGCCGTTGCCGATCATCCCCGCCAGCGTGAAGCCGCCGTCCCAGTTGGCGGAGGCTTTTTTGATGATGTCGACGATGTCGAGCTTGTTTGAAATGATCGGCGGGATCTGCGCGCCCGGGGTCCCCTTGTCGCGCTCCTCGCGGTAAATGTGGTTGTGCGCCTCGTCGAGGTGGAAGCCGATTTCCTCGAGGGCCGTCTGCGTGTCCGTCGCGAAAATGGGATGGGAGCCGCGGTCGATGAGCTGTTGGTTGAGCTCCTCGGTGTTGGTGAAATTGAAATTGCCCGCGAGCATCAGATTGCGGGTCGGCCACGTGCTTTTGCGGAAATAGGGGTGGCAGGAGCTCTTGTCGTAGTTGCCGTAGGTGCCGTAACGCAGGTGCCCCAAGAGGATTTCGCCGCCGAAATCGAAATGGTCCTTCACCGTCTGGGGAAATTCGGGGTGGATGACTCCTTTTTTGACGAGCTGCTGGTAGTGCTTGAGCTGGCGCGAAAAGATTTTTGTCAGGGCGTTGCCGTCGGTGTCGCGCTCGCGGAACATGTAGGCTTTCCCCGGGGGCATGTCGAGCTTGACGACCCCGATGCCCGCGCCGTCCTGCCCGCGGTTGTGCTGCTTTTCCATGAGCAGGAAGAGCTGGTTGAACCCGTACAGGGGCGTCCCATATTTCTGCTCGTAGTAAGCCAATGGCTTACGCAGCCGGATTAACGCTATGCCGCACTCGTGCTTAAGCTGCTCACTCATAGGGAAAATACCATTGTGTTCTTCCGCGGCATCGCAGGCAAGGATTTGATTCAGATTTTTTTGTTTTTCGAGGGAAAATCGGCCTGCCGCCGCATCGCGCGATCTTCGCTTGCGCGATCAAAAGGCATCTTCTAAGATACCCTCAACCCCCGATGAAACGCCCTCTTTGCATCCTCCTTTTGTGCCTGCTTGCGTGCGGCGCGCAGGCCCACGCGTTCTCCCGCCTGTACGTGTTTGGCGACTCGCTCTCCGACGTGGGTAACGTCTACAACTCGGAGCCGCTCAACGACGGCGGGCGTTTCTCCAACGGCCCCGTATGGAACGAGCTGCTCGCCCAAAAACTCGGCGTGGCGACCCCGACCGCTTCGGGCGACACCACCGCCTCTGGCGCGACCAATTTCGCCTACGGCGGCGGCATGACTTCGTGGGGCACCACCAGCATCGTGCCGGGCGTCATCAGCCTTGAGGAGCAAATAGTGGGCGGCAGAAACGCCCGCAGGGAAATCGACCGGCCGGAGTTGGGCTTCGACCGCTACGGGGTGGACTTTGACAAAGACGACCTCGTCTGCGTCTGGGGCGGGGCCAACAATTTCTTCTTCGGCGCGCAGATCATTTTTACCCACGACATTGTCGCTCAAGCCGAACGCGCCGCGGGCGACATCATCACCAATCTCGGCCTGCTCGCCGACCGGGGCGCGGCGACGATCGTCCTGCTGAACTTGCCCGACATCGGACGCACGTCGGAATACTTGGCCAAGACCTTGGAAAAACAGGCGGAGGCAACGCTGTACAGCGACAGGTTTAACGCCAAGCTCGCCGAGTTGCTTCCCGGATTCCTAACCGACCATACCGAGGTGAATCTCATCACCGTCGATATGTACGCGCTATTCGACCAAATGCTCGACGCCCCGTCCGTCTTCGGATTCTCTAATGTCACCGACAACCTTGTCGCGCTGGAAAACGCGGGCACCCCCGCGGAAGATCCTTCCCAGTATGTTTTTTACGACGGCGTCCACCCGACAACCGCCGCCCATGAGATCATCGCGCAGGCTGTCATGGCCGCCATTCCTGAATCCTCCGCCTGCACATTGTTGGCGGGCCTGTTGGCGCTCGGCATGGCCGTGCGCCGCCGCCGCTAAACGCGAATATCGTTTGACGAAAAAAAGGCTCCCTTTCGGGAGCCTTTTTTGTCGCGGGAGTGTCGTGTCTCAAGTTTGAGTATCGTACCCCATCTCGCGGAACATGGCAAAATCCTCATCCACAGAGGAACCGAGCGTCGTGAGCATGTCGCCCATCAAGACGGCGCTGACCCCCGAGCGCAATGCCTCTTGTTGACGCTCGCCGATGGCGGCCCTGCCTCCCGCAAAACGGATGTGCGCGCGGGGGTTGACGAGGCGGAAGACGGCGAACGTCCGCAAAATTTCCTCCTGCGAAATCGGCTCGATGTTTTCCAGCGGCGTCCCCTTGATCGGTTGCAAAATGTTTATGGGAACGGAATTCGCCCCCGCCTCGCGCACGGCAAAGGCGAGCTCCACGCGCTGTCGGCGCGTTTCCCCCATGCCGATGATGCCGCCCGAGCAGATTTCCAAACCGACCTCGCGGGCGGCCTTTAGCGTCCGCAGTTTTTCCTCGATGGAATGCGTGGTGCAGAGCTGCGAAAACTTGGAGGGAGCCGTCTCCAAATTGCAATGGTAGCGCGTCATCCCCGCCTCTTTGAGCCGCGTCAACTGCGGCTTGGCCAGCAAACCGAAAGATCCGCACAATCCCACGCCGCCCATCGCGCGCATTTTTTCAAACGCAGCGAGAAGATTTTCCAAATCGCCTTCATTCAGCGCCCGTCCGCTGGTGACCAACGAAAACCGCCCTATCCCCTGCCCCCGCGCGCGTGCGGCCTGCGCGCGGGCCTGTTCGGCGTCGACGCAGGGATAAACGGGAGCTTCCGTATTCCAATGGGCCGACTGGGCGCACCACTTGCAGTTCTCGCTGCAGCGCCCCGACTTGGCGTTCATGATCGAGCACGTCTCGACTTTATTTCCCCAAAAATGCCGCCGCACGCGGTCGGCCAACGCGCACAATGCTTCGAGATCCTCGGCATCCGCCAACGCGGACGCCTGCGAGAAAGAAAGATCCCTTCCTTCGGTCAATTGCCTGAAAACGGCGTCAAAATCTAATTGTAATGTCTTCATTAAAAAACGCATTACAATAAGGCTTTGCGCCTTTCCTTGGCAAGTCCGTGATCGCACGGATGGATTCTTGGCAAAATGCAATTTTTGACTATGCTTTTTTTAACCCATGGAGCCGAAAAAAACTTTAACGAGTCTTTGCGTTTACTGCGGTTCGCGCACGGGAAACCATCCCGCCTATGTGCGCGACGCCGTGCTGCTGGGCCGCGCCATGGCACGGCGCAAGATCGCGCTCGTCTACGGCGGGGCCGCAGGCGGGTTAATGGGTGCCGTGGCCGATGCCGTTTTGGAAGGCGGCGGGCAAGTGACGGGCGTCTATCCCAAGGGCCTTGTCGGCGAGCGCGACCACCGAGGGCTTTCCACGATGATCGCCGCCGATTCATTGCCGGAACGCAAACATCTATTGATGAAAGACGCCGACGCTTTCGCGGCCTTGCCGGGAGGCTGGGGCACATTAGACGAAATATCGGAAGCCCTCGTGATGAACCAACTGCGCGTCATCCGCAAACCCTGCGCCTTTCTCAACACGGAAGGATTTTACGACGACATGTTTTCCTTCATGGACCGCGCGCAAAACGACGGCCTGCTCTCCCTTAAAAACCGCGCGCGCGCCCTGCGCGCCGACAATCCCGAGGCCCTGCTCGACTTACTGGAAGCGCACCTATGATGTCTGCAGCCGCTCTCTGCCGCGCAACCGCCGCCACAGCCGCACGCATATCCAGAAAAACAACACCAGCATCAGCGCGCACACCAGTGGCACGACGATCGCCAGTATCGTGCCTATCACGGAAATCAAACTTTCCAACGCGGAAAAAAGCGGGTTTGCCAAGCCCGCCGTGGTCGCGGTGGAAACGGTGCGCAAGCCGGAGGCCGTCGCGCGCACGCCGAGGGCCAGCCCGCCTCCGGCGATGATCGCGGTCGCCCATTCCAAAAACGGGTCCTGCTCCGGGATGACCGCGAGGGCCAAAAATGTGCCGACCACCGGCACAATCCACACCAGCGCGACATCCAGCAGATGATCCACAAACGGGATCAGGTAGGCCAACGCTTCAACCACCGAGGCGGCCAGCAGCGTGTAAAAGGCAAGGTCGCCGCCGATCCACGCATACGCCTCGTTCGCCTGCACCCCGCAATACCGCACGGCGACGGAAAGCCCCAACAGCGGCACAAACACCCGCAAGCCCGCCATGGCGCTCAGGCAAAGGCCCAACAAAATAGAATAGACGACAGTCATGGATTGGCGATTAACTCATCAAACATGCATGCCGATTAATTGTCAAACCGACGCGGAACGCCCCGGATCTCCGCTTGCGGAATGTGAGGATAAAACCTAATCTGTTTCCATCCATGAAGCCGGAAGCCTTCCTGTTGCAAACGATTCGCCAACGCTACGCGGAAAACGAGTGGCCGGCCCTTGCCGCCCAGTGCGCCCGCTGGCGGGAAAGCAAGCCGCTGGAAGGGCTCAATGTGCTCGACGCCTCGCCTTTGTTTTTCAACACGTTTGCGAAATACGCCGCGCTCTTGGTAGCGGGGGCAAAATTGACGATCAGCGCCCCGCAGGGCCTGCCCGCCGACGAGGAGGCCATCCACGCGCTCAACGAAACGGGTATCCGAATCTTGCGCCAGCCGCCCACGGGCGAAACCTTCGATGTCGTCCTCGACTGTAGCGGCCTGCATAAAAACGTTTCCTCGCGCCACGGCTATTGCGAACTCACCCGCTCGGGCGCGCACCGATACGCGGGTACCACGGCCCCCGTCCTGCTGGCCGACGATGGACGCATCAAGCTCATTGAAACGGCATTGGGAACGGGCGACGGTTTCGCCCGCGCCATGGAGCAATTCGGGCACGGTGATTTTAAGGGGAAAAATGTTCTGATATTCGGCTTCGGAAAGGTCGGCCACGGCGTCGCGTTGGCCGTGCGCCTGCGCGGCGGGAACGCCATCGCCGTGGACGACACGCGCGCAATGCCCGCGCGCGACGACGTCCCCGTCGTCGACATGCACGACACCGCGCGTGTCGAAGCGGAAATTTTGCGCGCGTGGGCGATCGTCTGCGCGACCGGCCTTCCCCATGCCTTGGCGAAAAAGCCCTACGCGGCGGCGCTTGCGCGCACGCAGGCCCTTTTTGCCAACATGGGCGTCGAGGATGAATTCGGAGAGGCCGTCCCGCCCGAGCGCGTGCTTTTCGGGAAACGGCCGATTAATTTTGCACTGCCCGAGCCCACGCGCCTGCGCTATATCGAGGCCACGCTCGCCCTGCACAACCAAGGCGCGGTGGAGCTTGTCAACGGCCGCGTCGCCGCCGGAGTGCACGCGCCTTCATGGGAGCTTGAGGATGCCATTGTGGAAGACGTGCGCCAAGGCGGTTGCATCGCCCAAGAGCTCGCGAAAATCGCCCTAAGCTAAAAATTCCGCGCGCGCGGCTTCGACCTGAGCGAGCATTTCGGCGCGCGTGGCGTCGTCCACTTTCGCCGCGCGCCAACCGTCGCGGGCGATATCAAAGCATTCCTGCGCGGTGCATCCCATCCGCGAAAAGGCGTTGTCGTATTCCGTGCACAGATCCCCGCCGAAAACGACGGGGTCGTCGGAGTTGAGCGTGCACAGCACCCCCGCCTTGCGCAGCGCGCGCAAGGGATGGCTGGCGTAGTCGGCGCAGACTTTGAGCTTCACGTTGCTCGTGGGGCACACGTCGAGCACGATTTTTCCCCGTGCCAGTTCGCGCACAAGCGCGGGATCCTCGGCGGCGCGCACCCCGTGCTCGATCTGCCGCACCCCCAGCTTTTCCAAAACCTCGCGCACAAAGGAGGGGCCGCACAATTCCCCTGCGTGCGCCTTCGTGTGTTTCCCTGCCTTGCGGGCCGCTTCCCAATAAGCGGGCGTCCAGTCTTCGAGCGGCACGTTCTCGTCGCCGTGCAGGTCTACGCCGTCCAGATATTTCCACGAAAGGGCGTCCTCCAAAACCCGCTCCATCGCGGGCGGTCGGCCGTTGTGATGGATGCCGAAAAAAATCTTCGCCTGCATTCCCTCGGGCACCGCCTCGCGGATGGCTTGGGCGACGACCCCGCCGTCCATGCCGCTGAATTGGATGACGCCGGAAGCAAAGCTCGTCTCCACATAACGCACGTTTTGTTCCAGCAACCGGGCGAACACCGCGCGCGCGGCCTGCCCGTAACGCTCGGGCGAGGCAAACCACGGGGACACAGCGCCCAACAGCGCGTTGTCGAAATGCGAAAAGTCGGAAAACCGGAAATCGTCGGCCCAACTCGCGGGCGGCTGCGTCGGCCCGTCGGGCAGCGTCTGCAATAGTTCAAAGGGGATGGCGCCCTCCAAATGCAGATGCGACTCCGTCTTGGGAAGCGCGCGCAGGCATCGGCTCAAATTTTTGTCCATGGCAAACTAAGTGGAATGTTTTTCAGAAGGCCGCCACGCAACCGCCACGCGCGCGCGCTCAGTGCCGCCGGAACGCAGCAGGTGACGCGTTTGTCCCTCCTGCGTCTGGCACACGGACTCGACGCGCTCGCCGGGAAACACCTCGCTCAAAAACCAGATGGCGATGTGTGTCGGCTCGTTTTCCATGCAAAACTCAAGGCTCAGCGGTTCCATCGCCCACGTGATGTAGACGGCGTTGTTGACGTGGCCGTTGAGGTCAATGTCGTCCTTGCGCACGCCGAAGTCCGAGGTCAAGTTCTCCCCCTCCTGCGAGAACGCGGGGCGCACAAACTCGCTCTCGTCCGCCAAATCCAAAATCGAGGGCCATTCGCCCAGCACTTCCAGCTTTTCAATGCGCCGCTCCTTGAGGTTGAACAGCACCCACAGGGTGCGGGCCGTCGCCAAAACGGAGCCGTCCTCGGCCGTCACGACGAACTCGCGCTCGGTCGAAATGCGCGTACGGCGCGAGGGCCATGTCTCGACCGTTATGCGCTCGCCCCAGCGCGGTAGCCGCGCGATCGTCAGGGAAAGTTTGGAAAGCGCCCACCCGAGCCCCATGGCCATCAGGCGTTTGCGCCCCACCCCTATGCGTTCGGCGTCGTCGGTGGCGGCCTCCTGCATGATGGAAAGCAGGGAACCCAATTTTATGCGCGCGGCGCTGTCCACGTCGCTCACGCGCACACGGTAAGTGGCCCGGTATTTGCCCATAGGGCGATTAAAACGCAACCGCGCGGCCTTGCGAAGCTTTTTATCAAAACATGACAAATCTCGGAAAAATTTTCCGTCCGCGGTTTGTAAACGGGGTTTTCGGATGTATACTTTGAACTTAGGCAGTAAAAAAACTTCAAACTATCTTCAAATGAACAAAGAAAAAAGCGTCGAAATCCTCAACAAGGCGGTCGCCATGGAAATGACCGCCCTGAACCAGTACATGTATTTCCATTTTCTGTGCGAAGACCGCGGGTACGAGCCGCTGGCCGCCATTTTCAAACGCACGTCCATTGTCGAGATGATCCATTTGGAAACCTTGGCCGAGCGCATCCTGTTTCTGGGCGGCGACGTGCTCATGAAAATGGACGCGCCCGTCAAGAACCTCCACGAGGTGGAGGATATGATCAAGTATTCGCGCGAGCTGGAGGAGACGACGGTGGAGGCCTACAACGGCTTCGCCAAACAGGCCAGCGACAACGCCGACTCGGCCACCAAAAAGCTGTTTGAAGAGCTCGTGCAGGCCGAGGAAGGCCACTTCGACAACTTCGACATCGAGGAGAAGAACCTCGCGGGCTTCGGCAAGGAGTACCTCACGCTCCAAGCCTACAAGCACAGCAAGGAAGTCGCT
>JAVBTG010000068.1:0-14058 GCA_031556275.1 Opitutales bacterium
CTGACCGTGGCGCTGCTGGCCGCCGAAAGTGTATTGAAAATCAGGATACACCTGTTGCAGTACGTCCTCTCGATGAGCACGCCCATCGTGTTCTACCTGCTGCTGCTCTCGCTGGGCGAGCACGTCGACTTTTGGATCGCCTACCTCGTCAGCGCGGCGGCCGTCATCGCGCTGCTGGCGCTCTACGCCAAGGCGGTGTTCCGCCAAGCCAAGGCGGCCGCCGGCATCGCGGTCATCATGGCCATCGCGTACGCGGTGATGTACGTCATCCTGCGCGCGGAAAACTTCGCCCTGCTGCTGGGCAGCCTCACGATATTCGCGATCTTGGCGATCCTCATGCTCATGACGCGCAACCTCAATCAGGAGCAATAAGATCCCCGCATGCGCAGGCTGTCCACCACCGTTCACGGCATCACGTTTGAAAACCCGTTCGTCCTCGCCTCCGCGCCCCCGACGGCGCGGCTGGAAAGCATCCGAAAGGCCTTTTCGCTCGGGTGGGGCGGGGCGGTGCTCAAGACGATCACCCCCGACGATCTGGAAATGCGCGAAGTCTCCCCGCGCTTCGGCGTGCTGCGCTCGCGCAACGGCAAGGAAATTTTTGGTTTTGAGAACATGGAGCTGCTCAGCCACAAAAGCGTCGCCTATTGGCAGGAGGCGGCCGCCGCGCTCAAAAAGGAGTTTCCCCAAAAAATAGTCATCGCCAGCATCATGGCCCCCGTCGAAAAACAGGCGTGGCAGGACTTGGCGCGGCAAATCCAGCAATCGCCCGTCGACGCCCTCGAACTCAACTTCTCCTGCCCGCACGGCATGCCCGAAAAAGGCATCGGCATGGCCATCGGGACGGACGCCGAGCTTTCGGGCGAGATCACCTCGTGGGTGAAAGCGGTCGCCGGTGTGCCCGTATTCGCAAAGCTCTCCCCCAACGTCACCGACATCGCAAAAATCGCGCAGGCCGTCGAGGCCAAGGGGGCTGACGGCTTCACCGCCATCAACACCGTGCAAAGCCTCATTGGCGTCGACCTCGAAACCCTGCGCCCCCTGCCGGACGTCGACGGCGGCTCGACCTTCGGCGGCTATTCCGGCCGCGCGGTCAAACCCATCGGCCTGCGCTGCGCCGCCCAGATAAAGGCGAAATCAAAACTCCCGCTCATGGCCTCGGGCGGCATCTCCTCGTGGCGCGACGCCGCCGAATACGTGGCCGTCGGAGCGTCCGTGGTGCAAGTGTGCACGGCCGCGATGCTCGGCGGCTACGCGATCGTGGAGCAGATGATCGAGGGACTGTCCGACTATCTGGAAAAGACAGGGTTTTCCTCTTTGGACGACATGCGCGGGGCGGCCCTCTCGCGTCTGACCACGCACGAATCCTTAAACCGCCAGATGCCCCCGGCCCCCCGTCTCGACCCCGCCAAATGCCGCCACTGCGGCATCTGCGAAACGCTCTGCGACGAATCCGGCCACCAAGCCATTTCCTCCCCCGAAGGCGACATTGCCGTCAGCGAGGAAAAGTGCGAACGTTGCTCTCTGTGCGTCCACGCCTGCCCGTTTGGCGCACTAACGATGTAATTAATAGGATGAAACTTTCCGAGGGCCCCCGGGGTTAGAAAGGAAACCCCATTCCTTTCTTTTGCGCCCATGCCGTCCTTATCTTTCGCCACTTCAAACATTTTCCAATCGAGTCTGCTGTGCGGCGGCGTTCAGATCCTGACGGCAAACCCGCTCGAAGGCGAAACCCCGCAGGCGTTCGTCGCCCGCATGGAGGCGCGCGCGGCCGAAAGCGGCCTTCAAATCTTCCACGGCGTCCTTTTTTGCGACCCCACGCTCGCGGGCGCAATGGAGCTTCCCCAATGGCCGCTCAGTTTTCTCGGTCGGCATGACATCCCCCAAGGCGCGTTTTTCGGCGGCCGCTTCGAGGCGTTGCCTCTAAATTCCTTTGACTGGCTCAAAGGCCCCAACGGCCGCATCCAAGGGGCACGATGGGAAGACGCCCACACCCGCTTTTTGTGGGCGGGCACGCTGTTGCCCGCCGACGTCGCCGCCACCCCGGCCGCCCAGTCGCAAGACGTCTGGGAACAGATGGAGTCCCTGCTGCTCACAAACAATTTTTCCGTGCGCCAAATCGTCCGCACATGGTTTTACAACAACCACATTTTGGACTGGTACGACGATTTCAACGCCGTGCGCACGGCATTCTTTAAAAAGCACGACGTTTTCGGTCACTTTGTCCCCGCCAGCACGGGGATCGGCGTGGCCAACGCGGCCGGGGCGGCCCTGTGCGCGGGGTTCGTGGCGATGGCCCCGAAAACACCGCAGGGCGCGCGCCTGACCATGGCCCCCTCGCCGTTGCAATGCCCCGCTTACAATTATAAGAGCGCCTTCAGCCGCGCTGCCGCCTGCGATTTTCCGGAAGGGCGGCTTCTATTCGTGTCCGGCACGGCCAGCATCGAACCCGGCGGCCTCACCGCCCACGAGGGCGATTTGGACAAGCAGATCGACCTCACCCTCTGCGTCATCGAAGCCATCCTGAAAGCCAGCAACATGAAATGGACGGACGTCGCCCGCGCCATCGCCTATTTCCCCAAAATCGAATGGATGGAAGCTTTTTCGCGCCGCCTGAAAGCCGAGGGCATCCCCGAATTTCCCTGCGTGTACTCCCACGCCGACGTCTGTCGGGGCGACCTGATGTTTGAATTGGAGCTGGACGCCGTAAAACGCAAGTAAGCCCCTTGCCCTTGGAACCGCCTTTCGGGTAAACTTGCCCGATGTCCAAACAGGCGGCATGGCTTTTTTACGCGCTGGCGATCGCGTTTTTCGGCGCGTTTTTCCTCTGGCCGATCGGGCGCATCCTCGCGGGCGGTTTTTTCGACGCCGACGGCGCGTTCACGCTGCAATACGTGCGCGAGGTTTTCGCCAACCCCCTCTATCTGGAAGGCTTGTGGAACGCCTTTTTGCTGGCCGTCTGCTCGACGCTGGGGGCCTTGTGCATAGCAACCCCGCTTGCATGGATAGCGGACCGCCGCGAATTTTTCGGCAAGCGCGTTTTTATGGTGCTGGTGCTGCTACCGCTGATGCTGCCGCCCTTTGTCGGCGCATTGGGGATGCGCCAGCTTTTCGGCGTCTACGGCGCGTTCAACGCGGCCTTGCTGCAAAGCGGCCTTTTGGAAAACCCGGTCGACTGGCTCGGCCAATTCCGCTTCGGCGGAATGGTCGTTCTCCTCTCTCTTTCACTCTACCCGATCCTCTACTTGAACATCCTCGCGGCCCTCTCCAACTGCGACCCCTCCTTGGAAGAAGCCGCCGAAAACATGGGGTGCAAAGGCGCGCGCAAATTCTTCAAGATCACGCTTCCCCTGATCGCCCCGGGCGTCTTTTCAGGCGGCATTTTGGTGTTCATCTGGGCCTTGACGGAACTGGGGGTGCCGCTGCTGTTCGACTATTCGCGCATCGCATCCGTCCAAGTTTTCAACGGCCTCAGCGAAATCGGCAACAATCCGTTCCCCTACGCGCTGGTGTCGGTGTTGCTGGCCTGCTCGCTCATTCTCTACGCGATCGGCCGCTGGACATTCGGCCGCAAACGCCACGCGATGCTTGCAAAGGCCACGCACGTCTCCCGCACACGTCCGGCAACCATCCGCAGATCCATTGTCTGCGCAAGTATCTTCACGATCATCATCATCTTCGCCCTGCTGCCGCATTTGGCGGTCATATTCATATCCTTTTCCGCCGACTGGTACCACTCCGTCTGGCCCAACGCGTGGACGCTGCACAACTACACCGCGGCCCTCGGCGAGGGCATGACGGTAGGGGCCGTGCGCAACAGCCTCGGCTACGCGTCGGGCGCCACCGTCTTGGCGCTCCTGCTTGGCGGCGGCATCGCGTTTTTAACGGAGCGCACGCGTCTGCCGGGCCGCTGGCTGCTGGACGCCCTCGCCATGCTCCCCTTGGCCGTCCCCGGCCTCGTGTTGGCCTTCGGTTATCTGGCAATGACAGGCAAGGGCGAATTGTTCTCCTTTTTGAACCCCGTGGAAAACCCCGTCGCCCTGCTCGTCATCGCCTACGGCATGCGCAGGCTTCCCTTCATGGTGCGCTGCATCTCGGCGGGCCTCGGCCAGACAAGCCCCGCCTACGAGGAGGCCGCGCAAAACCTCGGCTGCCCGCCCTTGCGCGCCCTGCGCCGCATCACACTGCCGCTGGTGTCCGCCAGCGTTTTAGCGGGAGCCATCCTCGTGTTCTCCCAAGCGATGCTGGAAGTGAGCGACTCGCTCGTGCTCGCCCAAAAACAGGAATTTTACCCGATCACAAAGGCGATCTACGAACTGGTCAACTACCTCGGAAACGGCCCCTTCCTCGCCTGCGCGTTGGGCGTGTGGGCGATGGTGTTTTTGGGCTTCACCTTTCTCGGCGCGGGCCTGCTGCTCGGCAAAAAACTCGGCCGCATTTTTTCCGTTAAATAAACCGCCTCACTTCTGCGGCTTGATGCACTCGTCGAGCGAAAGCCCTGTCAGCCGCGTGAGCCCTTTTATCAATAGCATCAGCGCCGCCACCATGATGATCATGCACGGCACCATGATGACGGGATAGCTCACCGCCATCATCTTCCCGAGCTCCTCGTTGAACGCGTCGGTGCCCGCGGGCGACTGGACGATCCACACCGCCAGCAGGCAGTTGAGCACGGCGCTCACAAAAAAGGAAAACGCGATCAGTAGCGTACCCTGCTTCAACAGCCGGTTAAAAAGGTCGGTGTTGTTTTTGGCGAACAGCGCCGCGTCGATTTTTTGCAGGTCAAAAATCGAGTCGTTGTACAAAAACAGTCGCGCCAGCGGCTTCTTCATCCAGACGGAACCCAGCACAAAAACCCCGATGATCAGCGGGATGCTCGTCTCCTTCACGATGATCCACTTTTTGTCCAACTCGAACAACCCGACCCCGCCCGTGAGCAGCACCCCCACAAAACCGAGGATGGATATCCAATTAATCTTTTTGCGCTTGGCCAAATCATAGAAAAAATAAACCACAGGGAATGCCAGCGCCACTGCCAGCGCGAGCTTGGCGTCCCATTCGAGCCACGCCTTGCCCTTGCTCAGCAGCAGGGCGGGCACGACGACGTTGAACCCGAGGTTGAGCCAGATATTTTCCTTTTTGGGGGCGGACATAAAACGGCATTCTACCGACCCCCGCGCGGATTTTCCAGCCCGAAGGCTTTTTTCGCTGTCCAGTCCCGATTCCCTCGCTATCATAACACCATGGCAGCGAACCGCCGCACCGTACTGATCACCGCAGGGCCCACGCGCGAATACTTCGACCCTGTGCGCTTCATCACCAACCCTTCCAGCGGGAAGATGGGCTTCGCGCTCGCCCGCGCGGCGCTGGCGCGCGGCTGGCGGGTGCTGTTGGTGGCGGGGCCCGTCGCGCTCACACCTCCGGAAGGCTGCGAGACGACGCAAGTCGTCACGGGGGCCGACATGCTCGCCGCCTGCCAATCCCTCTTTCCCACCTGCGACCTGCTCATCAAGACGGCGGCGGTGTGCGACTTCAAGCCCAAGCACCGCTTGGACAAAAAGCACAAGAAAACAGGGCAGGGGCTGGTCGTGGAGTTCGAGCCGACCACCGACATTTTAAAAACCCTCTCGGCCGCCCGCCGCCCCAGCCAAACCCTCGTCGGCTTCGCCGCGGAGACGGACGACGTCGAGGGCTACGCCCGCAAAAAACTTATCGAAAAGAACCTCGACTACGTCGTCGCCAACCGCGTGGACCAAGCCGGAAGCGGTTTTGAAGCCGACGACAACGCGGTCTGCATTTTGGGCGCGGACGGCTCGCGCCGCGCCTTCGGCCCTGCGCCCAAGACGGCATTGGCCGTGGAGATTTTCGACTACCTCACGCACGACCATGGCCGCTAAGCACTCCCATTTCGACCGCATCCTCGGCCGCATCGGCGCGCTCGCGCCGGATAACCTCGCGCCGTTCGTCCAACGTCTGGCGCGCGAGCGCACGCTGTTCGAGTCCATTTTCAACACGATCCAAGAGGGCATCCTCGTCATCAACCGGCAGGGCGAAATCGGCTACGCCAACGCCGCGGCCCGCCGCTTGACAGGCCTTAAGGCCGACGAGAAACCGCCGCTGCCCACCCTCTGGAAACTCATTCCCGGCCTGTACGAAAACCTCGGCCACAGCTTGGAGCAGTGGGGCGAGGGCGCGCCCAGCGCCGTCACGCGCCAGATCGAGACGTATTATCCCGAGGCCCGCAGCCTGCGTCTGTACGTCGTGCCGTTCGACGACACGAAGGACGACTCCCTGCAGGGCCACTTCGCCATCATCCTGACGGACATCACCGCCGACCAGCTCTCCGCGCACGAGCGCATCGAGAGCGAGCGCGTCGACTCGATCGTCCTGCTGGCAGCCGGCGTCGCGCACGAGATCGGAAACCCGCTCAACTCGATCAACATCCACCTGCAGCTGATGAAGCGCCGCCTCGCCAAACTCAAGGCCGACGTCAAGACGGTCGGCCAGATGGAGGAATCCGTGGAGGTCTGCGCGCAGGAGGTGGCGCGGCTCGACGGCATCGTGCGCAATTTTCTGGAGGCCGTCCGCCCGTCCTCGCCCGACTTCGTCGAGGCCGACCTCATTTCATTGCTGCAGGAAGTGCTCGCGCTCTTGGAAGGCGAACTGGCGGACCGCAAACTGCAAGTGACGCTCGACGTGGCAGAGCCGCTGCCGCCGGTGATGGCGGACAAGGGCCAGATCAAGCAGGTCTTTTTCAATCTCGTCAAAAACGCCATGCAGGCGATGGACTGCGGCGGTCGGCTGCACATCCGTTCGCGCCAAGACGACGACTGCGCCTACCTCTATTTCGCCGACACCGGCAAGGGCATTTCGCAGGAAGACATTTCCCGCGTCTTCCAGCCGTATTTCACGACAAAGCAAGGCGGCAACGGCCTCGGCATGATGATCGTCCAGCGGATCCTGCGCGCCCACGGCGCGCGCATCGGCATCGACTCGCAGCCCGGCAAGGGCACGCTCGTCACGCTCCAATTCCCCCGCAAAGACCGAAAAGTCCGCCTGCTCGAAGCTCCCGTGGATGGCGGTTAAAATCACCGCACAGTGTTGCCCGAGAGCTCCACGTCCGCCGTCCGCCGCAGCTTCACGGGTTCTTCGCCGCAATTCTCAAACACGCAGTTTTTCACCGCGACGCGCCCGTTGATCGGCCCTTTCGACGGCGTCCCCTTCGCGAACGCGGCGGGGTCCGCGATCGCGCTGCGGTCTTTCCGCCAAAAATCGCAGTTTTTAAACACGCAGTTTTCCACCGTCAAATTCGTCACCGCGTTGCCCTCGAACCAGTAATTGTTGTCGTTTTCCAAAAGGATGCCGGGCAGGGTGGTGGAGTCGAACTCGCAATTTTTCACCGATGCGGTCGCGGTTTTTATGAGAAACCCGCGCGCGCGGTTGTTGCGCACTTGGCAGTTTTCAATGCTGAGCACCGTCTGCGCCGTCGCGTTGGAAATCGGCATGCCGATCGCGACGCCGTCGGGCAGCGCGTCCTCAAACACGATGTCCGCCGTCTTGTTTTCGCCGTCGACGCTGGTCGATCGCACCGTGGCGGTGCGCTCGGGCCGCAGCCAGTTGTCCGCCGCGCCGAACTGCATGGCGTCCCCGGCGCGCGGCAAGTGGCTCGGCGGGAGATGCCTCGCGCCGTCCCATCCGAATTTCACGCGCAGCGTCCTTTCATCGGGCTTTCCGGCGACAATCCAGTACGCCTGATGCACGTTGGTCGCGTCGTCGCCCATGTTTTCAAAACGGCTGTCGCGGATGTCGATCGTGCCTCGGCAATAATTGAAATGGGTGGCGTCGGCGGTGGAGGACATCGCGTGGCCGTCCTTCGGCCGCACGTCGAGCCGGTCGATCAGGATGTTCTCCGTGTCGTGCCCCGTCACCCCCATGCCGGGGTGGGCGATAATCCGCACATCGCGCACAACAACGTCCTTGCACTTGAGAAAATTGATCGCCGAAGGCCCGTACACCTCGTAGCGCACGATGATCGGCATCCCGACGGGCACTTCCAAATTCGCCCGGTCCAACCGCACGCGCATGGTGTTTTGCGAAAGCCGCTCGACAAGGTGTTCGGTTTCGAGCTGATAGACGTCCAGCCCGCTCCCCATGCGGTTGTGCTCAGGGTCGAACGCGATGACGCCCTTCGCCCGCGCGCCGTCCTCCACGGCGTAGGGCGCTTCCACCGCGCAGTCGAAGCTCCCGGGCCGGCTGGCGACGACCTTCGCCACCGCGTAGGGAAATTTTTTGCAGTCGAAATTCAGACCCTCAAACGTGAGTCCGCTGCAATTGTACGCGGGAAACACGACCGTGCGCCCGTAAGTCATCAGTGTGGCCCCGTTGCCTTCGACCGTAAAATCCGCAAGATTGCTCAACGGCACCGCGCGATCGCCTTTCTCCAAATCCACAAGGTCGTAGACGCCTTTTTCCAGCACAAGCCGTGTCCCCGCAGGAGCCTTGGCGGCGGCCGCCACGGCCTTGCGCAGCGCCGCGGCGTCGTCCTTGCCGTCGTCGGGGATCGCGCCGAAGTCGCGCGCCCGCACCACGCGCGCATCCGCGCTTTCTGCGCCCTGTGCCGCGCACACGAAACAGGCCGCCGCCAACATCCGTGCAATGGAGGTGAGCGCGCGCATCACTCCGCTTCTTTGGCCGCGTAGTAGCGCATGAGTTCAGGCACCAGATAATTCTCCGCCTCCTCCACCGAGTCGCAGATGCGGAACAAGTCGAGGTCGTCGGGCGAGATCAGCCCGAGGTCGCTCACCTCGTGGAAGTTGAAGACCTTTTCCCAAAAATCGCGCCCGAAGAGCACGACGGGTATGTACTTGTCGGCCTTCTTCGTCTGCACGAGCGTGAGAATTTCGAAGAGCTCGTCCATCGTGCCGAACCCGCCGGGAAAAACCACGAGCGCCTTCGCCGGATAAAACAGCCAGTATTTGCGGATGAAAAAGTAGTGGAACTCGAACGCCAGCTCGGGCGTGATATAGGGGTTGAGCTTCTGCTCGTGCGGCAGGCTGATGCCCATGCCGATCGTCTTTCCGCCCGCCTCGTACGCGCCGCGGTTGGCCGCCTCCATGATGCCGGGCCCGCCGCCGGAGCAGATGTAAAAACGGTTTTCGGGCTTCTTGATGAGCTCCGACCAGTTGGTCAGCCGTTTGGCCAATTCAAGCGCGGCTGTGTAGTATTTGCTCGTGCGCACAAGGCCCTGCGCGTGGTCGAGCCTTTGCTTCTGGTCGCGCGTGAGGGCTTTTTCGCGGGAGATTTCCTTTTTGATCTCGGCGAGTTCGGCCTGCGCCACTTCGGGTGGGCGGATGCGCGCGGCCCCGAAAAACACGATCGTGTTCTTGATGCCGTTTTGGGCGAAGCGGATGGTCGGCTCCTGCAGCTCGCACTGCATCCGGATGCTGCGCGTCTCGGGAATGGAGAGAAACTCCAAATTCTGATAGGCCTTCGCAGGCTCCGGATGCCTGAGCACTTTGACTTTGGGCTTTGCGGTTTTTTTTGTTTTGGAGGGGCGCGCCATATGGGGACAATTTAGGACGGCGCGATTGTCTTGTCAACCGCGCGGGCGCGGCGTCATGTCCGCGTTGCGGGCGTTGCGCCAGCGGCCCTGCGTTTGGCGGTTGTGCTCGCCGATCATCCGCGCGGCGCGTATGCGGCACCCCTGTATCCATTCGAGCAGGGCGTCCGGCCCGACGGTGCGCCCGCCGTTGGCCCCGACGGTTTCCGTCAGCAGGTTGTCGCGGGTGGCCACCACGATGTCGAGGGGATTTTTCGCCGTGCACACCAGCTGCTCGATAATCTCGTCCGCCGTCACCCCGCTCGGGGTGAACAAAAAGGAATACGTCAACTCCCGCTCGGGCCGCTCGATCTCGGGCTTGGGCCCGCGCCCGTCAAAAACGAGCGTCACGCGGTAATTGTCCATGTCGTGGATAATCCGCACCCATTCGCCCAACTGCGCTCGTGCCGCCGCAATCCCGTAATCCTCCAAAACCGTGCGCAAAAAGGGCCATTGGTGGATGATATTGTAGCCATCCACCAGCAAATGTCCGGCATATCGGGGCGCGCGAGCCATGTTTAATCCACTCTAATCTCAAAAAAAACCATCATCAACCCCCAACCTTGCGGGGGATAATCAATTTGACAATCCCCGCCGTTTTTGAGGATACTGACTCCTGCGTTCTTTACCAAATGCGGCCTCGCGCCGCCGGAGGCCGTTGCGCGGCTTCCGATCTGCCTCATAAACGGAAGTCCGTTAAATTCGGACGCGGTCGCGCCGCTGTAAGCGATATCTAGGTTGCCGTCTGGCCACTGTTTCCTTTTGGGAATGGGAAGGCCCGCGGTTTTTTGAAGGTCGCAAGCCAGAAGACGTATGGGGCGGGTGTTTCTCCCGTAACTTTTCGCGTAAGGAAGAGGGGGATTTTCGACATGCCGTGGGCCTAATAATGTCCCCGCGCGTTTTGGAGATTCGGCTTTTTCTTTGGGCGGGATGTTGCGCCATCCCCTATCCGCGCGCAACGGATACCGAACTCCATCACTAAATGAACGATAGTCTGTCTTTGCTCAAACGCGCGGCCGTTTTACTGGCCGCCATTGCCTGCCCGCTGACGGCATCCCTCACCGAAAACTTTGGCGACTTGTCGTTGCCCGCCGGCAGCCGCTGGAACGGCTCTGACGAAAGCGGCCAATTCCAATCCGGTAGCGCGGTGTTTTACAACAGCTACGGACCCACGCCGGGTTATTGGTACGGCTTTGCCTACTCCACCCGCATAGACACGTCGCCTACCGGCATGGCCGGGCAATTCACTTCTGCCACAGGCGGCGGTATGGGTCCGGGGGGAGTTTACGCGATCGGGTTTCAAGATCCCTACGCGGAGCAGTCGGGAGCGCCTTCCTGCATATTGGAGCTGACCTTGACGCAGGGGCAATCGCTGGAGGGGATCTATGTCACCAACACGCTGTGGACTTATACCAGTATGCGCGACGGTGATACCTACGCCAAAAAATTCGGTGGGGCGGACGGCACCGATCCCGACTGGTTTAAGATGACAATCCACGGCTTTGACGCCAACATGGAATCCACCGGCGAGGTGGAGGTCTATTTGGCTGACTTCCGCTTCGCGGACGATTCGCTCGACTATATTTTGTCCGACTGGCTGTTCGCTGACTTGTCCTCCCTCGCCGATGCCACGCAGTTTTTGAGCTTCTCGTTCGACTCATCCGACACGGGGGACTGGGGCATGAACACCCCGGCCTATTTCGCGATGGGCGGCCTGCAGTTTTCTGATATTCCCGAACCGGCCACGCTCGCATGGGTGTTGCCGTTTGCCCTGTTTTTGAGCGCGCGCCGCCGCGCCCGGGGTGCTAAAAATTCAAACGCACCCTGACGCCATGAAACGCCCTCTCATTCTCACCCTCTGGCTGGCGGCCTCGTTCGCATGGGCGGGGCCCTATTCGGGCGGGACAGGCGGCGATTCCGCCATCGACGAGCCCATCGCGGGTTTTGTCGACGGCGGCAGCACCCTCAACCCGGTCTTCAAGGGTTGGGCCACGCGCGTGGTCGACTATTCCCCCGCCAACCCGGGCACGATCGACGTGGCATGGGGAGATCCCACCAAGGCGCTCGGAGCGGTGACCGGCGAACATTTTGACGTTGTTTCGCTGGGCGAGCTCACCAAGGCCCAGATAGCGTCCGGCGTGGCGCCAGGGAGTATCACGATGGGCTTCAATATGAAGATCACCAACGGTGCTGGCTACGACTTTGCGGTCTTTGAAAACGCCTTCCCCAGGTCTTATGAAATCGAAAAGGACGTTTTTCTCGACCTCGTTTTCATGGAGCTGGCCTACGTCGAGGTATCGACGGACGGCGTCCATTTCGCGCGTTTTCCGAGCACGTCCCTCAACCCGGAAAAACCGCAGGACTTCGATTCCGCAGATTGGGATGACACCCCTGCCATCGCCATGGCCAACGGCGGGCGCGACGCGACCAACGTTCACAACCTGGCGGGCAAGCACATCAACAACGGGGGCGACTCCTGGGGCACGGGCTTCGATTTGAGCGATCTGCTGCTGAACGAATTGGTGCTCGCCGGCCTGGTCGATCTGAACGACATCAACTTCATCCGCATCGTCGACATTCCCGGCACGGGCGACTACCTCGACGCCAACGGCAATCCGATCTACGACGCCTGGTGGACGTACGGGTCGGGCGGGTTCGACCTCGAGGCCATCGGCATCATCAACGGCGTGCCGATTCCCGAACCGTCCGCCCTGTGCGGCCTGTTGCTTGTCGGAGCTTTTGCGATGGCGCGTCGTCGCCGCTAAAGGCGCGGCGCCTGTCCCTTCCTCTGCTCATGTCACGGACCCGCCAAGGATTCACGCTTGTGGAGCTGATCAGCGTGATCGGCATCCTCGGCCTGTTGGCGGCGCTGACGATCCCCGTGGGCCAAAAGGCGCGGGGGCAGGCGCACCAGTCGGCCTGCGTGTCGAACCTGCGCCAATTGGTGGCGGCCAACTATATGTACGCGGCGGATCACGGCGGCTATTTCTCCCCCGCCTCCACCGTCAACAATCTCACCCGCTGGCACGGCCGCCGCACGGCGGCGAGCCGCCCTTACGATCCGCGTTGCGGTTATCTTTCGCCCTATTTCAACGGGGGCGAAGGTCCGACGGGCGCGCCCCGCTCGCTGTCCTTCGATAAGGACGACCCCTACGCGGGCACGGGCCGCGAGCTGGAATGCAGGGCGTTTGAATCGTATCAAAAATCCTCCTCCAGCTTTGAAAAAGGGGCGGGCTGCTACGGCTACAACGCCGCCTACATCGGAGGCTCGATGGGCGACATGTTCAACCCCACTTCATCCTCTCTGCTGAACGATCCCGCGCACACCGTCATGTTTGCGGACACGGCGTTCGCCAGTGGTTCATCCGTGCAGGAGTATCCCTTCGCCGAGCCTTTTTATTCCGTGAACGCCGACGGCAGCCTCGGCATGGGGCTGACCCCCAGCGTCCACTTTCGCCACGACGGAAAAGCGAACGTCGCGTGGGCCGATGGTCACGTCACCTCCGAGGAACCTTCGCGGCTCCAGAATAAAAAACACAACATCGGCTGGATCGGAAAATCCGAAGACAACGGCGTGTGGAACGCTTGGCGATAAGATGAACGCCTCTTGAACGTTAACGGCGCTGTTCGAGCTCGGCGTCTGCCTTGCGCATGCCGCGTTTCCTCTGGAGATAATGGACGGCAAGGGCCGCGCCGTCCGTTTGGAGACGGTCCCCCGCCGTATCGTCAGCATGGCCCCCGCCACGACGGAAATCGTCTGCGCCTTGGGCGCACAGGACCGACTCGTCGGCGTCACGCGCTATTGCGCCTTTCCCGAGTCGGTGAAACAAAAAAGAATCGTGGGCGGCGGCTATGACCCCGACTACGAACGCATCGTCGCCCTAAAGCCCGATTTAATCATTCTCTCGCACATGGCCGACACGCGCTTCGCCCGCCAATTCGAGCGGCTCGGCCTGCGCACGCTCATCCTGCACGAGGAGGGGCTTTCCCATGTGGCCGAAGACATCGCATTACTCGGTAAAGTTCTCGACGCAGAATACGCGGCCCAACGCGAGACAACGCGTCTAAAAACCTCCTTGGACACGCGCGCCGGCATCCTGCAAGCGCGATCGCGCCGCACTCCCCGCGTGCTTTTGCTGTACCGCGCCGACAATTTTTTGGCGGCGGGGAAGGGCTCTTTTTCGGGCGACGTTTTGAAGCTGGCGGGCGGCGAAAACATGGCGGACAAAGCCGGGGTACCATGGCCCCAGCTCAACCGCGAATACGTGTTGGCGGGCGACCCCGAAATCATCTGCATCGTCCGTGAGGGTTTTTCAGGCCCGATACGCCCACCCCAAAGCGCGGGCGACGCCCTGCGCCAATGGCGCACCGACCCCGTTTTTAGCCGTTTAAGCGCCGTGAAAAAAAATCGCGTCTACCAGCTCGACGCCCGCCTGTTCAACTACCCGGGCCCCCGCCTGGAC
>JAVBTG010000077.1:0-2698 GCA_031556275.1 Opitutales bacterium
GGTTTTCCGGGCAGCTGGCGCACAAACTCCTTCTTGCACGTCTCCAGCATCTGGCGCACGAGCGGCGCCTCCTCGCTCTCGGGCCTCAGTTCGAGGTAGCGGGTGAAATGGTAGGTGGCGAGCACGGGGTCCTTCATCTGCGTGAGGTAGAGTCGGCCCGCCTCCAGATGCGAGTCGGCGGCGTCGCGCCGTTTTTCGATGACTTTCAAAAACGCCCCCAGCGCCTCCTGCGGCTTGTTTTCCTTCAACAGTTGCTGGCCGCGCACGTAGTGCTTCTCGTCCTTTTCGTTGAGCTGGGCCTCGGGCGTGCAACCCGCAAAGCCTATCAGGCACACCGCGAGCAGCACGCGGCTCCACAGGCCTTTTGCTTTCTGACGTGAAATTCCCATGCGTCCATCAAAAAACAGCCGCCATTTTCTGGCAACCCAATACGCGCGGTTCCGACTTTTTTATCGAACCCCGACAAAGGAGAGCACAACCTCCCGCGTGTGGGCCGTCGCGCGGTGCTCCCACAAAAACACCCCCTGCCATGTCCCGAGGCAAAGGCGGCCGTCCGCAAAAGGAATCGACTCGCTCGCGCGGGTGAGGACGGATTTGATGTGGCTCGTGGCGTCGTCGCTCCCCTCCAGCGTGTGGGTGTAGGGAAAGTCCTCGGGCACGAGCCTTTCTATAAACGAAACCACATCCTCGCGCGCCGTCCGGTCGGCGTTTTCGGTGATTATGAGCGACGCGCTGGTATGGCGGCAAAACACCATGAGCAAACCTTCGGAAAACCCGCTTTCAGCAAGGGCACCCGCTAGGGCGTCCGTCAACTCATAAAGCCCCTTCCCTCGCGTGGGGACACGCAGCGTCCGTGTAAAAATGTCCGTCATGGTTGGACGGCCGCGGTCTGCTCGACGTCGGCATCGGAGAGTTGGCGGACGGCGACGCGCACGGAAAACGTGCGCTCCTTGCCCTCGCGCATCACTTTCATCAGCACCGCCTTTTCGGGGCGGGCGAAAAACACGGCCTCGCGCAGGTCGTCGTCGCGGCGGATGGGGTGCGCGCCCACTTGGAGCAGCACGTCGCCCTTTTCCAAGCCCGCGACGGCGGCCGGGCCGTCGGCCACCACGTCGTCGAGGCACACTTGCAGATCGCCGTTCAGGTCGACGCGCTGGCGGGCGTTGAGGCCCAGATAGGCGTACTCCATGCGGCCGTCACGCGCGAGCGTCTCGCTCACATACTGCACGGCGCGAGCGGGCAGCAAAAAGCTCGCGCGGATTTCCGGCAGCGAGACCACAACCATGCCCACAAACCTTCCTTCCAAGTCAAACACCGGCGCGCCGCCCTCCGCGCCGTCCGAGGGAATGTCGGTGCGCAGATAACTCGTCGGCAACAGCTGGTTGCCGTAGTTGGAATTTTTCCCGACCAGCATGCCCATGCTCGGGCCTGGATCGAAGCCCAGTTTACAGCTCACCGCCAGCAGCAAACTCGCCGCCTGCGGCGAAAACGAGGACTTCGCGATGTCCACAAACGAAAAATCGCGGGGCGTTTGCTCCACCTCGATCAGCGCAAGGTTGGTCGCCGGATCCATCCCGAGGCAACGCGCGGGATAGGGAGTGCCCTCGTGCTCGATCCACATGCGCTGGTTGCCCGTCACGACGTTCGCGTTGGCGAGCAGGCGGCCCTTTTTGTCGATAAAAAAGGCGGTGCCCACCGAAAGCGTCTTGCGACCCGAGCCGTCCGGAATGGCGGTGACCGAAAATATTTTGACCACCGCGCTTTTGCGCTGGCCGAAAACCTCGCACATGCGTTGCTGGAAGGCGGCGGCAGGGTTGATTTCGGCGGCGAAGCCCCACATAGACATCAGGCACACCCCAAAAAAGCACAACCATACCCTGTTTAAAAATAGTCGCATGAAAAATTAGCCGGCCTAGGGTGTGTTTGAAAATTAGGCGTGATGGCTATGCGTGTCGGTTTTGACGCATTTTTTCGTGACGGAGCCGAGGCGATGTAAAGCATCGTCGAGGTGAGGCCGCGAGAAAGGGGCCAAAATCCGGCATGTGGAGACGTTGCGCATAATTTTAAACACACCCTAGTAGGCGCGGGAAATGTAAGTGGCCACGCCGGGAAGTGTCGTGTGCTCCGGCGTCGTTCCCGCCACGAAGCGGACATTCCCCTGATCCGCAAAGGCATATTCCGGCAAGGAGCGGTTCGCCCACACTTTTGTGTACTCGTCTCGCGCGCTATCCGCCGTCGTCAGGGCGGTCTGGGCGGGGCGCGCGTCGGCTTTCAAGGCGACAAACGATGTCTCGCGCAAGGCGGCGCCCTCAAGGATCGGCGCGGGGGCGGGCGTGTCGGCGACAACGGCTGGCTGCGACGGCGCGGACTCCGCGTCGGCGGTTTGCGGCGCATCCATCAGGATAAGGGCGAACGCCACGCTCGCCGCCGTCGAAAACCCGACCGAAAACTTCAGCCAAAGCCTGCGGGCGGTGCGGCGGCGGTCGGCTTGCGCGACGAACTCCCTCGCCATGCGGCGTTCAAGCTCGCAATCAAAGCCCTCCCAAAATTCCGCGCGCGGACACTCGTGCCGCTTGAAGCGCAGCAGCGTTTCCAAGGTCGGTTTTTCGGAGTCGTCAGGGTGTGTTTGCATAATGTCAGCCGCGCAGGTAATCCCGCAGGAGCGACTGTAATTGCTGCTTGGCGTAGTGCAGGCGCG
>JAVBTG010000102.1:0-4691 GCA_031556275.1 Opitutales bacterium
TGAAAAACGCTTGCATTCATATAGGCTCGATCGTAAGATCATGAACGTTGGCTTCTTCATAGTGCCAACATTGGGGTATTAAGTAGAAATAAAATGGCCGCCGTCCTTAGGGGTAGGGACGGCGGCTTCTTTTTTGCCTATAAGAGACGACCCCGAGTAAATTTCACTCTGCAGAAGGGTCAAAAAAAACATGCGGCGGGCATTGAAAATTATCGCCATGTTGGTTGCCGTGCTGGTGCTCGGCAGCTTGATGTTTGACGCGCGCGACGTGATGTTGCGGTTTGTGGACGGCATGGGGCAAAAAATCCCCGAACAGACGATTCCCGTCAAGACGCGGCCTGATGGCGCTGCCGGCGGGCATATCGCCGCGCCGCCTCCCCTGCCCGCCGAAACGTTTTCCGAGCAAATCGGCGAGATTTTGCTTAACCAAAAACACGGCGAAGCGCGCACGAAAAAAGTGTTGGAGATTTTCGGCCGCTGGGTGCGCGCCGACGCCGAGGGTGCCATGACGTGGGCCGAGGAAGCCCTTGACGGCGACGAACGCCTCGGCGCGTTGCGGCAAGGCATGGGGGACTGGGCCAAGCGCGATATTTCCGCGGCTGCCCTGTGGGCGGAAAGGCTCACGCCCGACCATTCGCAGGCCGAGGCGTTGGAGGCGCTGATGGGCGTGTGGGGCGCAAGCGCCCCCATGCAGGCGGCCCGCTGGCTAACGGAGCAGGCCCCCAACGCAGCGACGGACCGCGCCGCGCAGGCCCTCGCCCGCGCATGGGCGCAAAACAATTTTTTGGAAGCCGCCGCGTGGGCCGAGGCGCAGGCCGCGACGGGCGCGCTGACGCCCGGGGGGATTGCCATTATTCGCGGGGTCGCGCAGGCGGACCCCGTGGGAACGGCGCAGTGGGCCGCCAGCGTGACCGACGAAACCGTGCGCGAAGGCGCGCTCGGAGCCACCTTTGAGACATGGGGCAAGCAGCAGCCTTTGGCCGCCGCGCAATTTTTGGCCGCGCAACAATCGCAAAGCCCCGCCGCGTTTCGGGCCGTGGCTTCCGAGTGGGTAAAGAGCAACGCCGCCGGAGCCTCGCACTGGCTGCAGGGCCAACCGGACGGCGCGGCGCGCGACGCGGCTGTCGAGGGGTTCACCCGCTCGCTCGTGGCCTACGACGCCGCGAGCGCGCTCACGTGGGCGATGAGCGTTTCCGACGGCGAGGCGCGCGCGGTGCTCACGCGCGACTTGATGGATTTTTGGATGAGCGACGATCCGGAGGCGGCTGTGGCGTTTGCGCGGGAGAACGGATTGGGCGGCGAGGCGGGCGAGTGAATGCGGATTATCCGGCCTTGAAAAGGTACTGTGCACTCGAATAGCATTTCCCGATGTCCGACGAAAAATTTGTGCCGCATCTGAGCCAAGTCAAAGAGGCCTCCAAAGAGCTGCCCGACGCGGAGCTGTGGCCCGAGGAGACCTATGTCGCCGTCGTGAAGGGAAAAACGCGCACCTACCAGCTGACCTTCCGGCGCATCCCCTACATGAGTCGCGAAAAGGGAAAGACGTTCCGCTGGGCCTACGAGGGCCTCGTGCGCGTAAATTAAAAAAGATAATTTTTATGAACAAAACGCATATCGAAACGATCGCCGTGCAGGCGGGATGGTCCCCGAAAAACGGCGAGCCGCGCGTGGCCCCCATCTGCCAGAGCACGACCTTCCGCTACACCAGCGCGAAGGAGTTGGCCGACTTGTTTGACCTGAAAGTCGCGGGGCATTTTTACACGCGCCTGTCGAACCCCTCCATCGAGGTGCTGGAGAACAAGATGGCCGCGCTCGAAGGCGGCGTGGGCGCGATCGCGTTCGCCAGCGGGCAGAGCGCGACGACGGCGCTGGTCATGAACCTGTGTCGCGCGGGCGACCATATCGTGAGCGCGGGCACCATTTACGGCGGCTCCTTCAATTTGCTGGCGCACACATTTGAAAAGCTCGGCATCGAGACGACCTTTGTCGATCAGGAAGCTTCTGCGGAAGAAATTCGGAAAGCGATACGCCCCAACACGAAATTGTTGTTCGGCGAGACGCTCTCGAACCCGAGCGTGAAAGTTTTGGATTTGGAGAAATTCGCCAAGATCGCGCGCGAGGCGGACATTCCGTTCGCCGTGGACAACACCTTCCCCACCCCCGTGCTGTGCCGACCCTTCGAGTTCGGGGCGGACATCGTGGTGCATAGCCTCACCAAGTACGCGGACGGGCACGCGTCCAGCCTCGGCGGCGTTTTGGTGGACAAGGGTTCCTACAATTTCGCCAACGGGAAATTCCCCGACTTCAGCACGCCCGACAGGTCTTACCACGGCTTGGTTTACACGGAGGCGTTCGGCAAGCTCGCGTTCGTCGTGAAGGCGCGCACGCATGTGCTGCGCGACGTCGGCTGCCAGATGGCGCCGCTGAACGCCTATCTGATCAACATGAACCTTGAGACGCTGCCGTTGCGCATGGAGCGGCATTCGTCGAACGCGCTGGCGTTGGCAAGGCATTTAGAAAAGCACGAGAAGGTGGCGTGGATCAACTACCCGGGATTGGAGTCTTCGCCCGAAAAGGAACGCGCGAAAAAATACCTGAAAGGCTGCTCCGGCGTCTTCACCTTCGGCATCAAGGGCGACGCGAAGCAGGCGGAGAAATTCATGGACGCGCTCAAGCTCGCAGCGCAGGTGATCCACGTGGCCGACGCGCGCACCGGCGTGTTGCACCCCGCCAGCACGACCCATCGCCAACTCAGCGAACAGCAGCAACGCGAGACAGGGATTTTGCCGGAGTTGATCCGCGTGACCGTCGGGCTGGAGCATATCGACGATATTGTGGCGGATTTTGATCAGGCGTTGGAACAAGTGTAAGCTTGAGGTTTGATTGAACAAAAAATCCGCTTCGAAAGAAGCGGATTTTTTGTTCGCGGCGATATGTGAATTGTCAAACCGGCTTGTCTTCGCCTTCGGTAGGCTTGGGGGCTCCCTGCGGTTGGGGGCGTTGGGCGTTCACGCCGAAGCGGCGGGAAAGGAAGGGGATTTCCAAACCGAAGTAGGCCAGCGAGGAAAGCAGGACGACGGTGAAAAACGCCTCGTCCAAATTGCCTGCCAGCGGCAGATTGTCGGGGAGTAAGTCTACGCCCGCTGTCGGGTTGAGGATGTAGATGCCGGAAATAAGCAGCGCCGCCGCCGCGATCAGGTTGCCGAGGCAGGAACGTTTTGGCCCACTGGCGGGCTGCTTGCGCACGACGATCACTTTTTTGGGCATGGGAAAATTTAGGTTTTTTTATTTGCGCGAGGCCCCTTCCGGGGCCGGAGCCTGCACGTTGACAATGAAGGACTGCGATGCCGGGGCTTCCAATTTGGCGGAGTCGAACTCGACGAAGACGCGGGCTTTGTCCCACGGCAGTTCGGGGAACCATGTCTGCAAGAAATGCGTGCGCAGCGACTCGCGGGCCTTTTCTTTGGCGAAGGCGATTTTCAACTCGCTGTTGCCCTCTTGGGCGAGGTCTTTTTGCAGGACGTGGATTTGGTAGTCGTTCACCATCGCCTGCTCGTCGATGAGGAAGCCGTCCTTCACGTACTCGACGTGGCGCAGCTCGAACTTCACGGGGGTGTCGAGCTTGAGGTCGCTGAAAATGCAGTAGACGATCGGGCGGCCGTCCTGCATCTGCGATGCCTCGATGCGGATGCCCTTCGACAGCGTGATGAAATACTCGAACGACGCCTCGCCCTCGATGCGGGCCTCGGCCTTCGAGAACCATTTTTCGCGGCGGATCGTCTCGGTGACGTCGTTTTTGTTGGAGGCGAGCAGATATTTGTCCAGCACGCCCGCCGACTTGAACCTGATCGAGTAGGAATAGTTGGTGTCGCCCTTGGTGGAGATCTCCTGCCAGATTTTCCCCGCCACCGAGCGCATGTCCGTGTAGGCCGCCGTGGCGCCCGCCCCGAGGTTGGAAAGGGCCTCCATGCCGCGCTCGCCGTAGGAGCACGATTTGACGAATATAAAAAGGCCCGCCAGCACCAGAATCGCCGCTATCGCCACCTTCGCCCAGACGCGGTGTTTGGCCGCGGTGTCTGGCGCATCGACGGTGATGATCTCCACGGTGTCCTGCGCGGGGGGTTTCGACTCGTCCGCGACGGGAGTGATGGGCTGGATTTCGGGATCGTCTTGATCGGGGGCGCTCATGCCTTGCTATTTTTGGGATAGCGCCGCGATTGGGCAAGTGGCAATTTGCAACGGGAAACTACTCAAAAACAAGAACGCGGGTTTCCAGCGGCTCCTGCTTTTTCTCCCCGGCCGGGGCCAAGGGCGCGCCAAAGGGCATTTGCGACATCAGCTTCCATGAGGGAGGAACGGCCCAAGCGCGCGCGACATCGGCGTCGATGAGCGGGTTGTAGTGCTGAAGCGTGGCACCCAGCCCCGCGTCTTCCAGCATCGTCCACACCACCAGCTGAAGCATGCCCGAAGACTGGAGCGACCACAGCGGGAAATTGTCGCTATAGGTGGCATACGTCTGTTGGAGCGAACGCACCACGTCCTGATCTTCGAAAAACAGGATCGTGCCGTAGCCCGAAAGGAAGGAGGCGTCTATCTTCTCGACGGCCGCCGTCAGTTTTTCCGGCGTGGTGGCGCGGGCCAAGGCGGCCTTCACGATGTGCCAGAGTTTTGTATGGTTCTCGCCCAGCAAA
>JAVBTG010000007.1:0-19429 GCA_031556275.1 Opitutales bacterium
GTTGCTGCTGGAATGCGGGTTGTACAAAATACCGTTGTCGCCGTAATACAGCGATCCGCCCGTTTCGGTCAGCTTGCGGTCTTCGCCTTCGGAATTTTTGCCCAGTTCCGGCGGCACAGGGGGCGTCCATTTGCCCTCATACCACACCAATTCGAGGGCGGGCCGCCCGTTGCGCTCGGGGAACTGATACGTCACTTTCGCGGCGGTGGGGAAGGAGACGGCGGTGTCCCCCTCCATCTCGGCCGTCACGGTACAGTCCCCGCGCAAATCGAGCGCGCGGAAGGGCGCGTCGAGCGTGTGGCAGGCCATGTCGCCCAAAGCGCCGCAGCCCCAGTTCCAATAGCCGCGCCACTTTTTCGGAATATACTGCGCGCTGTAATCCACAAAGTCGGACACGCCGATCCACTGGTTCCAGTCGAGCATTTCGGGGACGGGTTCGGCGGGGAAATACGCGGGGACGCCCTGCGGCCACGTCGGCCGGTCGGTCCACGCCACGACGCGGCGCACGGTGCCGACGGCCCCGGCGCGGATCCATTCCTGCTGAAGCCGCGTGCCCTCGTTGGCGGAACCTTGGTTGCCCATCTGGGCCACGACGCCGGTTTCGCGCGCCTTTAGCCGCATGAGGTGCACTTCCTCGAGCGTGTGGGCCATGGGCTTTTGCACATACACGTGCTTGCCCGCCTCCATCATCGCCATGGCGACGGGACAGTGCATGTGGTCGGGAATGCCGATCGTCACCGCGTCAAATTGGTCCCCCATCTTTTGGAGCATCTCGCGGTAGTCTTGGAAGCGCGGGACGTCGGGGTATTTTTTAAATATCTTTTGCGGGCGGGCCAGATCCGTGTCGCACAGCGCCACGAGTTCCACGTTCGCGCCTTTTTCGTTCTGGCTCATGAAGCTCGTGATGTCCTGCCCCCCCATGCCCGCGCAGCCGATCGCGGCCAGCCGGAACGGTTTTCCTTCGGGGACGAATTTCGTCTTTTTGGCCGTCGGCGCGCTTTGCCCGCGCAACAGCGGAAAACTCAGGGCGGCCCCGGCCAGCATGGCGGCTTGGATGAATGTGCGGCGGGAGAACGAGAGGGGGGATAGATTGTCCATTATGTGTTGGAAGCTAATATGGGGTTAATGACACAAAAACACCGCCCGCGAACGCGGACGGAGGGACGAATGTTTTTAAACCGTTTCGACGCGCGCGATCAAGGGCAAAGTGTTTCGCGCGCCTGCCGCGCGGCATTAAAAAAAGGAGCGCCCCGCGGGGCGCTCCTTTTTTTAATGTTAGAATTTCCGGTACTGCGTGGCGATGTACTTGTCCAATTCCGGCATGCCTGCGACACGTCGGTTTTTGGAATCCCAGCGGATTGTCTTGCCGTTGCCCGCGCGCATGGCGATCACGCCCAAGAGCACCAAGTCAGTCAGATCCGCGGCCTCCTCGGCGATGTCGGAGACGCAGGGGATTTTCCCGTAGCACGCGTCGATCCACGCGCGGTAGGCGTTGCCCATTTGCTTGCCGTTTACGATGCGTGGGATGGTTTTTGGGGGCAGGTTCTTTTTAAACTCGGCCATCTTTTCGGCGGGCAGCAATTGCGGGGTGGCGTTGCTGTGCGAGCTCGAGTTATACAAGATGCCGCTGTCGCCGTAATACAGCGATCCGCCGCTGGGGGTGAGCACGCGGTCTTTGCCTTCGGAATCCTTGCCCAGTTCCGGCGGGACGGGCACCTTCCACTTGCCCTCGTACCACACCAATTCGAGGGCGGGCCGCCCGTTGCGCTCGGGGAACTGGTACGTCACCTTCGCGGCGCTGGGGAAGGACACGGGTGTTTCCCCCTCCATCTCGGCGGTGACGGCGCAGTCCCCGCGCAGATCGAGCGCGCGGAAGGGCGCGTCGAGCGTGTGGCAGGCCATGTCGCCCAGGGCGCCGCAGCCCCAGTTCCAGTAGCCGCGCCACTTGAAGGGGGCGTACTGCGGGTTGTAGTCCACAAAGTCGGAAACGCCGATCCACTGGTTCCAGTCCATCGTTTCGGGGACGGGGACGGCGGGGAAATACGCGGGGACACCCTGCGGCCAAGTGGGCCGGTTCGTCCAAGCCACGATGCGGCGCACGTTTCCGATGGCCCCGGCCCTGATCCATTCCTGCTGGAGGCGGGTGCCTTCGTTGGCGGAACCCTGGTTGCCCATCTGGGCCACGACGCCCATTTCGCGCGCCTTCAATCGCATCAGCTGCACCTCCTCGAGCGAGTGCGCCATGGGTTTTTCGACGTACACATGCTTGCCTGCGTCCATCATTGTCATGGCGATGGGGAAATGCATGTGGTCGGGGGTGCCGATCGTCACGACGTCAAACTTGTCCCCCATTTTCTGGAGCATTTCGCGGTAGTCCTTGAAGCGCGGGACGTTCGGGTACTTTTCAAAAATTCCCTTGGCGCGGACTTCGTCCACGTCGCACAGCGCCACCAGCTCCACGTTGGCGCCCTTTTCGTTTTGGGCCATCACGTTATTGATGTCGCCGGCGCCCATGCCGCCGCAGCCGACGGACGCCAAGCGCAGGGGTTTCCCCTCGGGGATGAACTTTGCCTTTTTGGCGTGGGGCCCTGGCTGTCCGCGCAACAGCGGCATGCTCAAAGCCGCGCCGGTCAGCGCGGCCGCCTGGATAAATTTACGGCGGGAAAACGGGGAATGGAGGATTTCGCTCATAATGTATATTAGTAGAATACCAGTTGTTTCTTAAGTCAAAAAGAAATGAAAATCAAAAAACGAGGTGTCCTTTTTTCAGGGGTCATGGCGTGGGGAATGCCGTCATTTAAATGCGGCAAAACGCGAAAACACCTTACTACACCCGCCTGTCTTTTTGCAAGAATCTATGTCTGGCGGCAAAAATATATCTGTAAAATTCCCTCAATTTCCCTTTGTCTTAAACCGATACGTCGTGCACCCCACGAAGGGCGTTTTTGGCGCGCACATCACGGAGGGAAACTCGGGGTGGTTGACCGCGTCGGGGAAATACTGCGCCTCGCACGCCACCGCGCAATACGCTTTTAACGGCACGTTGCCCGGCCCCGAAAACGCCCCGTTAAAATGATTCGCCGTGTAGATCTGAAAGCCCGGCAGTGTCGTCTCGATTTCCAGCGATCGCCCGGACGCCGGGTCGCGCAGCTCGGCCGCGCGCCGCAGGGTGGGGGAGACCCCGCCGCGCAGGGCGAAATTAATGTCATAGCCTTTCGCGCCGCGCAGCTCGGCCGCGGCGGCCTCGATGGCCTCGCCCAATCGGCGTGGTTTTATAAAATCATACACCGTTCCCTTTACCGCCCGCAGTTCCCCCGTGGGTATCAGCGCGTCGTCGGTCGGCGTGTACGCGTCGGCCTCGATTTGGAGGGTGTGGCCCAAGCACGTTTTTGAAAAATCGCCCGAAAGATTAAAGTACGGGTGGTGCACGATATTCAGCGGCGTCGGCGAGTCGGTTTGCCCCTCGACATCGAGGCGCAGCAGCCCGTCCGCCTCCAGCGTGTATTTTACGCACACGCGCACATTTCCCGGGAATCCGCCCTCGCCATCGGGTGATTCTATCTCCAATTCAATAAACGAATCCGTCGCCGTCTGGCGAAACCGCCTGAGTTTCCACAGCCGTTTTTGAAACCCCCATTTCCCGCTGTGCGTGCAGTTGGGCGGCTGGTTCGCCTCCAGTTCAACCGTCAGTCCCTCCAGTGGGAACCGCGCGTTGGCGATCCGGTTGGCCACCCGCCCGATAATCGCGCCCATGCACACATTAGTGTTCTCATAATCAAGCACGCGGTTAAACCCGCACACCAGCGGCATCCACGAGCCGTGCTTTTCCAAAATCTCATACCCCGCGAGGGTCGCCCCGAAGGGGGTCACATACGCCCGCGCGCCGGCGGCGCACGTCAGCGTGTACAGGGGCACCTCGGTTCCGTCGGAGAGCTGGCCGAAAAAAGTTTCCATAATGCGGCCACATTCAAAAGCACTTGCCAACTTGCACACAACCCAAAAGTGAGGTACATCAATAGCTAATTCCACCCCTTCCCATTACCCTATTTTAATCATGTCTATCATCGACTGGACTGTTTTCATCGGCTTTGTCGTCGCGGTTATCCTGCTGGGCACCTGGAAGGGCCGCGAAAAAGGCGGCAGCGAATCCTACTTTCTGGCGGGCCGCGGCCTGAGCTGGTGGCTGATCGGCTTCTCGCTGATCGCCGCGAACATCTCGTCCGAGCAGTTCGTGGGCATGAGCGGTTCGGCGGCCAGCCACGTGGGTCTGGCGATCGCGTCCTACGAATGGCTCGCGGCGGTGAGCCTGCTGATCGTGGGCTTCTTCTTCCTGCCGCGCTTTTTAAAGACGGGCGTGTACACCGTCCCCGAATTTTTGGAATACCGCTACAACGAGACGTCGCGCTCCCTGATGGCGCTGTTCACCATGATCACCTATGTGGGGGTCACGATATCAGCCGTCATCTACGCGGGCGCGCTGACCTTCTTCACCCTCTACCCGCAAATCGACGTCGTGATGGCCAGCTGGGTGATAGGTATCATCGCCGCGGTCTACGTGGCGACGGGCGGCCTGAAGGCCTGCGCGTGGGCGGACTTGCTGCAGGGCTCGGCGCTGATCCTGTGCGGGGGCGTCATCACCTACCTGTCTTTCCGCGCCCTCGGGGCGGCACCTTTGGCGGGGCTCTTGCACAACGCCCCCGACGTGGGCACCCTCACCGACGCCTCGTCGGGCGTTGAAAAATTCTTCCACCTCAACGCCGACAAACTGCACATGGTGCTCCCGCTGCACGACCAAGTGCTGCCGTGGACGGCGCTGCTGGTCGGCCTGTGGATACCCAATCTTTATTACTGGGGCTTTAACCAGTACATCATCCAGCGCACGCTCGGCTCGCAGTCGCTCGCGGAGGGCCAGCGCGGCATCGTCTTCGCCTCGCTGCTGAAGATCGTGACCCCCTTCATCATCGTCTTCCCCGGCATCATCGCCTTCAACCTGTTCGGCGGCCAGATGGAGCAGATGGCCCAAAAAGACGTCGAATGGGTGAAGTTCGAAAAAATAAAAACCGCGGCCCCCGGCGCCGACGGCCAATACACCCATTACATTCTGGCGAACGGCTTCGCCGAGAAAAACCCGCAAAAGGCGGCGGAGGTGCAGGCTTACAACAAGGCCAGCGCCACGGCCGCCGCGGCCGCGAAAAAACCGATGAGCCCCGTCGATCTTCCGCTCTACAAATACGACAGCGCCTTCGGCCTGCTGGTGCAAAACTTGGTGCCCGAAAACGTGGGGCTGCGCGGCTTCGTGCTGGCGGCGCTGTTGGGGGCGATCGTCAGTTCGCTCGCCTCGATGCTCAACGCCGCCTCCACGATTTTCTCGATGGATATTTATAAAAAATACCTCCACCGTTCGGCGGCGGACAAGACGCTCGTTTTCGTCGGCCGCGTGAGCGTGGGGGTGTTCGTCGTGATCGGCTGCCTGATCGCGCCGCTTCTGGGCGACCCGAAATTCGGCGGCATCTTCCTGTTCATCCAAGAATTCCAAGGCTTCATTTCCCCCGGCATCCTCGCCGTATTCATCTTCGGCTTTGTGGTGAAGCGCGCGCCCGCGATGTGCGGCGTGGTCGGCCTGTTGATCAACCCGATCGTCTACGGCGTGCTGAAAGTGGCGATCCCGTCCCTTTCCTTCCTCGACCGCATGGCGGTGTCCTTCTTCTGCGTCTTGGGCATCCTCGGCGTCATGACTTGGCTCAAGCCCCTGCCCAAACCCGTCACGATCCCCGACAACGCGACGATCTCCCTCGAATCCTCGCGCGGGGCAAAAGTCATGGCATGTCTAGTCTTGGCAGCGATAGTCAGTCTCTATATTTACTTCTGGTAACATGAGCGCCGCCAAACCCTACGCCCCCGATCCCGCCCGTTACGAAAAAATGCCGTATCGGCGCAGCGGCCATAGCGGCATCGTGCTGCCGCCGATCGCGCTGGGCATCTGGCAAAATTTCGGGGTCGCCTCGGATTCCGACCAAGTCCGCGACCTCGTCCTGCACGCCTTCGACCGCGGGATATTTCACTTCGACGCCGCCAACAACTACGGGCCTCCCCCCGGCGCGGCGGAGGAGTGGTTCGGCCAGATTTTGGCCACCGACTTCGCCCCTTACCGCGACGAGCTGATCATCTCGACCAAGGCGGGCTACCGTATGTGGCCGGGGCCCTTCGGCGAATGGGGCTCGCGCAAATACCTACTGGCGAGCCTCGACCAGAGCTTAAAACGCCTAAAACTCGACTACGTCGACATTTTCTACTCGCACCGTTTCGACCCGCACACTCCGTTGGAGGAAACGATGGGCGCGCTCGCCCACGCGGTGCGTTCGGGCAAGGCGCTCTACGCGGGCATTTCCAATTACGACGCCTCCCAAACGCGCGAGGCCTGCGCGATCCTCAAAGACATGGGGATTCCCTGCCTCATCAACCAGTCGCGCCTCAACCTGCTCGACGACGCCCACATCGACCTGCCCCCGGCCTGCGAGCGCCTCGGAGTCGGCTTCATGGCGTTCAGCCCGCTGGCGCAGGGGCTGCTGTCGGAGCGTTACCTCTCCGGCATCCCGAAGAACTCCCGCGTCGGCCAAAACCACGACCCGGCCCTGCACGATCGCCTCATGGCCCGCCTGCCCAAAATAAAGGCGCTGGCCGACATCGCCCGCGAGCGCGGTGAGCCTTTGGCCCACATGGCCTTGGCATGGCTCTTGGCGCAAAAGGGCATGACATGCCTTGTCACCGGCGCGCGCGTCACATCCCAGCTCGACGACCAGTTGGCCGCCCTCCAAAGCCCGCCCTTCACGGAAACCCAGCTCCAAAGAATCGACAACATCCGCCTAGGCTCCGGCCCCCAGCCGGATCGCTCGGTGATAGCGTAGGGTAGGGCGTAAAAAACCTTTCCAGCCGCCTATACGCTGTTATGCTTGGAAGAGGCGTCGCTCCGCCCAATGAAAACCTCTTCCGATTACAAAATCCTTCTGTTCATCCTGACGGGACTGCTCGCGGTCGCGCTCGGGCTGTTCAGCATGGTGCTGTTGCAGGCGTATCGGGAGTACGATTCCATGAAGCTGCGCGAGCGCACCTACAAGGAGGAGCTCGCCAAGGCCCGCGCGGACATCCAACTCAAGCAGGAGTATTTCGACCGCCTGATGAACGATCAGGAATTTTTCGAGCGCGTGGTGCGCCAGCGCTTGGGCTACTCCCGCAGCGACGAGGTGGTCTTCCGCTTCGAGAAAGACCGCGCCCAGCCGCCGCCCGCCCATCCGTAAATTTCACACATGACAACCAAAGACATCGAAACCGCGCTGAACAACGCCCCGCTGCTGCCCGAAAGCGTCGCCAACATCAAGACATGGCTCAACGGCGGCTTTTTGCCCGACTGGGCCGTCCGGGCTATCGGCGAACTTGTGGCACAAAAGGCATGGGACGAGTTAAACGACCGCTTTTTTAAGCAACTGGCCTTCGGCACAGGAGGCATGCGCGGCCGCACGATCGGGAAGGTGAGCGCCCCGAGCGAAACCGGCAAGCCCTCCGCCATGGGCACGCCCGAACACGCGGGCGTGGGCACGAACCTCCTGAACGATTTCAACATCATCCGCGCGACGGCGGGCATGTTCCGCTACACGCAAAAATACCTCGCCGCCCACAGCGCGCTGATGGACGTGCCCAAGATCGTCATCGCGCACGACGTGCGGCATTTTTCGCGGCACTTCTGCGAGCTGGCGGCGTCCGTCTGGTCGAAACTCGGCGGCCGCGCCCTCATTTTTGACGGGCCGCGTTCGACCCCGCAGCTGAGTTTTTCCGTGCGCCACTTCAAGTGCCACGCGGGCATCGTCATCACGGCCAGCCACAACCCCTCGCACGACAACGGCTTTAAGGCCTACTTCGGCGACGGCTGCCAAGTGGTGCCCCCCCACGCCGAGGGCATCATCGACGAGGTCAACGCGGTCGGCCTTTCCGAGCTGCCCGCCTTTTTGAACGTCGACCTCTCGCAGGTCGTCACCATTTCACCCGAGCTGGAAAAACCCTATCTCGACTGCGTCGTCTCCACCGTTTTAGACGCCGACACGATCCGCGTCCAGCAGCCCAAAGTCGTCTTCACGCCGGTGCACGGCACGGGGCAGGTGATGGTCATCCCGGCCCTGCGCCAACTCGGCCTCGAGCCTGTTTTGGTCGCCTCGCAGATGCCGATGGACCCGCGCTTCCCGACGGTCAAATCCCCCAACCCCGAAAACGCCGAAACCTTCGCCGAGGCGGTCAAAGTGGCCGAGGCCGAACACGCCGACGTCGCGGTGGCGACGGATCCCGACGACGACCGCGTCGGCATAGCGGTGCGCGCGAAGGAGGGGGGCATGCGCCTGCTCACGGGCAACATGACGGGGAGCATGCTCTTGGAACACCGCCTGCGTCTGCTCAAGGAAAAGGGGATCATCCCGCAGGAAGGCGGCGACAACGTCGCCGTCATCAAAACCTTCGTGACGACCCCCATGCAGGACGCCATCGCCCGCGCCCACGGCGTCAAGGTCGTCAACACCCTGACGGGTTTCAAGTGGATCGGCCAGCGCCTCGGCCAGTACCAGCAACAATTGGAAGACTCGGCCTTCGAGGAAAAAGGCGTGGCCGTCAATTACGACGCCACGACCCAAGCTGCCCGCACGCGCCTGCTGCTCAAGCGCAGCTGCTACTTCGCCTTCGGCGGCGAGGAGAGCTACGGCTACCTCGCCAGCGACGAAGTGCGCGACAAGGACGGCAACAGCGCCGTCTGCCTCGTGACCGAGCTGGCGGCGGCCCTCAAGCGCGACGGGTCGACCTTCGAAGAGTACCTCGACAATCTGTATCTAAAATATGGATACTACCTCGAGGACCTTTTGAACATCTACTACGAGGGGGCCTCGGGCGCGGCGAAAATCGCCCGTATCCTCGCCTCCTACCGCGCCAACCCGCCCAAGGAAATCTCGGGCGTGAAAGTCTCGAAGTTCACCGACTTCGGCCGCGAGGACATCCGCGACGCCGACGGCTTCGAGGTCCCGAAGGAGACCTTCTACTTCTTCGAGCTGGAGAACGGCTGGAAATTCGCCGTCCGCGGCTCGGGCACCGAGCCGAAGGTCAAGTTCTACCTCTTCGCCCGCGCCGACGCCCCGTCGGCTGCCACCCTCGCGGACATCAAGAAAACAACCCGCGAAAAACTCGACGCCTTCAAAACCGCCCTTGATTCCGACGCCCGCGCCCGCGCCGAGGGATAACCCCAAACAACAAGAGACACCCCATCGTCATGAAAACATTTTTAGGACTTCTTGCCCTCTCGTTCGCCGCCGTCGGCTGCAGCACGCCCGACCGCCAGATCGAGCACGCGCCCGTCGGCAGCGTGATCCGCGGCGAGACCAAAAACGCGGGCGACTACGTCGAGCGCGTCAAGCAGGCCAACGAGCAGTTCCGCGCCAACGAATCCCAGTGGATGACCACGGGCATGGAGGGCCGTTAACAAATCTTTGTCATGGCAAAGCCCAAACGCACCACACCCGCCCAGGCCACATGGGGGGGACGCTTCTCCGAAGGCCCGTCGGAACTGATGGCCCGCTTTTCGGAGTCGGTCTCTTTCGACAAAAAACTCGCGCCCTTCGACATCTTGGGCAGCAAGGCCCACGCCGCGATGCTCGCCAAAGTGGGCCTCATTTCCAAGGCCGAATTCGAGTCGATCCGCAAGGGCCTGAACGAGCTGGACGAGCGCATCGCCGAGGGCAAATTTTCATGGGACCCCTCGCTCGAGGACGTCCATATGAACATCGAGCAGGCCCTGCATAAAATAACCCCCGCGGCAGCCAAACTCCACACGGCCCGCTCGCGCAACGACCAAGTGGCGACGGACATGCGTCTGTATCTGGTCGACGCCTCCCGCCAGCTCCAGCGCGCGGTGATGTCGCTGCTGGCCGCGCTCGTGTGCTTCGCCGAGGAAAACGCGAAAGTCTTTTTGCCCGGCTACACGCACCTGCAGCGCGCCCAGCCTGTCACGGCGGCGCACCATTTTCTGGCTTATGTCGAGATGCTCTGGCGCGACGCGCGCCGCTTCGCCCGCGTCTTCGGCGAGGCGTTCGTTTCCCCGCTTGGCTCCGGCGCGATCGCGGGCACGACGCTGCCGATCGACCGCGCCTTCAGCGCCCGCGAGCTTGGCTTTGAGGACGCCGACGGCAAACCCTGCCTGACGGGCAACTCCATGGACGCCGTCTCCGACCGCGACGCCCATCTGGAATTCGCCTTCGCCTGCTCCCTGTGCGCGATCCACCTCTCGCGCATGGCGGAAGACATGATTTTGTGGAACTCCAGCGAATTCGGTTTCATCCGTCTGCCCGACGCTTTCACGACGGGCTCGAGCCTCATGCCGCAGAAGAAAAACCCCGACTGCATGGAGCTGATCCGCGGCAAATCCGCGCGCCTTACGGGCAACCTCGTCGCGCTGCTGACGATTGAGAAGGGTTTGCCGCTGACCTACAACCGCGACTTGCAGGAAGACAAGCCCCCGTTGTTCGACAGCCACGAGCAGCTGCTCATGTGCCTAAGCGTCATGCAGGGGGCGGTGGAGGGCGCGCAGATGAATCCCGCGCGCTGCGCGGCCGCCGTCGCCGACCCGCTGCTTTTGGCGACCGACTTGGCGGACTATCTCGTCCTGAAAGGCGTCCCCTTCCGCGAGGCGCACCACCAAGTGGGAGCGCTCGTCGCCCTTTCGGAAAAACTCGGCACGCCGTTAAATAAAATCCCCTTCGCCCAAGCCTCGAAAGCCGCCCCGAAACTCGGCAAAGACTGGACGGACGTCTTCGATCTCAAACGCGCTTTTGCCAAACGCGAAAACGCGGGCATGCCCGGCCTCAAGCAGACACAGCAACAACTGCGCCTGTGGAAAAAACGCCTCGCGCTGGGCTGAGCGTTTTTTCAAACACCACCCAGCGCCCGCGCCATCCGAACGGCCGCGTCAAACGAATCGCACGAGGCGATTCCCTTGCCCGCGATCCCAAAGGCCGTGCCGTGGTCGGGGCTTGTCCGCACAAACGGCAACCCGAGCGTCAAATTGGCCGCGCGGTCAAAATCAACCGCCTTGAGCGGCCCCAATCCTTGGTCGTGGTAAAGGGCCACGCACACGTCAAACTCCCCCTCAAGCTGGCGGCGAAAGACGGTGTCGGGCGGCAGCGCCTTTGAAAGCCCCGCAAATCTTTCACGCAGCCTATCGAGCGCAGGGTCGATCAAATCGCGCTCCTCGTTCCCAATCAACCCGTTTTCCCCCGCGTGGGGGTTGAGCCCGCACACGGCGATGCGCGGCGTTTTTGCCCACAACGCCCGCGCCAAAAAATCCGCCCGTTCAACCGCGCGCGCAAGGCATTCAAATGTCACCGCCTCCGGCACCTCGCGCAGCGGAATATGCCACGTCGCCAACGCGACCGCGAGCTTGCCGCCCGCAAACGCCATGGTCGGATTGCCGCCCCAGCGGTCGGCGAAAAACTCCGTCTGTCCCGGAAAATGAAACCCGGCCGATGCCATCCACTCCTTGGAAACCGGCCCGGTGACGACCGCCGAAAAAATCCCGTCGAGACACCCCTTCGCCGCCGCCTCCAACGCCTCGAAGGCTACCCGCGCCCCTTCGACGGTCGGCTTGCCCGCGGCCGCGCAAAAATCATCCGCCCCCACGGCGACGCCCTCGACCCCCATCGCCTCAATCCACTTTTTCGGCCCGATCGCCACCACATCGCCCGCCTGTTCAGGATGGCCCTTGACCCATGCCGCGATTACCTCCGGCCCGACGCCGGAAGGATCCCCGCAAGTGAACGCTATTTTTTTCGCGGTCATTATTCCTCCGCGGCCGCGCTGCCCTTGTACCGTTGGAGCGGGCGCACGATGCCGTGGCGTTTGTTGACGAAAAATTGCAAAAAGCGTTTCGCCTGCGGGGAGAGGTTTGGATTGTTGTCCAGTTCCTCTTGGGCGTACTTGACGGGGCTGCCCGTGTCGCCGAAAACCTTGAAGTAGCAGCGCTTGATTTCGAGGATGGTTTCGGTGGGGAATTTGCGGCGGCGCAACCCGATAAGGTTGAGCCCCGCCACCATGTTGCGCACCGCGACGTTGCAGAAGGGCGGCACGTCCATGGAGATGGCGACATTCCCGCTGATCATGGCGCTTTCGCCGACGAGGCAACCTTGGTGCACAGCCACGTTCCCGCTGATGAAGGCGTAATCCTCTATGTGGGCGTGGCCGCCCAGCAGGGCGCCGCTGGCGATGATGACGCGGTCGGCCACGACGCTGTCGTGCCCCATATGCGCGTACGACATGAGCAGGCAGTTTTCGCCGATGCGCGTGTGCTCCCCGGGCTTGGTGGCGCGGTGGACGGTGACGCCCTCGTGGAAAACGGCACCGTCGCCGACGATCACGCCGCTTTTCACCGACGTGTCAAAGCCGAGGTCCTGCGGTTCCCCGCCGATGGCGGTGAAGGCGCCCACGCGCGCGTTTTTGCCCAAAACGGTGCCCGCGCGCACGCAGGCGTGGCTGTGAAGTACGCAGCCCTCGCCGATGCGCACGTCGTCCTCGACAATGCAGAAGGGGCCTATCGACACGTTTTGGCCGATGTCGGCGTTGGGGGAAACGATTGCGGTGGGATGAATCATGGGAATAAAAAATAAAATTCAGCGTTTGCGCGGCATATCGGAAAACAACTCCAACTGTGGCGGCTTGATCATGTCGTAGAGTTTCAGCAGCCGGATCATCTGGAGCGCGTCAGACTTTTGGTAGGAAAGGTTCGTCTCCACATGGTGCAGCAAGTTTTCCAAAATCGTGGGGAAGGAAAGAATCGCGTCCACCCCGCGCTCGCGCAGCATCTCGATAGTCTGCCCGCGCAGCGGTTCCGTCGCGGGCAACCCGGGCAGCACGAGGATGTGCAACAGGGCATCCTTCGCCCCCTCGGCATCCTCGAACCCCGAAAAATATCCCTCCTTCGCCGCCTCCGCGTCGCTGTCCAAAAAGTCCGAAATCTTGGAGCCGCCGCCCCGGAGCATGGAGGGCGTCAGGCGCGAGGTGTGCCAGCCCTTGACGGCCACGAGCGCCCGCGAGACGCGCGGCAGGTCGCTCGAGAAAATCTGAAATCCGGAGAGCCCCCCTTCGGCGCCCTTGGGGGAAGGGTTGTGCACGAGCAGGTCGATCTCCTCCTCCGCGCGTTTTTTGCGGGAGTGGACCTGATACTTGTGCAGCTGGCGCACGAAAAAACCGTTCAACTCAAAATACTCGCGCACCAAATTTTCGTCGAATCCGGCCATGGCGATATTCTAGTTTTAAAAAGACCTATTGTCGCGCCCCGATTTTGAGAAAGCACGCGGCCGCGTCCGCCTCCTTCACATTGTCGCGGGTGACGGCCTTTCCCAGCCCCTTCATCGTCACAAAGCGCAAGACCCCCGCGCGCACTTTTTTGTCGCGTTTGAGCGCCTGCATCAGTTCCCTCAACGGCAAGACCTCCTTCAGCCGTATGGGCAGCCCCTGCTTTTCCAGCAAATCTTTAACGCGCGCGGCGTTTTTTGCGGACAGCGTTTTCAACCGCACGGAAAGTTCTGCCGCCATCACCAGCCCAAGGGCGACCGCCTCGCCGTGCAGATAACATCCGTAGCCGCCAACTTTCTCGATCGCATGGCCGAAGGTGTGCCCGAGGTTGAGCAGCGCCCGCCCGCCGGTCTTCGCCGTCTCGCGCTCGTCCTTTCTCACGATGTCGGCCTTCAGTGCGCAACACGCGCGGATGAGCGTGGGCAATTCGGGGCTGTCCCATTTGAACGGAGCTTTGGTCTCCAATTTCTCAAAAAGTTCCGCGTCCGCGATCAACGCGCACTTAATCACTTCCGCCATCCCCGCGTTGAACTCGCGCGCGGGCAGCGTCTTCAGCAGCCCCATGTCGGCAAACACCCCGATCGGCTGATGGAACGCGCCGACCAGATTTTTCCCTTCGGGCAAATTGACGCCCGTCTTCCCCCCGACGGAGCTGTCCACCATCGCGAGTAGGGTGGTGGGCACCTGCACAAAATCAATGCCGCGCTGGTAACTCGCGGCGGCAAACCCGACAAGATCGCCCGTCACCCCGCCGCCGACGGCGGCCAACACGCCGGTGCGATCAAGCCTGCTGCGCGAAAGTTGTCCCAAAAGTTTTTCCAGCTGCCCCAGCGACTTCGTTTTTTCGCCCGAAGGCAATAGAATCACATTGTCGGCCAGCCCGTCCATGAAGGCGTGGTTCTTTTTGGCAAACCGCGTGTCGGCCACGACGACCACGCGCCGCTTTTTCGCCCGCAGCTTCGCGAAAAACGCGTCCACCTTCGGCCGCAGCCCTTTTCCCAGAACAATGGCGTAAGCGCGGTTCCCCAATTCGACGGAAAGTGTGCCGGGTTTCATGGCCATAATTTTCAAACACAACCTACTCGGACTCCAGCCCGAAAATCGCGTTCACATAGGGGCGCACGCCGAAGGGCTGTAGGTCGTCGGGCTTTTCGCCCAGTCCCACAAAATAAACGGGCAGTTTTAACTCGCGGTAAATCCACACGAGGGCACCGCCGCGCGAGGTGCCGTCGAGCTTCGTCACCACCAGTCCCGTCAGCCCGAACGCCTCGTGAAACACGCGGGCCTGTTCCAGCGAATTGGAGCCGAGCGAGCCGTCCACGACGAGCCAGCGGTGTTGCGGGGCGTCAGGGTCGTTCTTTTGCAGCACGCGCCTGATTTTCTTAAGCTCCTCCATCAAATTCTGCTTGGTGTGGAGCCTGCCTGCAGTGTCCAAAATAACAGTGTCGCGCCCGCGCGAGAGGGCGGCTTGGTACGTGTCAAAGGCGACGGCGGCGGCGTCCGCCCCCGTCTGCGAGGCGACCAGATCAAGCCCCAGCTTGTCGGCCCACGCCCGAATCTGCTCGTTGGCGGCCGCGCGAAAGGTGTCGCACGCCCCGATAACGACGCTGCGTCCCTGCCTGCCCATCTGATAGGCGAGCTTGGCGGCGGTCGTGGTCTTGCCGGAACCGTTGACGCCGATCAGCGCGATCACCTGCGGTTTCTCCCCGGCCACAGGGTCGGGCAAACGCCCCTCGGCTCCTTCGAGCGCGCGCGCCAGCACGGTCGTGCCGATCTCGGCGGCCTCTTGCGAGCGCAACTGTTTTTCTGTGCGGAAGGCCTCGGAAATCGTGTCGATAATTTCCTGAGTCGTCTCGACCCCGAAATCCGCCCCGTAGAGCGCCTCCTCCAGTTCCTCGATGCTGGAAGCGTCGAGCTTTTTGGAAAACAGCCCCCCGATTTTCCCGAAGAAACTGACGGGGGAGGCTTTTTTAAGCCCCTGCTTAAAACGTTCAAACAAAGACGCCATGTTAAGAAAATATGCTCAGTCCTGCGCCGCGCTGCGCGCGGGCCGCGGGAGGGTTTCCTTCACCTTGTCCAAGATGCCGTTGATGAACCGCTTGGCGTCGGGGCCGGAAAAGTTTTTGGAGATCTCGATCGCCTCGTTGATCGTCACGACGGGCGGAATGTCCTTGCGAAACAGCAGCTCGTACAGCGCCAGCCGCAAGATGGAGAGGTCGACCTTCGCGATGCGGGCGATCGTCCAGTTGCGCGCGTGGTTGCGGATCACCTCGTCCAGCTCGGGGATTTTTTCGATGGCACCCATCGCCAGCTCCTCGCCGAAGGCGTAAAATTCGCGCGGCTTTTCGCGCGAGCCGAAGAACGTCATGGCGGACTCCTTCACGTCCTCGGGGCGGCTGAGTTCCCAGATGTACAAAAACTGCATCGCGGCGACGCGGCATTCCCTGCGCGGCGTCGAGGGCGGGATCGCGTCGTCGTCGGCGACGGGGGAGGGGATATCTTCGGTATGTTCGGGCATGGGAGAAAATCAGTTGCTCTTGAAAAACTTTTCGGGGTCGAAGTCGTCGTTTCCGTCCTCGCGCGCCTCCTCCTCGGCCTCGATGGCGTCCAGCCGCTCGATCAGCTCGATCTTGTGCCGCGCCATCTCGAGGGCGGCTTGCGCAAATTCCGCGCCGCGGTCGGTTTTGCCGAAAACGCGTTCCTTGGCCTGCGCGTCGTCGTTGACGGTGAGCACCCCGTTGATCACCGGCACCTCGGTCGAAAACCCGATCGAGGCCAGCGCCGTGGCGGTGCTGTGGGCGATCACCTTGTCGTGCATCGTGTCGCCGGAAACGATGACCCCGAGCGCGATCACGCAGTCGAACTGCCCGGTGGCGGCGAGCATGTTCGCCACATAGGGCAGCTCGGCGGAGCCGGGCACGCGGCGCAGCTCGACGTTGCGCGGGCCCACGCCGTTTTCCTTGAAAACTTCGAGCACGCGGCGGATCAGCCCCTCGACAAGGGCATTATTGTAGCGCGCGGCCACGACCGCGAAGCGCAGGTCGCCCCCGGAAATTTTGGGAAAGAAAGGTTTGTCAGTGCTCATATAAGCTAAAAATTCTCCGTGGAAACGATCTCAAGGCCCCAGCCGTCAATCGCGGCGATTTTTCGCGGGTGTTCGGAAAGCAGCCGCAGGCGCTTGAGCCCCAGATCGCGCAAAATCTGCGCCCCTATGCCATAAGTGCGCAGCACATTTTGGTTGGCGCTTTGCCGCAACAGCTCGCCGCCCTGCACGGTCAGCCCGCCCCCCGGCTGCGCCACGTGGACGAGGACGCCGGAACCTTCATCCGCGATACGCCCGAGCGCGCGGGCAACATCGTTGGGCCGCTCAGCGAAACCGTCGGCCCCGAACACGTCGGCCAACACGTTCTCCCCGTGCATGCGCACGAGGGTGGGGCGGTCGGAAAGCTCCCCCATCGAGAGGGCGTAGTGCGTCGCCCCGTCGGGGGCCGACTGGTACACGTGCGCCAAAAAAGTCCCCTGCGGGGTCGTCACTTCGCTGCGCCCCATGAGCGTCACCAGCTTTTCGCGGCGGCGGCGGTACTCGATCAGTTGGGCGATCGAAAGCAGCTTTATCCCAAAACGTTCCTTAAAAACAACCAGCTCCGGCAGCCGCGCCATCGTGCCGTCCGCGTTCATGATCTCGCAGATCGCGCCGGCGGGCTCCAGCCCCGCGAGCCGCGCCAGATCGACGGCGGCCTCCGTGTGCCCCGCGCGCTCGAGCACGCCCCCCTCGCGCGCGCACAGCGGGAAGATATGCCCCGGCTGCACCAAATCTTTGGCCTGCGCCGTCGGGTCGGCCAAAAGCCGGATCGTCCGCGCCCTGTCCGCCGCGCTGATACCCGTGGAAATCCCTTCCGCCGCGTCCACCGAAACGGTGAAGGCCGTGCGCTGCGACTCGCGGTTCTCCGGCACCATGTGGGTGATGCCCAGCTGGCACAGCCGCTGCGCGGTCATGGGCGCGCAGATCAACCCGCGCGCGTGGGTCACCATCATGTTTATGGCCTCGGGGGTGACCATTCCGCCCGCCATGAGCAAATCGCCCTCGTTCTCGCGGTTCTCGTCGTCGGTGACGATCACCATTTTTCCGGCGGCAATGTCGGCGATCACCGATTCCACCGAGTCAAAGGATGCGCAAAGATCACTCATGAGAGCAAAAGAACAGGAAAAGCTGAAAAAAACGGCCGAGGTGAGGATTAGACCTCGTCGAACTTGCGGTTAAAAAGCTCCTCCAACTCGTCGAGGAGTTTTTCGGCGGTGGGGCCCGTGGCGACGAAGCGCAGGGTGCTGTCGCTCCCCGCGGCCAGCATCATGATCCCCATGATGCTCTTGCCGTTGACGCGCTCGTCATCCTTCTCGATCCAGACCTCGGTGTGTGTGTGCCGGTTGGCGATGCGCACGATCATGGCGGCGGGGCGGGCGTGTATGCCCATTTTGTTCTGCACTTTTAAGGTGCGAACGCATTCTCCGTCGGTTGTTTTGGATGTGGCTGGCATCGGGATGGATGTCCGCTTGCGGCGGCGGATGCGCGCAAGCAGGTGAACTTGATATTATTTTCCAGTACAATGGTGGCCGTCAAGGCCGTAAAAAGGGCGTATTTCGACCTGACAGCGTTGTTTTACTCGTTGTATATTGGATATATATGAACCAAACCGCCCGTCTTTCCCTCTCCACTTGCTGGCTCTCCCACCGGCACACGGACGGCGAGGCGATGCTCAAAGAAGTGGCCGACCTCGGCTTTGCCTACGTGGAACTGGGCCACGGCATCCCGCTGACCCTCGTGCCCGGCATCCTGTCGGCGGTGGAAAAGGGCATAATAAAAGTCTCCTCCACCCACAACTTTTGCCCGCTGCCCCCCGGGGTGATGGAACCGTCCCCCAACTATTACGAGCCCAGCGCGGGCCTCAAAAGCGGCCGCGCCCAATGGGTGCGCCACACCCTCAACTCCATCGCCTTCGCCAAACGCGTGGGGGCCGACCGCATGGTGGCCCACATGGGCAGCCTGCGCTTCTTCTTTGGCGACCCCTCCCGCTCCCTGCAGGACTTCATCAAGGACAAAACCGTCGAGGAATTGGCCGCCGACAAAACATTCCCCGCCCGCCGCGACCGCCTGCTCAAGAAAATGCGCAAGGCCGCCCCCAAACACTATAAACGCATCCGCGAGTGCTTGGAGGCGATTAAAGCATCGGCTGAGGAGGCGGGGGTGCGCATCGGCGTGGAAAACCGCGACTGGCTCATGGAACTGCCACTCGACGCCGACATGGCCGAATTCTTCAAGAGCGTCGAAGACTTGCCCTTCGTCGGCTCATGGCACGACGTCGGCCACTCGCGCATCAAGGAACGCCTCGGGCTCGCCAACGTCTCCGACATGCTTGCGGCTACCGACGCCAATCGCCTCGGCTTCCACCTGCACAACGTCAGCGCCGAGGGCAGGGACCACAACGGCCTCCTCCTTGAAGGCGGCACGGTCGACTTCCCCCTCGTCCAAAAACACATCCGCCCCGACCAAGCCGTTGTGTTGGAACTGAGCAAACGCGTGAGCCCGCAGGACGTCATAGCCTCCCGCCTATTCGCCCAAAAGCTAATCGACGAAGCCCCCTCGGCATCTTCCTAAACACAACCGATGCCCACCTTCACCGCCATCGACTTTGAAACGGGCACGCCTTCCCGCAATAGCATCTGCCAAGTCGGCCTCGTCCGGATAAAAGCGGGCCAAATCGAGCAAACGCTCACCCGCCTCGTCCGTCCGCCCGACAACGCCATCTGGGGCAAATTCACTTCCATCCACGGCATCTGCTGCCAAGACACGGCGTCGGCCCCCACCTTCGCCGAACTCTGGCCCACATTGCGCCCATGGATAGAGGGCCAAACGGTGGTGGCGCACAACATCGGCTTCGACGCCTCCTGTCTGCGCCAAACCCTCGCCTTCTACGGCCTGCCCGAACCCTCCTACACGCCCAAATGCACCTATCGCATTTACGGCGCGAGCTTGGCCGACCTGTGCACCCGCTACCGCATC
>JAVBTG010000142.1:0-5414 GCA_031556275.1 Opitutales bacterium
GCTAACCCTTACGGTTGCGCCGGTCGCGCAACGCCGCCGCAACGACGGCACACGCCAAAAGCGCCGCGGCAAACCCGGGTTCGGGAATGGCGGCGATGTCCAAATACAACTTCCCCTCCCCCCCGTCCCAGCGGGTGGCGACGGTGTACAGGGTGTCGTCGTAACCGGAGATGCTCCAGTTCTCGGCGATGTTGAAATCGGTCAGGCAGATGCTGACGGGGGACATGCCGACGGTCAGCCCGCTGAGCTCGATGAGAAAGGCGTTGTTGCCGGAAATATTACCAAACCCGGCCAAGAAAATCGGGGCGGCGGAACCGCCCAGCGAGGCGTCGATGTCAAAGCGCAGCGTCGCGTTCTCCATATAAAAGGCTTGTGCCGACACGCGCGCGGCGTTGGAAACAACCAGCAGGGTGTTTGCCTTGTCGGTGGGCGTGTTTCCCAAAAAGATGCTATTCCCGACGGATGCGCTGCCGCCTTGGAAGAAAAACGTCTCCGCGCCGCCAAGGCCGCCCAAGGTAAGATTGCCCGACACCGACAGCGCGCCGCCGGCCACCGTCAGGGTTGCCGTGTCCGCCGAATTCACCACAAGCTCCCCGGCAAAGCTCGCCGTGCCGCCGAGCACATGCAAGGAGGCCTTCCCGCCCCATCCGATATAAGAAGTGTACGCCCCCAGCACCAGCAAAGTGCCCCCGTTGAGCTTCAGCGCGGCGTCATCGCCGACACCAAGCCCCATCTGCACGTGGTCGCGCACTTGCACCGTCGCGTTTTCAAGATGCAGGGAGGAGGTGCCGTTATTTATCGACATACCCCCGCTCACCGTCATCGCGCCGCCGCTGACGGTCAGCGCCCCCGTTTGGACGGAAAAACCGCCTATGGTCGTGCGCGTGTTTTGCAGCACCATCTGCGCGCCGATATTGCTTCCCGTCATCATAACGCCGCCCGTCGCGCTCAGGGTGCCATTGGAGACGGCCAACGCCCCGCCGTCGTAGAATACGAGGGATCCTGTCTCCAGCTGCCCGCCGCTGAGGTGCAGCGTGCCCTCTATAGCAACAGAATTTTGCGCCGACAGCGACGCGCCGGAAAACGTCACCGACGCCCCGGCCAGAAAACTGGCGTTGTCCGCACGCATCGTGTGGTTTTCCACAAACAACGCGCCGTCGCCGGCCGAGGCGCCACGGACCAAAAGGCTTTGGATGGCGCTGACGCCGCCGCTGATATGCATTTGCCCCGCCGCGTCGGTGTCGCCCACGTTGAGATTCGTGACGCTGAGCGTGCCGGCGGACAAGGTCGCCCCCAACGACGGCCCCGTGCCATAGACATTGAGATCGTAGGCCGACACCGCCGCCCCGTTCATCCGCAGCGAGCTCATGCTGTTCACCGTAATGCCCTCCTGCGCCGACAGCGTGCCGCCGCTGAGCGTGGCCGCCCCGCTGCCCGAGTACCCCACCGTTAAACCACCGACGAGCGTAACTGTTCCCCCCGTCATTTCAAACCGACCGGAGGCACCCGAGTTATAGCCCAAGGCAAGGTTGAACGCGGTGACCTGCCCGCCCGAAATATAAACCGAACCCGCGCCCTGCCCCCCCGCGATCAAAGCGTGGGATAGGCTCAGCGCGCCATTGGCCACCGTCAATGTGCCCGTCCCCGAAGTCATTTCGCCCAAGTGAACGGTTTGGCCGGAAAGCGTGCCGCTGTTGATTTGTAGCGAGCCGGTGCCCGCGTAGCCGACAAGCGTGTAATCGTTCGCCGTCAGCCAGACGCCGCTGAGCGTCAGCGCGCCGGTGGCATTGCCACTGTTGCCCATAAGCAGCCAACCGTCCACCGTCCAGCTCGTCGTCGTCGCGCTGCCGGGCACGGGGCTGGTGTCGCCCGACCAGCTGACGGTGTTTTGCGCGTGCAACGCGCACGCGGCCAATAGCGCCAGCGCGCCGCTCGCAAGCAAGGACGCGCGTTTGGGAGAATAAGACAGGGGCATTTTTCGGGGGAGATAAAAAATAACCAAACAACAAAACACACCGTTGATACGTGTGATTATAGCTTTTATTTTTGTAAAAAAGCAATGAGGGATAACCGTGGTTTACATTTTTTAAACATATCTGCGGCTGAGTCTTTTAAAAAAACCGGCCAGCGCCACCCCGCTAGGCGGAAGCGATTTTGCTCCAAGGCAAAGAGGGCGGCGGACGGCGCGAACCATTGGGTTGCGCCGATCGGCGGGCGACGACGCAACGGCGTATGGGAGGGAAAACGCCCCCGCCTAACCGCAAAAAAGCTCCGAGTATCCGGAGCTTTTTTTGCGGGAGATGGGGTAGTTAGCCCTAGTCCTTTTTCGAGCGCTTCTTGCCGTCTTTCTTGCCGCCCTTGCGGCCTTTGCGGTCCTTGCGGTCGTCCATATCGTCGTCGTCATCCTCCACAACGGGCGCGGCCTCGATGATGGGGTTTTCGGAAACGACCTCGAAGGCGACTTCCACGGCCACGTCGGCGTGCAGCTTGACGTTGGCGGTGTGCTTGCCCAATTCCTTGACGGCGTGCAGGTGCAGCTTGCGCTTCTCCACCACAATGCCCTGCTCGGCCAGCTTTTCAATGACATCCCCGGCGTTGATCGAGCCGAACATCTTGCCGCCCTCGCCCGTCTTGACCGCGAACACAAGGGCCACGCCCTCGAGCTTCTTGGCCAGATCCTTCGCGCCGTCGAGCTCCTTGGCCTCGCGCTCCACGCGGGCGCGGCGCAGCGAGTCGACGTACTTGCGGTTGGACTGGGTGATGGGCAACGCCATCTTGCGGGGCAACAGGTAGTTGCGGGCGTAGCCGCTCTTAACCTTCACCTCGTCGCCTTCGCCACCGAGGCCGTCAACGGGTTTCAAGAGCAAAATTTCTGTCGTAGCCATAATGCGTGTGTGTCAGATGTTTTTAGGGAAATATAATCAGAAGGGAATGTCTTCGTCCATGCCGCCAGAGGGGGCCGAGGGGGCGGAGGAGCCGCCGCGCGGGGCGCGGGGCGGGGGCGTGCCGTCGTCGGGCGTGTAGCCGCCTTCGGCGGAGTCGCCGCGGCCGCCCACAAACGAGAAGGTGTCCACCACCACCAGCAGCTTGGTACGCTTTTCGCCGGTGTTCTTGTCGTCCCACTTGTCCTGCTTCAAACGGCCCTCGACCAGAATCGGGCGGCCCTTTTGGCAGTATTTGGAAATCGTCTCCGCCGTGCGGCCCCACGCGTCGCAATCGATGAAGGCGGTCTCCTCCTTCAGCGCGCCGTCCTGCCCCTTGAAGGAGCGCGAGCACGCGATCGTGAAACGGCAAACGCTGCTGCCGGAGGGGGTGGCGCGCAACTCGGGGTCGCGGGTCAGGTTGCCCATCAGGATGACTTTGTTGAAAGAGGCCATGGCGTTTGCGTGTCGAGGGTTAGCGGGGACGATTCGGGTGCCGCCTTGTTAGGCGTTCTGCACCAAAATGCGGTTGATCGTCTTGTCCAAGCGGAGCTTTTCGCGCAAGGTGGCGGCCACGGAAGCCGCGCCCTTGTAGGTGATCTGCACGAACGTGCCGCTGGGAAAGCGGCGGTCGGCCACGCGCACAAAGCTCTTGGTGCCCAAGTTGTTGACATTCACCACCTCGGCCTGCGCCGCGGTGAGGATCTCGCTCAGCTTGGTGATGATGGTGTCCACGGGCTGCTCGTACCCGCGGGTGTCGAGCAAGAATGTGGCCTTGTAGGTGTTGATGGAGTCGCTCATGCGATTAAATTTCGGAAGGGTTCGCGGAATTGAGGTGGTTCATCGCCTTTTGCGCCCCCTCGGCGGCCAGATATTTCAGGCCGTCGACAAGCGCGTCCAGACGGGGTTGCAGCACGGCGGTCTCCGCGGGGGACCACCGACCAAGCACAAAGTCTTTCAGATCCATCGAGGGATGGGGCTTTTTCCCGATCCCGACACGGTAACGGACGAAGGATTCCCCCAAATGCGCGATGACGCTCGTCAGGCCGTTGTGGCCACCGTCGCTGCCGCGCTCGCTGACTTTCACGCGGGCCAGCTCCAGATTGATGTCGTCGTGCACCACGGCGAAATTCTGGGGCTGCCATTTGTAAAAACGGGCGATGGCGCCGAGGCTGCGGCCGCTTTCGTTCATGTACGTCAGCGGTTTTTCCAAGAGCACGTAGCGCCCCTCGAGGCGCGCGCGCGCCGTGTCGGCGAGGAAATTCCTGTCCTGCTTCCATGCCGCGCCCCATGCCTCGGCTAGGCGATCCACGAGGATCCAGCCGATGTTGTGGCGCGTCAGCCGGTATTCCGGACCGGGGTTTCCCAATCCTGCGATACCGGCGATGGACATGTCTCAAAGAACAATGGAAACGCCCCGAAGGCCGTTTCCGGTAAAAACAAATTACTTCTTGGCGGGGGCCGCTTTCGCGGCGGCGGCGGGAGCGGCGGCTCCGGCGGCGGGGGCTGCCGAGGCGGCACCGGCGGCGGGAGCGGCTGCCGCCTTCTCCTCCTCGGTTTCCTCCTCGGGCAGCGCGCAGGCGATCAGCACGCGGTTCGGGTCGCCTTGGAAGGTGACGCCTTCGACGGCGGGCAGATCCTTGACCTGAACGTTCTCGTTGGCGCGCAAGTTGGCGACGTCAACCACCAAAAATTCGGGCAGATCCTTGGGCAGGCAGCGAACCGTGACCTTGTGCGAGAGCACCTCGAGCATGCCGTTGTCGATCTTGACGCCCACGCAGTCGTCGACGCCGGTGACGCGCACGGGAATCTCGGCGCGCAGCTCCTCGTTGGCGAGGACTTCCTTGAAGTCGATGTGGACAAAGTGGTCCGTGCGCGGGTGGCGCTGGACGTCCTGAATCAGCGAAAGGGTCTGCTTGCCCTCGTCGTCCTTGATTTCGACCAAGGCGATCGAGGCGCCCTTGGCGCGCATGAGCATGCGGAACGAGCGTTCGTCGACCGCGAGGGAGCGGGAGCCGGATTTGCCGTAAATGACGGCGGGAACGGTGCCGACGCCGCGCAGACGGCGCGCGGGACCACGGCCGGTCTGTTTGCGATTCGTGACGGAGAGTGTGAGTTGCTTCATAACTAGAGTGCGGGCGCTGGGCCCTGCTTGGATACAAAGGGAAACTACCAACTTTAGAGATTCCCCTGCCGATTGCAACAAAAAGTTGCGCTCCCCTCGATTTGCGCGGGAAAAATTTCGGCCCCCGCCGCGTCGAGCACGCCGCCCAGCAGGCGTTTTTTCGCGGCTTCCAAGCTTTCCAAAAGCCGAAAATGAACGCGCGCGCGGTCGAGGTTTTGCCCCTCGCGCAAAACGCGGAAATAGCGGTCGCCGTCCAGATGGTCCGTCAAAAACCGCATGCCCAATTCGAAGGTGATCGTTTCGGTGGCAAGCGGGAAACAGGCGACTTCGTCGCGCGTGAGCGTCGCGCCCGCGCCGCAGCGGAATCC
>JAVBTG010000163.1:0-3484 GCA_031556275.1 Opitutales bacterium
CGCCGTGTCCATATAATCGACACCGGCCGCCAGGCACGCGTCAATGATGTGCAAGTCCTGATAGGGTAGCGCCACGTTGATGACGAGGTCGGGGCGGTGCTTTTGCAAAAACGCGGTGAGCTCCGGCACATTGTCCGCGTCGACCTGTGCCGTCGTGCTGGGGCGTTTGAGCTGGGCGGCGATGGCGTCGCACTTGGCCTTCGTGCGCGAGGCCAAGACGATTTGGGAAAACACTTCGGGCACCTGCGCGCATTTGTGGGTGACGACGCTGCCGACGCCGCCGGCTCCGATGATGACAACTTTGCTCATGGTATAAAAAGTTATTTAAGAGGTTTGTCGGGCACCTTTCAAGGCTGTTTGCCGGGGAAGCCGAACAGGCCCTTTTGCGTTATTTGATCGGCCACCGATTCGGGGACGAGCGTCTCCCAGCCCTCCTCGCCCTTGCGCAGGCGCTGGAGGATGTCGTGGGAATAGATTTTCAACAGCTCCGTGTTGTGCGCCTCGATGGGGATGATGTAGTTGTTTTCCAGCAAATAACGGTAGAGGCTGCGCAGGTGCGCGGGAAATTGGACGTTGAGCGCCGTGATGAGGAAGGAGGCGTTTTTCGAGTCGCGTTTCTGGGCCTCGGTGATGCCAGCGCGTTGGCGCAGATATTGGCTGAAAACGTCCCCGCGCATTGGGTAGATGTAGAGCTTGGTGTCCTGCTTGAACAGGCGTCCGCACGCCTCTAAAATGCCGCCCGGGAGGTTTTCATAGTACTTCTGGTTGAACACTTCGAATAGGTTGTTCAGACCCATCACCATGCCGACGGGGTTCTGCGTGTAGCGCCGGAAGTAGGCGCCCAAACGGAAAAATTCCGGGACGTTGGAAATAAGCACCGGATAGCCCAGCGAGGTGACGGTGTCCACCCGCGCCAAAAAATCGGCCATGTCGAGCTTGCCTTCGGAGACGAGGTTGTTGACGGTGATCTCCAGCAAAAGCATCGTCTCCTCGCCGCGGTTTTTCTCCTCCTGAATGAACTGCGCCCCCGCGCATTCGAGCATGTCGATGTTGAGCTTGGTGATGGGGCGGAAGGACCCGCGCTCGACGAGGATCGATTTGCGGTAAAACGCCTCGGAGGGCTGCAGGACCGACTGATTTGGCCCGAACATCACGCCGTTGGTCAGCCCGTGCTGCATGAGCTTGAAACTCATCGCGCGGTTGTCGATGCCGGGGAAGTCGGGCCCCTTGAATTCCAGCATGTCCACCTCGATGCGCTCGACGCCGAGGTTGTCCGCCAGCGAGGGGATGAATGCGTCGGGATTCTGCCGCATCACATAGGCCGCGTAGATGAAATTCACCCCGATGATCCCGAGGGCGTCCTGCTGGGCCTGTCCCGTCTTGTCCCACATGCGCACGTGGATGACGATGTCGTTGGGGACGCTGCGGGGCGAAGTTTGAAAGCGAATGCCCATCCAGCCGTGGCACTCGTTGCCGCCCCGGTAGTTGGCCACGGCGACCGTGTTGGCGTAGACAAAAAAACAAGTGTCCTCCCCGCGCTGCCCGTCGAGCCGCTGTATCAGCAGATCGTACTCATGGTCGAGCATCTGCATCAGGCGGTCGCGCGAGACGTAGCGGCTCGCCTTGCCGTAGACGGCGTCGCTGAAAATCATGTCGTAAGCCGAGAGCGACTTAGCGATCGTGCAGGAAGCGCCCCCCGCCTTGAAGAAATGTCGCGCCACCTCTTGCCCCGCGCCGATTTCGGCGAACGTCCCGTAGACGTTGTGGTCCAGATTGATCGTCAGGGCCTTGCGGTTGGTGGTGAGTAATTGTGAGGCGTCGGTGGGGGGCATTGGCACGAAAAATGAATTTTATAAGTTTAAAAAATACGGCTCTCAAAGTCCATCATCAAAGGCGGCCAACGCAACGCCGAGGGGGCGGGCGTTATTGCACGCAAAAGGCCGCCTCATCGGGCGGCCTTTTGCGTAATGGAAAATGATTTACTCCGTCGTTTCCTGCGAAGCGGCTGCGGCGGGCTTTTCGTCCACGCACACCGCGAATTCGCCGACATCGATCTCGCTGTTGATGGTGGGATTGAACGCCATCAGCGGAGTCAGCAAAAGAACGTCCCCCTTGATCTCGGATTCTTTTTTGGGCGGGGGCGGCGTTTCCTGCGCGACTTGCTTGTTTGAGCCGCGCTTGGACTCGGGCGGCTTGACTTCCTCCTTGGGCTGCTCCAGGACGGGGGCGGGCTTGGCGGGGTTCATGCGCCACAGGGCATTGACGGAGAGCGGAGCCTTCGCCACGGCGGTGTTGGCGGCGGGCGGGTAGGCCAGCGCGAAAAAGTCCCCGTCCGAGAGATTGACACCAGGAATTTGCGCGGCCGCCGCCTTGAACAACAACGAGCATTCGCGGGAAACGCGCTGTTTTGCGTCCTTGAAATCAAGCTGGAAAAGGAACGCCTGGGGCTGCGCTGTGAGGCTGTCCAAAAATTTGGACTTGTCAGCGAAAACGAGGTCGATCGGCGTGTCCGAGGCTCCGCGTTCGCCGGAAAGTTGGTAGGTGCGAGAGTCAAGAATTTTCCATGTATCCAAATCCACCGCACGCAGACTCAGGAGGGGGTCGGCCCCGGGACGTTCGAACAATTCAGCCACGATGACGGCGGCCTTTCGATTGTCTGTCGGGGCGTCGAAGCCTTGAGGCTTCAAACGCACGCCCTTTGTGGTCTGCTGGAGTGCGAATCCCTTTGGGACTATTAGGGAATAGTTTTTGCCGTCCGCCGTGATCATGGCGGAAAGCAGGCGGTCGTTCAAGGATGACGCAGCGGGGACATAGGCGTCGGCGTCCCATCGCAGGGTTTCGGCGAAATAGAGGACGTAATAATTCCTGGCGTGCAGGCCCTCGATGAAGGCGGGGATTTCGACATCGCAAAAATCGGAGAGCCCGAGAGCGCCGAGGGAGGATTTTTCGTATTCGTATTCCGGTCCGACGAGGGCGAGGTAATCAGCCCTTTTTTGGGCGCCCAGGCGGAGGTCTTCCAATGTCTTTTTGGCTTTGGCCTGCATGCTTTGCGCCTCGGCCATCTGCTTTTTGCCGGCTTCGTGGGCGCCCGAAACGTCGATAGCCATGGAACCGGTGCCGGGTTGGCGGTCTAGCAACCATTTGGCCGAACGCATGTTATTCTCAGCCTTTTTGAGGTCGGATTGGGCCTGGTTCCACTGGGCGAGCTGGTTTTGGTCCAGCACTCGCACGACAGTTTCGTCGCTTATTTGCACCACAACGGGAGCCTCCACTTTCCGAGAGGAACGTATGGCCGCGTCGGCGGAGACAAACAGGTTGCACAAAGACAACAGAGAGATGGCGAAAAGTAACTTGCGCATTCTATGGAGTTTTTAAATGGGGGTGGAAATGGGGTTCCGGAAGATTAATACGCAGAACGGAAAATAGGCTAACTCTCTATGGGAGACAGAGGCAAGTTTTTTGCTCAAAAATGAGGGGATTGGCC
>JAVBTG010000208.1:0-2899 GCA_031556275.1 Opitutales bacterium
ATCGCTTGGAAAATCGTCGAAGCGTCCGGAAGCGAATCACGCGATTGATCGACGTGCGCGATTTTCACGGTGTCGCCGATGCGGAGCGTGCCCGCGTCTGGCGTTTCCGCACCGGTGATGAGACGAAAGAGCGTCGTCTTACCCGCGCCGTTTGGCCCGATCACGCCGACGATGCCGCCGGGCGGAAGATTGAAAGTGAGATTCTCGAAAAGCAGACGGTCGCCGTAACCTTTGGCGAGTTTGTCAGCCTCGACCACGAGATTGCCCAGACGCGGGCCCGCGGGGATGAGGATTTCAAATTCGCGCTCTTTTTCGGTGACGTTTTCTTTGAGCATCGATTCGTACGCGCTGATGCGCGCTTGGGATTTTGCCACACGCGCTTTGGCGGATTTGCGAATCCATTCGAGTTCGCGAGCCATCGCTTTTTGGCGGCGATCTTCTGTGCGTTGCTCGACCGCAAGGCGGCGCTGCTTTTGCTCCAGCCACGAGGAATAATTGCCCTTCCACGGGATGCCGTAGCCGCGGTCGAGCTCCAAAATCCATCCCGCCACGTTGTCGAGAAAGTAGCGGTCGTGCGTGACGGCGATGACCGTGCCCGGATAGGTGTGCAGGTGGCGTTCCAGCCAACCGACGGATTCGGCGTCCAAATGGTTCGTCGGCTCGTCTAACAGGAGAATGTCCGGCTGTTGCAACAATAGACGGCAGAGGGCCACGCGGCGTTTTTCACCGCCGGAGATGATGTTGACGGGCGTCTCGGGCGGGGGGCAGCGCAGGGCGTCCATCGCTTGATCGAGTTGGGAATCGAGATCCCACAGGCCTTGCGCGTCGATTTGCTCCTGCACGTCGCCTTGGCGGTTCATGAGGGCCTGCTGGGCTTCGTCCGAAAGGTCGGCGTCGCCCATTTTGTCCGAAAGCTCGTCGTACTCGCGCAGCAGCGCTATTTTTTCAAAAACGCCCTCCTCGACGCATTGGCGCACCGTCTTTTCGGGGTCGAGTTGCGGCTCCTGCTCCAAAAAGCCGACCGTGTAACCGGGCTGGAGGATGACCTGACCGTCGAACTGCGTGTCCTGCCCGGCCATGATGCGCAGCAGCGTGCTTTTGCCCGCGCCGTTGAGGCCCAGCACGCCTATTTTCGCGCCGTAAAAATAGGACAACGAGATGTCGCGCAGCACCGCCTTTTTGCCGTGCAGACGGCTCACGCCGTTCATCGAGTAAATAATCTTGGGGGCTTCTTCTGCCATGATAGCCAAGAAGTGTTGCCCGAGCGGCCCGCAAAGGCAAGCTTGCGCGGTTTTTTTGCGAAAAGCAGGCTTGCCGATCCGAGGGAGTTGCCTTGAACTGGTGGCAGTTGCCATGCTCGCGTTATTTTGGATCATTTTCGCGCTGGCGGCCATGACCGTGGCCGCCTATGCGGTCATTTGGCTTTCCGCCGACCGCCGCTCGCTCTTTTTGCCGACCGACCGCTCGGAGCATGACGGGACCGACCCTGTTTATTGGCCCGTCGCCGCCATCGTCGTGCCCGCGCGCAACGAGGCGGCGACGCTCGAGCACACGCTGCCGAGCTGGGCGGCGCAGGATTATCCCAACCTTAAAAAGATCGTCGTGGTGAGCGACCGCTGCGAGGATGACACGGGCGGGCGGGCAAAAGCGTTGGCCGAAAAAGAGGGCGCGGCGGGGCTGTTTGAAGTTTTGGAGAACGGGCCCTTGCCGAAGGAATGGGCGGGCAAGGTGTGGGCGATGCACAACGGGATAAAACGCGTTTTAGAGGATTCGTCTATCGAATATGTTTTGCTGACGGACGCCGACATCGCGCACAAGCCGGATTCGCTGCGAAAGCTTGTGCGCCAGTCGCTGCACAAGGCGCTGGGGTTTAATTCCCGCATGGCGCGGCTGCGCACGGAGAGCTTTGCGGAAAAGTGGCTGATTCCGCCCTTTTTGTATTTCTTCCTGCTGCTCTACCCGTTGCGCCGCGCGAATAACCCCGCGAAAAAGACGGCCTCGGGAGCCGGCGGTTGCGTGCTGCTTTCGCGCGAGGCGATCGAACGGCTGGGCGGAGGGCTGGAACCCATCCGCGGGTGCGTCATTGACGATGTGAACCTCGCCAAGGCCGTCAAGGATCGAGGGCTGCCGACCCATCTTTCGTTGAGCGTGGGGACGGTCGCCAGCACACGCCCCTACCCCCATGTGCGCGACATCGCCAAAATGGTCAACCGCTCCGCCTATTGCCAGCTCAACTATAATCCCGTCCTGTTGGGGCTGACGCTTTTGACGATGGGGATCGCCTTTATCCTGCCGACATGCGCGGTGCTACTCGGGCTGTTCGGGATGAATCATCCCCATTTTTTTACGGGCCCCGAAAAATCGCTGTGGCTGTGGTGCGCGTTTTTGACGGACGTGGGGGCGGCCGCGCTCGCGCTGCAACTGGCGCACTTTAAGCAGGCACTCGATTTTTACGGGCTGTCGCCTTGGCGGATTTTTGCGTTCCCCGCCGCCGGACTGGCGTACGGGTGGATGACGCTGCAGTCTGCCATGCGGCACTGGGGCAAGCGCCCGAGCAACTGGCGCAATTAACAGGCGGGCGGCTGGATCAGTTCGATCTCGTAGCCTTCCGGGGCGTCGATGAAGGCGATGTGGCTGCCACCGGATGTCTTTGTCGGGCCGTCGGAAAAAGGATAGCCGCAGGCGGCCGCGTGTTTGCCGAAAGCCTCGATGTCTTCGACCTCGAAGGCGAGATGCATCAGGTCAGGCTGCACCACCACCGGGCCGGACGCGGGGAAGCTGGTCAGCTCGATTTGTTTCTCGCCGCCCGGGACGTTCAAAAAAACAAGACGGGAACCGCGCGGGGACGTGCTGCGTTCGGCCACCGCAAACCCGAGCCCTTCGGGGTAGAATTCGACCG
>JAVBTG010000138.1:0-6478 GCA_031556275.1 Opitutales bacterium
CCACACCGCGCTCGCGGTGCCCGAGCGCCACGCACAGGGGCGCCAGCAGGAGAGCGTTGCGCGGCCCTGCGTTTCCCTTTATGCGCAGGCGCGTGAGCATGATGTGCCCGATGAGCGCGCCGTCCTTTTCGACGACGAGGGCCAGTTCGGGAATATAATTTTTCCTCGCACGCAGACGGTCGACGAAATTCTGCTCGTCCCCGTCTTTCACGCGCGCGGTGGCGAAGGCCGTTTTCACAAGGTCGTGAATGGCGGAAAACTCGGCGTGGGATTCGGGGCGGATACGCATGGGGCGATCGAGAGGTTAGGTATGCCTTTCGGGTTTATTGGATGGTTCCGTTTTCTTGCGAAAGCTCGAGGGCCTTTTGGAATTCTTTTTGCATGAGTTCGCTGTTTTGTTTGCGCTGGTATCCCACCATTTTAAAAGTGCCTTCGCAGAGTTTGCGCTCCGGCTGCCCTGAATCTGGCCTGAACCAGATTTCTATACGGGCCGCATAAGGCTTGCCCCAGTTGCTCGCAAAAATATGGAAGTCAAAAGTTGTCCAAAAACATTCCTGTGGATTGTCGGACCAGCCGATTCGCTCATTGGTTGTTTTTTTCAGCCATTCGGCGGATAGCGGCGTGTTTTTCGTGATTTCGAAAGCTTTCAAATAAAGGATTCCTGATTCTCCGGGATTGGCCCATATCTGCATGTTGTATCTGCCAAAAAACAGGCTCTTGCGCAGCTCAAAACAGGGATCTCCTATTCGGATGCTCCCTGTGGGCAACAGCGCCTTGATCTGCTCAAAATTTTTGGCGTCGGCCACGGCGGAAAATTCCTTTTCCAACGCTTTGATCGTGGCGGCGCTCAGTGTGAAGGGTTTGCGAGCGCCGTATTCCCAAATGAGAGTCAGGATATCGGCGCAGTAAAATTGGGTGATTTTTTCACAATTCACATCACCTCTGCCGAGTGGGATGTTTTTTCTGAAAAACGAGTCTGTTTTTTCCAGATGGATAATTAGCGAATAATCGAATGTTTCAGGACTAGTTCCCTCGGTGCTGGCAGATTCAATGTAAATAGAGCTATTGTCATGTGGAAATCCGTTGATGCTCATGCGGCGTTTTGCCGAGAGCGCAGGGCCTTCCGCATCGGAATAATACAGATAGAAAAAATGCCACTGCGGGTTGCAGGCCAGATATTGCCCCAGCAGCGCGCGGTTTTTCGTGGCAGCGCGCGCCAAGGAGGGAATTTCCAAGGGGACGGTTTGCGCGTCGTCAGGGGGATTTTTCCACGCTTCGAACAACGCGGTTTGAAACAGTCCGTTCGCCGGATCGGCGAGATCAGCGAAAGAGGGTTCCTTTCTTTCAAAAAGCAATAGCTCTTTGGCGCCAATTACCGATTCCGGCGGAATTTTGTAATCGAATCCTTCAGCAGGGACATGGCGCAGGGCGGCAAACATTTTGATTTGGATCATGATTCCGCAGACGCACAAGACGAGGCAGATGAATATTTGAAACACGCCAAGTGCCCAACGCTTTTGAAAGAACTGGCAGATTATCGACAAAAGAAGGCCTATCACGGAAAATAGCGTTATCCAGTAGACGGCGCTCCAACCGTGGACAAAGTAGCGAACGGTGCTGATGAGGGAGCCTTCCAGTAAGGGCACCATGCCGACACCTATGCCCAAAATCAACAGCAGAAACACCGTTACGAGCACGGCAGTCCAGCGCCCGCAGAAATAGGCGCGCAGCCCGCGTTTGAGGCATCGCATGAATCGCATGCGGGCTTTTTGGCATTTTCCACAAAGAAAGGCAATTTTTTACCGGAAAATGGATAAAAAATTGCCTTTCTTTTGCGCCCCGTTTTTCGGGGTCTGAGTGGCTTCCTCAGATCGTGCCCGCGTCGACGTGGATGTTTTGGCCGGTGATCGAGCAGGCGCCGTCGGAGAGCAGGAAGGCCACCGTTTCGGCGACGCTCTGGATGCTTGTCGGCTTTTTCTGGCTCGTGCGTTTGTAAATGCGGTCTTTTTGGGCCTCGGTGAGCGAGGCGCTCATGGCGGTCTCCATGAAGCCGGGCACGACCACGTTGGAGCGGATATCGCGCGGTCCCCATTCGCGGGCAGTGTTTTTGGAAAATGACTCAAGCGCCCCCTTGCTCGCGGCGTACATCGCCAGCCCCTTGTAGCCGGTGTGCGCGCTGATAGAGGAAACGTGCAGGATCGAGCCGCCCTTTTGGTGCAAGAGCATGTTGCGGATCGCGTATTTGGTCAGGAGCATCGGCGTGAACACGTTGGTGTCGAACAGCTCGCGCACGCGGTCGAGGTGGATGTTGGTGACGATGTCGTCGTAAGCCTGTGCGGCGTTGTTGACGAACGCGTCCAAGGGGATCTGGCTCGAAAGGAATTCGGGGTGGAAGACCGCCAGACGTGCGTCTTCCGGATAGGACAGGTCGACGCCTTTGAAGTGGAAGGTGGAGGGGAACTCCTCCTCCAACTGCGCGATCGTCTCGGAGCGGCCGCGGTTGACGGCGTAGACAGTGTGGCCTTCGCGCAGCAGCGTGTGGCAGATCGCGGCCCCGACCCCGCGCGAGGCGCCTGTGAGGAGCACGTTCATGAGCGTTTAATCTTTCCGGTTCGCGTGGATTCGATGGTTTGCACGAATTGTATCTTTCGCGGGATCTTGAATGATTGCAGGCGCGTGTTGAGGAAGGTGCGCACTTCGAGCAGGTCGAGCGCGGTCCCGTCCTTCAGCTTGATGTCGGCGCACAGGACGCTGCCCAAGACTGAATTGGCGCGGCTGTAGGCGACGACGTCCGCCACCTGCGGCATCAGGCGCAAGCAGTCTTCGACTTCCTCCAGATTGACTTTGTATCCGCCCGTGTTGAGCAAATTGCTTTTGCGGGAAAGGAATTTGAACAGGATATGGTCGCCGTCCGCCCACTCGACCAGATCGCCGCTGCGGTAATATTCGCCGTCGAGCTGCAGCGTGTCCGAGGCCCCGATCAGGGATTTGTGGACGAGCAGTTCGCCCTCGTTGATTTTTACGCGGTCTTTGAGGTGCTCCGGGATTTTGAAAAACTCGCCGCTCGAGGCCAGCAATGTGCCGAACTCGGTTGTGGCGTAGATGTTGTTGATTTTCGCGTTGGGGAAGGTGAGGGCCAGCGCCTCGTAAAGGGCCGTTCCCGATTTCTCGCCGCCGCACGTCACGCGCAACACCGACGGGTGCCGCGTCGGCTCGGGAAGCAGGAGTCGGTAGAATGTGGGGGTCGCCGACAAATGGGTGATGCCGCACGTGTCGATGGCGCGGAAGATGTCGGCCTTCGGTTTGCGAAAAAGGTCGATCGCCGTGTTGCCGTTGAAGAACACCTGAAAGAGCACTTGCAGGCCCGCCATATGTGTCGGGTTATAGCAAAATCCCCAGATATGTGAGGCGTATTCCGGCGACGTGCGCACGGCGCGCGCCAGCGTGGCGACCGTGTGCGACACTTTTTTGGGCAACCCCGCCGTTCCTGAAGTGAAAATGACGATATGGGAGGGCGAAGCCTCGACGGCGTCGCGCAACGCCTCGAACGTTTTGAAGGACGCGCCGGAAACGGGCTGCGGGGCGTTGATATTGCTTGCGCCGAGCCGGGCTAGTTCATCGCCGCTCATGTCGGCGTCGACGAGCGTGAGATCTTTTCCGTGTGCCAGCGCGGTGAAAAAGTTGGCCGCGTAGTCCGCCAGGCGCGTCGTTTTATAGGCGGGGAAGTAGGAGTCGGCCTTGCTTACGCGGTCCAGCAATGCCGCGTAGCTGAGATTTTCCTCGCCGTCCGAAATGAAGGTTTTTGAGGGATCCATTAATCGGTGGAAAGTTTGTCGCAGATGTCTCCGAGCGTTTCAACGATGCCGGATTCGAAAATATCGACGCCAAAAACATCCTCCACGTTCACCGTGAGCTCCGCCAGATCGAATGAATCGAAGCTGAGGTCTTCCCGCAGCCGGGTGGCGCGGGTGAGCTCGATATCCTCGGATATCCCCTTGTTTTTGCGGATATTCCAGATGATTTGCGACAGTTTTTCCATGAATGGTGAGACTGGATGTTGGTGGATTTAAGGTTCGCCTCCTGTTTACAAGGCACAAGTTTGCTTCTTTTCTAAAATGCCTCGAAGCAGGAAGCAATGAAAAATACCTTTCGGACAAGCATTTAGGGTATCGGATTGTCTTTGAGCGAAAAGAGGACTACGTTGCTGGTTTGGTTTTTTATGCCCGTCAGCTACCGACAAATTTGGATGATCGCCTACCCCGTCATGATCAGTTTGCTGATGGAGCATCTGGTGGGCATGACGGATACCGCCTTCCTCGGACGCGTGGGGGAGGTGGAGCTGGGAGCGGCGGCGCTGGCGTGGGTTTACTATGCCGCGATCTTTATGCTGGGCTTCGGGTTCAGCATCGGCGCGCAGATTCTCATCTCGCGGCGCAACGGCGAGGGAAATTTCGCGCAAATCGGGCCGATTTTTTATCAAGGGAGCTTCTTCTTGCTGTTGCTGGCCGGCGGCATGTTTTGGCTGTCGCGGGAGTTTTCCGCGCCGATACTGGCGAGGATCGTGCAGTCGCCCGAAGTGGCCGCCGCCTGCGTCGAGTTTTTGGATTGGCGCGTGTACGGCTTTTTCTTCTCGGCGCTCGCCGTGATGTTCCGCGCCTTTTACGTGGGCATCGCGTACACGCGCGTGCTGACGTATGCCTCGCTCGTCATGGTGGGGTTGAACGTGATTTTGGCCTATGCGATGATCTTTGGCAAATGGGGCTTTCCCGTCATGGGGATCGGTGGGGCCGCGATCGCCGCGAGTATTTCGGAGGGGGCGGGGCTGCTGTTCTACGTCGTTTTCACGTGGCGGCGGGTGGATATGAAAAAATACGCGCTCGACCGCTTTGTCCGCCCGAGTTTGCACCTCATCGGGCGGTTGCTGAGCCTGTCGAGCTGGACGATGGCGCAGTATTTTCTGTCGCTGTCGGCGTGGTTCATTTTCTTTTTGGCGATCGAGCACTTGGGAGAGCAGCCACTGGCGGTTTCAAACGTCGTGCGCAACCTCTCGATGATGCTGATGCTCGCCATATGGGCGTTTAGCGCGACAGTCAGCACGCTGGCCGGGAATTTCATGGGTTCAGGCGAATCCGAGCGCGTGCTGCCCTCGTGCCTGCGCATCATAAAACTGTGCTACATGGTGATGGCGCTGCCCGTGCTACTGTTGGCCGTTTTCCCCGAGCTGTTTTTGCGCATCTACACAAGCGACGCGGCGCTGGTTTCCGCGAGCGTGCCCTCGCTGTGGGTCATGGCCGGATCACTGGTGTTCGCCGTGCCCGCGTATCTTTTGTTCAGCATTATTTCGGGGGCGGGGAACACGCGCGGGGCGTTTTTGGTGGAAATAGCGGGGCTTTCCGCCTACATGGTCTATGTCTGCGCGGTCATATTTTACTCGCGCGCGCCCACCGCCGTTTGCTGGACGGCGGACATGGCGCACTATCTGGTGATCCTCGCGCTCTCCGTTTGGTATCTCAAAAGGACGAGGTGGCGGGAACGTGAAATTTAGGTTGTCAGTCGTCCAGCCGCAGGAATTTCATCTGCTTGTCGAACTTGGCCTCGAGGCCGCTGCTCAGCTCGACTTCGTAGCCGTGGCGGTCGCGCTTGATTTTTTTGACCGTGGTGTTGAGGAAGTTCGCGGCGAGGTATTTGGCGATGGGCTCGGGTACCAGCGCGGCGGGCACCCCCGTCTTTTTCGCCTCGATCGACTTCCACTGTCCGTCGCCGCCGAACTCGATTTCAACGCCGCTGTTGAGGACGACCTCGTACTCGTTCGCGCTGAAAAAATGGGACTCGACTTTGATATGGGAAATCGCGTCATCCTTAAAATTGGTCTGGATGAACTGGGTGGCCGGTGCCGGCAACACCGAGGCGTCGCGCGTCACAGTGTCGGCGCGCGCGATGGAAATGGCGGCGAAAGAAAAAATCGCGCACAGAAGGAGGGTGAGTTTCGAGTGTTTCATGGGTTTGTCTTTTGGGGTTTCTCTCAATGTAAGGCTAAGGTTCCAAAATTCAAATGCCTGCAAGAAAAAGAAGTTTTCCGTCCTGACGAACAGGTGTATATGTAAATCCTCCAGAAATCCGATGTTTTCATTGACCGATTCATGGAAAAATAAGATAAGTGAGCAAACTCCAAATAAAGGATACATGATGCGCACCTATCGTCCGATTTTTCAAAAATGGGCGGCTTGTTTGGCCGTCGGCGTTTGTCTGTGCGTGTTTTCGTTGCATGCAAAAGAGAGCGCCGCTACGAAACAGGACATGCGCGAAACCGTGAAGGCTCTGGAACAGGAAGCCACGGAAAACGGTTTGGTGCTTTGGGCCTCGAAAACGTTGGACACGTTGCGGGCGGGTGTGTGGAAAAACTCGGAGATCAAGGAATATACTTGGGCCGACATGGAGTTGCTTTTCCACAAAATGCCCAAAAAGGAAATCCTTTTTA
>JAVBTG010000150.1:0-8633 GCA_031556275.1 Opitutales bacterium
CTTGCCGTCGAGCTTGAGGAGCTGCTTAAACACCCTGTCCTTCGCGCTCAAAACCACGAGGTAGACCTTGTTTTGTTCGGTGTCTTTGTCCGCGATGATGCGGCCGTCGCCCTGCCAAGAGCCAGGCCTGTCGAAATCGCCGTTTTTAAACAGGTTTTCGGCACCCGAGGATAGGAGGGGGAACAGCAAAAGCAAACATGCCAGAAATCGTGTTTTCATGATGAGGCCATTATGCGAGGCGCGTGTTTTGATGCGAGGATTTTATGCGAACGAGGTGCCATCGGTGAACCCCGATTGTTTTATTTGGCGCGATAAAAACCCGTTCAGCGCAACGGGCGCGACTCAATGGAAAAAGGGGGACCAAAGGGCTCCTTCGGGGGAGGTGCCACAGTCCATCGGCCGTCGCGCCACTCAAGCTTGCATCTGCTGTGCGTCCCGCGATGGCCCTCGTGAACGCCCACGGTCATAAAAATCGGGTCTTTGTCGCCGCCGGTGGCGGATCCGACGCCTCCCAGCACCAGCGGCAGCTTGCCGTTTTGCGTGAGCGCCCACATTCCCTCGCACCATTGAAAAAAGGGCGCGTATGCCTCATCCTCGGGCGTCATCGGCAATAATGCGCGCGCCACTGCTTCCCTGTCGCCCGTGGCGATGGCCGCAAAGAGCTTTTCGGCGAACGCGCGCGCCTGCGGGGGTGTTTCCCTTGGCGGGGCCTTTTCGGGGGGCGCGTACTGACCGCGCACCAGATAGTTGGAAAAGTAACGCTTATTTTCGTGAAAGGTTCCGTCCTTGTCCGCATAGGAGGAACCTGAAGCCCCACCCCCCAGAAAAAGGAAATCCGCATTCACAGGGAAAGACACCTGCGAGCGTGTCATGCGTTGCGCGGATATCGGGCGCAAAGTGCCGTCTTCCTCCGGCGCGAAGCCCTCGAACGTATTAAAGCGCGTTATTATCTCAAAACTTTTCTCCCGTCCCGCATCCCGTGGGCTGACATCCACCGAGATGCTATGCGGATAGGCGACCGCCTCCGCGTGTTCGGGACGATCCGAAAACGAAACCGCCACCGCCATGCTTTCAATGACGTTCCATTCGCCTGAAGCGCCCGGTTTCAACGTGAAATGCCCCAGATACCAACGTCCCTTTTCAAAAAGCGGATTGTCACGCAGATGGCGCTCGACGGCCGCCTGTATTTCCTGCGTGCCCAGCGAGGACGGCGGGACGGGTTTTTGCCCGAAAACGGCGCAGCATGACGCCAGAAACGCGAACGCAAACCTGCGAAAAGAATGTGGTTTCATGGCGCGGAAAAAATTTGGAGGTCGCTCGGAATGAGTCGGTTAAAAGGCGGTCGTATTAAAGTGGCCCGATTTTCGCGTGTCAAGAAATCTATGTGCGAAAGGTGAATTTGGATTTGTTTTATCGGGCGCGCCAAAAAACGCACCCGCAAGATGGACAAGCGGCCCGAAATGCGTTTGGATTTAGGCAAGCCATTATGGAAATCGCCTTTTATCTCGCCGCCGCGCTCGCGCTCATTGGAATCATATTGTGCGTTTGGGGATTTTTGACGGCGGCGGAGTGGCGCAGGCGCGAGGCGGCGGCGCGAACGCAGGCGGGATTTTTTGAAAAAAACTTTTTGCAGGAGCAGTCGCAGTCCTTGCGGTTGCAGGGGGAATTGCGCGAGGTTTCGGGCGAATTGTCCGCCGCGCGGGAGCGGGAGAAAGCGGCCGTCGAGCGGATAAAAGCGCAGGCGGACGAGGTGGCCGAGGTGCGCGCGCAACTGCAAAAGGATTTTGAGCTGTTGGCGAACCGGATCTTTTCGCAAACGCAGGAAAAACTCTCCAACACAAACAAGACCAACCTGTCAGGTGTGCTAGACCCCTTGCGCGAGCAACTCGGAAACTTCACCAAGCGGGTCGACGATATCAACAAGGAAAATGATACGGCGCGCGCCCAATTCGGGGAACAGATCCGCCAATTAACTGAGCTAAATCAGGCGATGAACGCGGAGGCGGCGAGCCTCACGCGCGCGCTCAAGGGCGACAACAAGGCGGCGGGCAACTGGGGCGAAATGGTCCTGAAAAACCTGCTCGACTCCTGCGGGCTGGAAGAAGGCCGCGAATATTGCACACAGGTCTCGGCCAGAGACGAAAACGGGAAACTCTATATGCCAGACGTGGTGGTGCGCCTACCCGAGGGCAAGTGCTTTATTATCGACTCGAAAGTTTCATTGCTGAACTACTCTGAATACGTGGCGATGCCGGACGAGGCGGCGGGGGCCGCACATTTAAACGCTTTTATCCGTTCAGTAAAAATCCACATCGACAGCCTAGGCAAAAAGGATTATCCCTCCCTCGCTGACTTTTCGGAAAATCCGGAGTATGTGCTTATGTTCATCCCCATTGAACATGCCTTTCACACGCTGGTAAAGGCCGACCCAGAGATATATGAACACGCATTCCGTAAGCATATTGTTTTGGTAACGCCTTCAACACTGCTGGCTGCCTTAAAAACAACCCAATTTATCTGGCGCACGGAAAAGCAGAACATCAATACCCTTGAAATCGCCCGTGTGGGTGGTCGTGTGCATGACGAGATCATAAACTTCCTTGATTTTTTTGAGAACGTGGGACAAGCAATCAACAAGGCGCGGGGCGTATTTGACGAGGCAAGGGGCAAGCTCTATGGAGCAAACCGGAACACCCTGCGCAAGGCGGCGGATGACTTGGCGAAATTGGGGGTAAAAACCACAAAGCGCATGAACATGTCCAAGAGTTCACGCGGGGCAACAGCGTCTGATGCGTTACTGGAAGACGGCGAAACCGAAAACGGCGAGTGAGCGCGCTTGCCAACCGGCCCAGACCGCCCCACAATTTTTCGCATGGCCGAACTACCCCCAGACACCGCCGGACACCGCGCGCGTTTGCGCGAGCGTTTTATGCGCGTGGGCTTGTCGAACATGGCGGAATACGAGGTGTTGGAACTGCTGCTCACCCTCGGCATCCCGAGGCGGGACGTGAAACCGCTGGCCAAGCATCTGATAAAAACGTTCGGTTCGCTTAAAAACGTGCTCGACGCGCCCGCCGAACGGTTGCGGGAAGTAAAGGGAATGGGCGAAGTTTCGCCAGTCATTTTACGGCTGATCCGCGAGGCGAGCGCGCTTTACCTGAGGGACGGGGCGCAGGAAAACGAGGAGGGATGCCTCGACTCCGTGGACAAGCTGTCGGCTTTTTGGCGCGTGCGGCTGGGGGACTTGCGCAATGAGGTGTTTGAGGTGGCTTTTTTGGATCGCGGGCTGCGTTTGTTGAGCGACGGGATCGAGCGTTTCGAGGAGGGCATGGCCGACCGCGTGAACGTCTATCCGCGAAAAATCATGGAGGCTGCCCTGCGCAAAAAGGCGCCCGTCATCGTCGTGGCGCACAACCACCCGGGCGGCGACAGCGCGCCCTCCGATCAGGATATCCGGCTGACGCAGGCGCTCACGCGGGCGGGCGATCCGCTCGAGGTGAAGCTGATCGACCACCTGATTATCACGCCCGAAAAGGTGTATTCGTTTTACCGCAACGGGCTGCTGAAGGCGAAGTAGGATTTACTGCGCGCCTTCGCGCGCGGCGTTTTGGCGCACGGCGTCTTCGTACAGCAGGGTGCGCGCGTGCTCCAAGGCGTCCTCGATCGTGTCCGCCACGTGGTCCGTGCCCAGCGTCGTCACAAAGTCGCTGCGGTCCAAAACGCGGCGGACGGCCTTGGGGACATTGCACAGCACCAAGTGGCCGCCCGCGCGGCGCAGGCGGTCTTCGAGCGATTCGAGGGCGTTCAGGCCCGTGGCGTCGATCGTGATGACTTCCTCCAGACACAACACCAACACGCGCAATCCTTCGCCCGCGCGGCGGAAGGAGGTTTCCAATTTGTCCGCCGTGCCGAAGAAAAACGCGCCCTGAATGCGGAACAAAAAGACGCCCTCCGGCCAGCTCTCATCGGCCCAGACGGGGCGTCCGCCGTTGGAGGGGTGCGAGTCGTTGACGGGGAGCACGTCCGACACCTGCACGACGCGGCGGATGAACAAGAGCGCGGCCAGCACCATACCGACGCCGACGGCCACCGTCAGGTCGGTGATCACCGTCAAAATAAACACGCTCAAAAAGACGGCGGCGTCGTAGGCGGGCACACGGAAAATGCGGCGAAATTCGCTCCACTCCCCCATGCGCAGCGCCGTCACCATGAGGACGGACGCCAAGGCCCCGAGCGGTATCCAGCCCACGAGCGGGGCTGCCACCAGCATCACGAGCAGCAGGCAAAGCGCGTGCACGATGCCGGACACGGGCGAGTACGCGCCGTTGCGGATGTTGGTGGCCGTGCGGGCGATCGCGCCCGTCGCCGGGATGCCGCCGAAAAAGGGAGATACCATGTTGGCGATGCCCTGCCCCATCAGCTCCTGATTGGTGTGGTGGGGGTCGTTCGTCAGACCGTCGGCCACGACGGCGGAGAGCAGCGACTCGATCGCGCACAGCAGCGCGATCGTCACGGCCGGGCCGATGAGGTCGGCCATCGTGCCCAAGTTAATTTCCGGAAACGAGAAGCCGGGGAAGCCGCGCGGAATGTCGCCGAACGCGGTTTTGATCGTGGCCACGTCGAGGCCGAACATCCATGAAAGAACCGTCGCCGCCAGCAGCGCCACGATCGAGGCGGGCACGCGGCGCTGGTAGCGCTGGGGCCATTTTAAAATCAGCACGAAGCAGGCCAGCGAGATGATCAGCGTCATCCAACTGATGGACGGCAGGGCCTTGAAAATCGCCGCCATTTTGAGGAAGAATTTGGGCGAGTCTTCGGCGAGTTTCAGGCCCAGAAAGTTGGGGATTTGTCCGATAAAAATGATGACCGCGATGCCGCTGGTGAAGCCCATCGTGACCGGATAGGGGATGTATTTGATCATCTTGCCCAGCCCCGTCAGCCCCATCAGAAAGAGCATCACCCCCGCCATGAACGTGCAGACCATGAGGCTGCCCACCCCGTACATCGCCACGATCCCCGCCACGATCGGCACGAAGGCCCCCGTCGGGCCGCCGATTTGGAAGCGCGAGCCGCCGAAGGCGGAAATCAAAAAGCCCGCGACGACCGCCGTCACGAGGCCGTCCGTGGGGCTCACGCCGCTGGCGATGGCGAAACCGATCGCCAATGGCAGGGCCACGATGCCCACCGTCAGCCCCGCGCTGAGGTCCCCCGTAAGTTTCGCGGGGCCGTACCCCCTGAGTGAATCCAGTAAAACAGGCCGGAAACGACTGAGTTTCATGAAATGCTGTCTGAATAAACCGCCCTATTCGCGGGCGGGAGCGTTATAGGGTGTGTCTTCAAATTTCGCATTGTGGATGCGCGAGGCGGGCGGATGCGCCAGCATCCGGCGCGAAGCACTGTCGGCGTATTGACCGACACCCAAAATCCGGCCAAGCAGACGCTGTGTGGAATTTGAAGACACACCCTAGTTGGAAATGGGGGACGTTTCGGGGTAAATGCGCTTGAGCTCCTCGCCCACCTCGCGACCCGACTCGTCGCGCAACAAGGCTTTTGAGGCGTTCTCGATGCCGACGCGGCAGAGTTTCGAGGCCGGATAAATGTCTTGCCCGGCGAGGAACGAGGCCAAGGCGCCGGCGTAGCGTCCCTCGGCCAGCGCGGTTTCGCCGTCGGAGATCAGGCGCGCGACTTCCCCGGCCCGCGCCGCCACCTGCCCCGTGGCGCGGGCGAGGTCCGGATCGTCCGGCTCGACCGCGCGGGCGTTGAGCAATGTCTCCCAGGCCGCGTAGGGATTTTTTTGCGCGAGCGCCTCCTTGGCGTAGGCGATCGCGATATCGAGCTGCGACACGCGCGAGACAACCTCGCGCAACTTTTCGGAACGCACCGGATCTTGGTGCAGGGCCATGCCGAACTCGACGGCCTGCGAGGCGATTTGACGGTAGTTTTTTTGCGAAAGGAACAGGTCGAACAGCGGAACCGACTGCGCGGAGGCGTCCATTTTTTCGACGGCCTGCTGCGAGAAATTCTTGATGGCCGGGTTCAGCGGCCACAGAGTGACCGCCTGCAGCATCTCCTTTTGCGCGCGGTCTTTGTCGCCCGCGAGCATCGCCTGCTTGGCGGAGTACAACGCGATGTTGCTGGCTTGCTGCGCCCCCCGCATCGCCGAGAGGACGGGGGCGGACGGGAAGTCAACCGCCTGCCCGTTCAGCCGGGCCACGATCTCCTCGACCGAGGCGTAATCCTTCAGCTCGCCCACCCGCTGCAAGTCGCGGGCCGAGCGATAGATCCCCAAAAGCACCTTGCGCTTCTCCGGAGAAAACGCGTTCACTTCGGGACTGTATTCACCCAAGGTGAACGCTTCCTGAAGCCTTTCCAAGGCCGCCCAACGGTCGCCCGCGTCGTAAGAGGCGTTGACGGCCTGCATGCCCGTGCGCACATCCGCCTGCGCCTCGCGGGCGACGGTCTCAAGCGTGCGCATCGAGGGAGTGATATCCGCCGTCTGAAAAAACTGGGACAGCTGCGTGCGGCCCACCTCAAGGCCCTGATGGGACCCCTTGAACACTTTTTGATAAAAGGCGATCGCTATGAGCGAATGCTGGAAACGCCGCTGCATCAAAAACGAGATGATCTGCGTTTGAAATTCCAGCTTGGCGCGGACGTTGGCAGCAAGTTGGCCGGCCTCCATCGTGGCGATTTCCGCGTTCGTCTTGACCAAGTCGAGCGCGCGAAACCCGGATTCCTTCATCACCTGCGCCGCCGAGCCGGAGTCGGAATCCTCTCCACCCTTTTGCTGGGCGCCGGGCAGCATGGGCGCGTTCACGCTGACCTCGGCGTCCCCTACCTTCGCGCTAAGGCCCCCCCCGCCCGCGCTCTGGCCGCCCCCCGAGGAGCCGCCCCCCGAGGAACCGCCGCCGCTTTGGGAATTCTGGGCTTTCTGCTTTTCCAGCTCGAGCTTTTGAAACTTCAGCTCCTTGTTGAAATTCCGATGGTAACGGTCACGCGCCTGCTTCTCGTCCGTGTTGGCCCAATAAGCCACCGTGCGCTCCTGCGCGCGGCGCAGACGCTCGAGTTCCGTCTTGTCCACGAGGGTCGCCTCGTGCTCGCCGCGCACACTCCAGGCATTGTACACCTGGTTGGCCACCAGCAGGGACCCCTCCGCGTCCGCGGGAAATTTGGCGGCGTCGTACAGCATTCGCCACGCCTGGTAGGTCTTGTCGACATTCTTGTCGGCGTTGATGACCTGCAAAAGGTCTTCGATCTGCGCAAGCGTCTCGCGGTAGGTCCTGTCGGTCTCGTATTCCTCGGGCGGCAGGCTCAGAAACCGCTCGAACCGCGCGCGCACGGCCCGGGAGTTGCCCGCGTTAAAGCGCTTGCCCTTCCATGAAAACGCCCCTTCTTCAAAGTCCGGAGAAAAAGCGTCGCCCATGACGAAACGCTCGAGGATCGCGGGGACGGAACTGTCCTTTCCCGTCTTGCTGCCGTCGTCCGGGTTGCGCACGCCCGCCGCGTCCGCCACAACGCCCGCATTGCTTTTGTAGTCTTTGGAATCAGCCCCGAACAACAGCGGGCAGATCAGGCCCGCAAAAATGGCGATGTGGAAAATTTTCATGGGAAAGACCCGTTTGGAAAGGTTTCGGTTGAGCAATGCAAATAAAACCGCGCCGGAAAAAAAGTTACAGTTTGCTGATCGATTCGAGGCGCACGATGCCGCCCTCGCCGATCGAGACATCCATCCGGTAACGCTGGCCCACGGAGAGATTTTCGCGGAACGAGTCGTCAACGAACACCGGCAGACGGCGGCCCTCCGGCAGACGCACGGCCAGCAGGCGGCCCACGTTTTTCTCCCACAAAAGCTGGGCGTCGATCTGGCCGTCGAGCGTGTAGCGGTTGCCCATGAAATTCGCGGGGGCCGCGCAGTATTGCTGGACGGAGAACCGCCCCGTCTGCTCCGGCGAGCCTTTGCGCCATATCACCAGCAGCACCGCCACAAAAACGCCCGCCAGCGGAATCGCGACGGCATACCAGACAGGATGGATTTTGCTAGGCATAGAAAAAAGCTAAAAGACCGGTCAATTCCACCGGCGGCGGCGGCATCCGCGCCACACGCACACCCCTCCCAGCAACGCCTGCAAGAGCAACACCCCGAGGGCCAGCGCGGGCCCCGGCATCCAGCCCCAGTCGTCGTTGGAAAAGCGGAAGGCGTCGTAAAACGGCGTCTCCTTCATGGTGGCAAATGTGCCGCCCCATGTCCAGTATGCATTGATAAGGGGGCGGAACACCCATTCCAAGGCTTGCGGGAGTGCCAAAATGACCCCGCACAGCGGCAATTGGAAGCCGACCAGATAGATCGACAAGAGAGAGCTTTTGTCCGCGTTGCCTGACAGGGCGGAAAAACCGAGACACACGACCGACATGGAGAACGTGCTCCCCACCATCAGCGCCGACTGCCACCAGACGCTGCCGGGGAATTCGCACACGTATTTGACCAAGAGGGTCATTAACAGCCCTTGGAACAGTGAAAGCACGAGGACAAACGTGAATTTTGACACCGCGTAGGCCGACGGGCGCAGACCGATGAGGCGCTCCTTTTCATAGAGGGCGCGTTCCCCGGCGATTTCGCGGCTGCCGTTGTTGGA
>JAVBTG010000011.1:0-8627 GCA_031556275.1 Opitutales bacterium
ATCAAGCGGCTGCTGGAGCGCGGCGCGGGAGGCTTGGCGTTCACCCCGAAAATCAAGGCGCGCGCGGTGGGGCTGTTTCTTTCCGTCTTTCGCGAACAGCCGCCGCTGCGGCGGCTGCACACGGTCTTGGAACTGTTGGAGGCGATGGCGCAAAAGGGCGGCTCCAAACGGCTCGCCAGCGACTGTTTCAGCACGGCAGGATTCCCGAACGACATCGACCGCATGAACCGCGTGCTGGCGCATTTGGAAAAAAGGTGGGACGAGGACGTGCGGCTCGAGGAGGTTTCCAAAATCGCGGGTATGCAGAGCCAGTCGTTCAGCCGGTTTTTCCGCAAAAAAATGGGGCGCACCTTTCAGGAATACCTGATCCAGTGGCGGCTCGGGCAGGCCGCGCGGCGGCTGCTGGCGGGGCGCGACGGGATCGGGGAAATCGCGTTCGCCTGCGGGTTCAACAACCTCGCCAACTTCAACCGCCTGTTCCGCGCGCGCTACGGCAAGGCCCCGCGCGAATATCGGCGCGAGCTTTCTTAGGCGTTTTTGGGCGGCAGCTTTGGTTTTCCGAACACGCGGCGAATCACGTAGTAGAAGACGGGGGTGATCAGGCAGCCGAACAGCGTCACCCCGAGCATCCCGTACAAGACCGACGTGCCCAGCGCCTCGCGCAATTCGTAGCCCGAGCCCGAGCCGTAGGCCAGCGGCACCACCCCGAGGATGAAGGCGAACGACGTCATCAGGATCGGGCGCAGGCGGTTGCGGGACGCCTGCGATACCGCGTGCACGACGTCCTCCCCCCTCGCCTCGCGCTGCTGGGCGAACTCGACGATCAGGATGGCGTTTTTGCAAGCCAGACCAATCAGCACGATGAAGCCGATCTGCGTCATGATGTTGTTGTCCAATCCGCGCCCGTAGACGCCCAGGATCGCGAAGAGCAACACCAGCGGCACGATGAGAATGACGGACAGCGGCACCGTCCAGCTCTCATACAGGGCGCACAGCAGGAGGAAGACGAATATCACGCATATCGTGAAAATGTACATCGACACGTCGCCCTCGCGCTTTTCCTGATAGACCATGTCCGTCCATTGGATGCCCATGCCGTCGGGCAGCACTTGCGCGGCGAGCTGCTCGATCTGGCGGCTCACCTCGCCCGTGCTGTAACCACTGGAAAGGTTTCCCTGAATTTCCGCGCTGGGATACAGGTTGTAGCGCACCATGCGGTCGGGGCCCACGCCCCGGCGGATCTGCACGAGCGAGCCCAGCGGGATGTTCTGCCCGTCGGCGCTGAGCACGCGCAGTTTGTAAATGTCCTTCTCGTCGCGCCGGTTGCGGCTCTCGGCCTGCGCGACGACGCGGTAGACGCGGCCAAGGATGTTAAAATCGTTCACATAGACCGAGCCGAGATTGTACTGCAAGGTGTTGAAGATGGAGCCCAGCGGCACGTGGAGTTTTTGCGCACGCTCGCGGTCGATCTCGGCGTAGAGCTGCGGGTAGGACGCCCTGTAGGAGGTGAACGCCTCGGATACCGACGGCAGCGCGTCGATGCGCGCGGCCAGATCGCGCGTGCTGCGCTCGAGCACGGCCGTGCCCAGCCCCGCGCGGTCCTGTACTTGGAACTTGAAATCGCTGCCCGAGCCGATGCCGCGCACGGGGGCGGGCGTCATCACGTTGACGGTGGCCGCGGTGATCTCTTGGTTGAGTTTTTCGCGGATCTGCGCTTGGATTTTCGCGGCGCTCCAGCCCATGCGGTCGCGCAGGGCGCGGTCTTCGAAGAATACTGTGATGCGGCCCGCCGCGGACGATGCCATGCCGGTGGCGGCGTTGCGGCCCGTCGTGGCGTTGGCATAACGCACCCCCTCCACCCCCATGATGATCTGGCCCGCCCTGCGAATGACGGCGTCGGTGCGGTCGAACGAGGCCCCTTCGGGCAGTTGGATCGACACGTTGATGAAGCCTTGGTCCTGCTTGGGGATGAAGCCCGTCGGGGTGACTTCGAACATGTGCGCCGTCAGCCAAAGCATGCCGCCGTACATGAGCACCACGATCGCGGCCGCGCGCGTGAGGCGGGCCACGAACGCGCCGTAATGTTTGGACACCCATGTGAAGGCCGCGTTGAACCCGCGAAACGGCGCGCCCAAGACGCGGGCAAAAAGATTTTCTTTTTCTTTGCCGCCGTGGACGGGCTTGAGCATGAAGGCGCACAATGCCGGCGTCAGCGTCAGCGAGACGAGGCCCGAGAGGATCGTGGAGGTGGCGATCGTCACGGCGAACTGCCGATAGAACTGGCCCGAAATGCCGCCCAAAAAGGCCGTCGGCACGAACACGCAGCTGAGCACCAAGACGATCGCGATGAGCGCGCCTTGCACCTGCGTCATGGCCTTTTTGGTGGCCTCTTTCGCGGTCAGCCCCTCCTTCATGTTGCGCTCGACGTTTTCGACGACGACGATCGCGTCGTCGACGACAATACCGATCGCCAGCACAAGGCCGAAGAGCGTCAGGTTGTTGATCGTGAAGCCGCACAGGTACATCATCGCGAACGTGCCGATCAGCGAAACGGGGATGGCGAAGAGCGGGATCAGCGCCGCGCGCCAGTTTTGCAAAAACAGCATGACGACGAGCACCACCAAAATCACCGCCTCGAAAATCGTGGAGTAGACTTTGCGGATCGACTCGCTGACGTACTCCGTCGTGTCCTGACCAATGACGTAGTCGACGCCCGGGGGAAATTCCTTCTTCATCTCCTCCAGCTCGGCGCGCAGGCGTTTCATCGTTTCCACGGCGTTGGTGCCGGGCAGCTGGTAGGCACCCAGCGCCACCGTGCTCTTGTCATTGATGTACGACTCGTTGCTGTACTGGTAGGCCCCCAGTTCGATGCGCGCGACGTCGCGCAGGTGGACGACGCGGCCGTCCGGCATCGTCTTCACCACGATGTCGCCGAATTCCCGCTCCGTCTGGAGGCGGCCAAAGGCGTTGATGATGAGCTCGTAGGCCGCGCCCGTGTCGAGCGGGGGCTGGTTGAGCTTGCCCGCGGCGACCTGCTTGTTTTGCTCCTGCAGCGCGGCCACGATCTGCATCGGGGAAAGGTTCAGCGACGCCAGGCGGTCGGGGTCCATCCAGACGCGCATGCTGTATTCCTTGGCGCCCCAGATGTCGAGGTCGCTCACCCCGGGCACGCGCGAGAGGCGGTCCTGCATCTGGGTGATGGCGTAGTTGGTCAGGTAAAGCTTGTCGCGCGAGCCGTCGGGCGAAATGACGTTGGCGGACATCAGCAAGTCGGGGGAGCGCTTGCGCACGCGCACGCCCGAGTCGCGCACCTCCTTGGGCAGGCGCGACTCGGCCTGCGCGACGCGGTTTTGCACTAGCACCTGCGCCGTGTCGGCGTCGGCCCCTGTCTCGAAGACGATGTCGATGGAGACGGAGCCGTCCATGCCGCACTGGCTCTGCATGTAGAGCATGTGCTCCACCCCGTTGATCTCCTGCTCGAGCGGGGCGGCCACCGTGTTCATCAAGACCTCAGGCGAGGCCCCCGAATAGGAGGCCCGCACGGAGATCGTCGGCGGTGCGATCTCGGGGTATTGCGCGACCGGCAGATTGAAGAAGGACACGAGCCCCGTGAGCGTGATCAGGATCGAGATCACGCAGGCGAAGATCGGGCGGTCGATGAAGAAGTGGGAGAATTTCATCGGGCGACCGGTGGCTGCGGGGAAGCCCCCGGTTGTTTCACCACCCTGATCCCCGTCTCGCGCACGGACGGCGGCAAATTCGGCATAATCTCGGTGACGGCCGCGATGGCGTCGGACACTGCCGTGTCGAGGTCTTCCCTTTCATCAATCCGAAATACCATTCGCGCCGACGAATCCGATTGCCGAACGTTCCAAGAGGTTTCAACGCCAAGACACCGCGGTGCAAGTTTCTTCTCCACGGCTTGACGCGTTGTTTCAAAGGCGGCCCTCAATTTTTCCGACGAAAGATCCTGCCCCGTCAACAGCACCACCACGCCGGGAGATGTTGCAAATTTCACCTGATCGAGGGACATTTGATCCAACAATTGCCCTGAGAATTTTTCGAAAAATGAAAAAGAGGAAACCGCCCTCACGGAAACGAAGGACAAGCACACGACGACCGCCAGCGCGACCGCGCACAAAATAACGACGAGCCAGCGTTTCATTTGAGCTCGACCTCCACCGGCGTCACCTGCTTGTTTTGCATGGCGCGCTGCATGCCGCTGACGATGACATTTTCATCGCCCGAAAGGCCCTCGGTGACGACCTGCAGGCCGTCGATCACCTCGCCGACGGAAACGGCTTGGTAGGAGACATTGCCGTCTTTGTCGCAGGTGTACACATAGCGGCCCACCATGTCGGTGCCCACCGCCGCTTCGGGCACGAGGACGCAGTCGACGGGCGCGCCCGTGCGCAGGCCGAGTATGGCGAACATGCCGGGGTACAGGCGGCCCTTGTCGTTGGCGATGTCCGCGCGCAGCTGGAGGCTCGAGGCCGACAGGGAGTTGTCGAGATAGGAGAGTTTGCCAAAATGGGAGGGGGCGTTTTCGTCCATCAGTTTTAAGCGCACGGGGGGCCCTCCTTTTTCCAGATGGTTGAACAGGCCGGAGGCCGCGTAGCGCAGGATGTCGCGCTCGCTCACCTCGAAATAGGCGTAGACGATGTCGCGCGAGACGATCGTGGTGAGCAGGGTCGTCGCGGCGCTGACGAGGTTGCCCTCGTCGATCATGCGGCGGCCCACATAGCCGCTGATCGGGGCCGTGATCTTGGTGAACTCCAGATTCAGCGCCGCCTGCTGCAGGCGCGCCTGTGCGCTCAGGAGCATGGCCTGCGTGGAGAGCAGTTCGCTGCGGCGGGTTTCCAGCACCTCCTTGGAGACGGCGTTGGATTGGTAGAGCTCTTGGGCGCGCTGGAAATTGCTTTTGGCCAGTGTGATCTTGGCCTCGACCTCGGCGACCGTGGCCTTGCAGGCGTCGATGTCGGCTTGGAAGGGGCGCGGGTCGATCTCGAAGAGGACATCCCCCGCCTTCACGTAGTCACCGTCGTTAAAAAGGATTTTCTCCAAATAGCCGGCCACGCGCGAGCGCACCTCGACGGATTTTTGCCCCTCGATGCGCGCCTGGTATTCGTCCCAAATCTCCATTTTTTTGACAAGCGGCTTGGCCACCTGGACGGTGGGGGGCGTTTTGGGGGCTAACGCTGGCGGTTCGCCGCGGCCGCAACCGGAAAGCAGCGTGGCGAGGCAGACTGTCAGCAAAGGGAGAAAAAGCGCGCGGGACATAAGGGACAATAAGAACAATAAGGGTGAAAAAGACACCCGAATGCTATGGAAAAGCCGCCCCGAAAACAAGGCTGTGTTTTTAAGCGTTTGCCGTGTGTCGAGCGCAGGCCGTAATATGGGGGCGAACGACTATGAGACGTAAAGACAGGGAACGCGACGCCGAGTTCGCCCGAAACATTTTGGCGAATTGCCTGTACGCCACGCTGAGCACCGTCAACGCGGACGGGACGCCCTACGGCGTCCCCGTTTCGCCCGTGCTGGTGGGCGACGTTGTTTATTTCCACTGCGCGCCCGCCGGTCAAAAGCTCGACAACATTGCGCGCCAGCCGCGCGTGTGCCTCTCGTGCGCGTCGGACGTGCGCACTATCCCCGAGGAGTTCACCACCCAATACGCCTCGGCCGTCGTGTTCGGCGCCGCCAATTGTGTGGAAGACGCAAACGAGCGGCGCATGGCGTTGGTCAAGCTGTGCGAAAAGTACACGCCAAAACACATGCATTTGGTGGACGCGATGATCGCGCGCTCGTTTCACCGCACGGCCGTGTATAAAATTGTTATCGAACGGATCACGGGGAAACAGAAGAAGCTTTCGCACCCGCAGGCGTGAGGCGCGCGGTCTCGCGGCCGTCGGCTTTCAGAAAACGCACTTGCCAAGCGCGCGGCAACGTGAGTAAATAGCTGTTTATTCGACTAAAGGAGAGGTGGCAGAGTGGTCGAATGCGCAGCATTGGAAATGCTGTGTACTCGCAAGGGTACCGAGGGTTCGAATCCCTCCCTCTCCGCCATTTTATACGCAAGGCCTGTAGTCCCGACGAAACCTCCCCTCGCAATGGGAGGGATTTGAACCCGTCCCAGGATTCGTGCAGCGTGCGTTTTGGCGAGCGGAAGGACACTACCGAAGGCAGTGGGGGTGAGCCGAAGGCGAGCCCCTGAGCGTGCGATTAACACGCGCATCTAATCCCTCTCCCTCTCCGGCATTTTTGGCTTTTGTAGAGACGGCAAAAACTCCATAAAAACCAAGATTGCAGCCTGGCAATCCTCCCATAAAATCTACTGCCCAATAGGGATTCGCCTAATCAAGACAGCTTCCGCGCAGACGGGAATTTCGTCGCTGGCAAAACTCGACATCGGGTACATTTCCTTCGCTCGCAGGTAGCAGATCATCGCCTTCCAACGGTCGCCTTGCCTTACCGCTGCCTCAGCCTCGGCAATCGCCTGGCCGAAGTTTGGAACCTTGACCGCGAAATCGCTGCGCATGCGGTTCAGGTCCATGTCCTCCGGGTAAAGGCGATAGACTTTCTCCAAGACCTCCCAGGCTCCATAATTGTTTTCCAAACGAGAGAGCTCGCGCGCCTGCGAGAGGGCCGTCTCGATCACTTCCATGCGCTTCATGATCTCCAAAAACTCCGCGTTGCGCTGGTCGTCCGCCGCCAACGCGGCCGCGAAGCGGAAACGGTCGTTGAAAATCGCGCGGTAGTCCTTTTGCTTTACCAGGCGATCGAAGTCCGTCGTCGCCATGTCCTTGAGGTCCGACTTGCCAAGGACCGTCGTCAGGAACTGCTGGATCTTCGGATTCGTCGGCCAATACTCGACCGCCTGCGCGAGCGCCTCTTCGATTCCGGCCTGGTTGCCCGCCTGCATGGCGACCAGCGCCTTTTGAACGCTAAGGTCGCTGAGCTGCCGCGACGTGCGAACGAACGACTCCACCTGTCCTGAATCAAAGTCAGAAACATAGGATTCGATTTTCTTCAGAATTTCCTCGGCGCGTTCCACATGCTTCACTTTCACCGCGTTTTGGAGCTTTTCCACATCGCGCATGTATTCCAGGATCTTACGCTTTGACTCCAGCGGAAAAGTCTTTACGGGGGCGAGATATTCGCCGATCAGGAAACCCGCCATCAGACGCTGCATGGCCGTGTGAATTTCCTTCTGGGAAATCAGGTATTCCGCGGCCTTCATGCTTTCGGTCGCCTCGTTGATCGCCTCCTTGGAAAGGGCGTCGATCGTCGCTGTTGTCAGCTTCACGTCGAGATTTCCGAAAACCTGCGTTCTGAGGGCTTCGGCGCCTTCCAACTTGTCGTCGTCCGCCTCAAAAAGATAGCGGTAAAAGTCATTGGCGATAAGCGTGTGATAGAAACGGCGCTGCACGAAAAATTGAAGGATCAGGCTCTGAAAATCGAGGCGCTGGTTGACCCGTGAGGTAATTTCGTATTCCTTGTTTTGGTCCAATTTTTTTTGCGTCTCTTCCAGCCGTTTCTGGACTGGATCGACCTCGTAGTCGCGCGTCGGGGGAGAACCAGCTCCGCCCTCGCTGTTTTTGCGCATCAATTCCAAAAAGTCCTTGCGATCCGAACCCTTCACATAGGTGATCGCCGCCTCCTTTCTCCGGCGATCGGCCTCAAGCATCTCGTTTTCGAGAAGAAGCTTGCTGATCTTGTCGGTCGTCTGCCAGTAACTAATCACCTTGTCGCCAAGCGTCTCGCACATGTTGGCGTCGATGGGATATTTGGAAACTTCATAGAGCATGCGCCAGGCATCCACAATGCGTTGTTCCGTGGAACCGCCGCCCTTTCCCACCAAACGCTGCCGGATGTCAAGCAGGAGCCGGTTATACTCCAAGTCCTCGCTTGAATCCGCAGGCGGCATATTGAGGTATTTTTCAAAGCGCACGCGGAACATCGCAATCTCCTCGGGAGAAAGCATTTTCCCGTTCATGCTCAGCAGCTGCATCTGGGATTCCAAGGAGGAGAACAGGGGCGATGCGGCAGAGTCACTCCCGGGCACGCCCTGAGGCAGTAGATTTCCGGGGAGATTGAATAGAGGCGAATTTCCCGCGTCGCCCCTCTGGGAAAACGCCGATCGGTCGGAAGGAGCCGCAGGGGTCGCTTTGGTCGTGGCGGGCGCAACGGTCTTGTTTGACGGGGTCCCGGCAGGGGGTGTGGTTGGCGCGTCGGGAATTTCTTGGGCCCACGCAAAGGAAACGGCCAAAAAGGAAAGGAAAATGATTTTTTGCTTCATGACTTAGAGTTTTTGAGATTCCACGAGCAACAGTTCTCCGCTTTCGCCGACTTCCAGCGTCAAACGATAGGGTTGCCCCACTCGAGGGTTAAAGGAGGCTGCCTTCTCCTTTAAAACAATGATCGGCAACACCGCCTTGCCGTCCTGTGTACGCACGGCGATCACGCGCCCGATCTCGCTTTTGTAAGCCAGTTGGGTATCGATGCGCCCGTCCAGCGTAAAGGTGTTGCCTCCCAACGAACGTGGTGTTTTCACGTATTGTTCGATCGGAAGCGTGTCATAGCCGCCCGAAGACGGGCCGCGTAACGCCACAACCACGACCAGCGCGGCG
>JAVBTG010000200.1:0-6639 GCA_031556275.1 Opitutales bacterium
CGACTTCGAGGATGGCACATACAACAGCTGGACGGTCGTGGGCGAAGCCTTCGGCACGACCCCCGCCACCGTCCACCCCTTCGTCCACAAAAACGACGGCACCCACGGCAAATACTTCGTCAGCAGCTCCCGAACGAATAATGACCGCCTGACGGGCCGTCTGCTCTCACCCACATTCAAGGCCGACCGTCATTATCTGTGCTTCCTGATCGCTGGCGGCAACCAGCCCGACAGCGCCTGCGTCAACTTGTACGTCGACGGCAAACGCGTGCAGTCCGCCACGGGCCACAACGCCGAAATTTTCAAAGCCGCGCAGTTTGACCTGACGCCCTATCAGGGAAAATCCCTCCAGATCGAAGTCCTCGACAATGCCACGAAAGGCTGGGGCCACATCGACGCCGATTATTTTCACCTGAGCGACACGCCCTTCGTGCGCCCCGCCGAGGAGCGCACGCGTTCCATCGAAGTGAGCGGCGAATACTTAAGCATCCCCTACGGCAACAACGCCCGCAAAGGACGCATGACCGTCAGCCTCGACGGCCAGCCCGTGCGCGTCTCGAACATCCAAGTGGACGTTTCGGGCAAGCCGGATTTCTGGGTCGCGATGGAAGTCGGCGAATTCAAGGGCAAGACGTTGGACATCGAGGTCGACGAGCTCGGCGTCGGCCCGGCGGGGCTGGAGCAAATATTCGCTTCCGACCAACTCAAAGGCGCCGAGGACATGTACCGCGAACCGAAACGCTCGCAGTTCCATTTCAGCCCGGCGGTCGGTTGGATGAACGACATCAACGGCCTGTTTTTCGACGGCAAACTCTGGCACCTGTATTTCCAACACAACCCCTACGGATGGGCGTGGGAGAACATGCACTGGGGCCACGCCGTTTCGGAAGACCTGATGCACTGGAACCAGCTCCCGATCGCGATCCGCCCGTGGACGCAAGCGGGAGGCCCAGCTTTTTCGGGAAGCGGCGCCATTGACATCAAAAACACGACGGGCTTCGGCAGAGACACTAAACCGCCGGTGGTCGTGGCCCTCACGGATCTGGGCGCGCGCGGCGAGTCGCTTTTTTACAGCAACGACGGCGGCCACACGTTCGAGCCGTACGCGGGCAACCCCGTCTGGAAACACCCCGAAGGCGACGGCCGCGATCCCAAAATTTTCTGGTACGACCCCGACAACACAGGGAAGGGGCACTGGGTCATTATCGCCTACAGCAAACTCAAGGGCGAAAAGTCGCTCGCGATCTACACGTCCGCCGATCTCAAGACATGGGAGACGACCTGCGTGCTCCCCGGTTTTTACGAATGCGCCGAGCTTTACCGCCTGCCGGTCGACGGCGACAAAGGCAAGTACAAGTGGGTGATCTTCGGCGGCAACGCCGAATACCTGATCGGCGACTTCGACGGCCGCATCTTCACTCCGGACGGCACCGAGAAGAAAAAAATCTTCTTCGGTCACTATTACGCCGCGCAGGCTTTTAACAACGTCCCCGACGGTCGCGTCGTGCAGATTGGCTGGTCGAAATTCGCGTCCAAAGACATGCGCTTCAACATGCGCGCCTCGATCCCGACGGAAATGAGCCTGCGCACGGCGCCGGACGGCGTCCGCCTGTTCGCCGAGCCGGTGAAAGAATTGGACACTCTGCGCGTGCGAAAAATTCCCCTTGCCGAAAAACCCATTACCCCCGCGTCCCCGCTTTCCATCGAAACCACCACCCAACTGCTCGACACCGAAGTCGTCATCCAACTCGGCGACGCGCAAAAAATCATAGTGCGCATGGCAGGCCGCGACATCGTCTACGATGTCGCCAAACAGACGCTGCGCAGCGGCCCCTACGAGGCCCCCATGGCGCCGATGCAGGGGACGATCAAGCTGCGCGTGCTCAACGACATTTGCTTGCAGGAGACATTCGGCAACGGCGGGGCTGTGTTCATCAGCAGCGGCTCGGAAAATCCCTACACGGTCGCGCCCTCTGTGGAAATCCGCGCCGAAGGCGGGCAAGCCCGTCTCTTGAGCGGGGCCGTCCACGAGTTGGAGTCCGCGTGGAACGGCGCGCAAGCCTACGGGCACACGGCAAAATAAGCCGCCCCTTGCCCTGAAAGGCCGCGCTTGCTTTTTCCTGAAAAAAGATAGAAAATCAATCGCGGACAATCCGTAACTAACCATATCCCTCTCAATAAAACACCATGGACTGGATCAACACCTACGTCAGTGTGCTCAAACGCTATGTGGCCTTCGAAGGCGCCGCAAACCGCGTCGAATTCTGGAAATACACGGCAGTCAGTTGCGTGGTGATATTTGTTCTGGCCTTTGTCGACGGTCTTTTGGGGACATGCATGCTTGTCCCTGTCTACTGGCTCGCGACATTGTTGCCGTCCTTGGGCGTTTCGGCCCGCCGTCTGCGCGACGCAGGCCTCTCGCCGTGGTGGTTGTTGCTGGGGGCGATCGGTTTGGGCATTGTCCCGTTTGTCATGTGCATCCTCCCGAGCAAACAGGCGAACGCCTAAAGGCGGTTTTATTCCCTGAAAAAAGCCCCGATGTGTTCGGGGCTTTTTTGCGCGTCTCAAGCAGGCTCAGGGCGCAACCGGCTTGCCCGCCGCCGCGCATTCGCCGACCCGCAGTTTCACAAAATCCTCCATGTCTTCCACCGTCCGTTGGGTGACAGGCTCCCATAGCGACGCGCGAAACTTCACCAGCTCGCCGTTGAGCGCGGTCAGGTACAAGTGGCGCTGGATTTGTTTTCCCTCCTTGTTGGTTATCCTAAACCACGCATGCAGCACGCGCTTTCCGGCAATATCTTCCGTCCGCAGGCCGAGCTGGTCAACCGCCTTCCATCCTTCGGCGTCCCGCGCCTTGAAAATCTCGGCCACATTGCTTTTAAAGTGCCGGTTAATATCCATGTCGGCCACGCCCTCGGGCCAGTTTTTGCGCCCGGCGCTGTAGTGGTGTTCGTCAATTTCCCCCGTAATCCCCTTGAACCGGTACGCGATTCCCCGTCCGGGATCTTTGGAGCGATAATCTTCGAACCCCACATATGCGAAGTCCGGCGTCCCGTTGGGTTCGGCGGCGGGCGTCGCCCCCTGCCCGGACAGCGCAAGCGTCCACGACAAAAACGTCGCCCAAATCACATTGAAAATGAGGTGTTTCATGGCGCCCGAACCTTAATCCGGCGGGCTGTCCGGAATCAAGTTGAATCCTGTTCCCGCCGTGTCGGTGACGCGCGGCCATGCCGTCGGCATATGGTGGTTTTTCCGGCGTGCTTTTATCCCCGGCGTTGAAGAAAGCGCCCTTCGGCGGGCAAAGACGGCGCGTTGCTCGATTCCGAAGGTCTAATCGCCTTCGGAGGATCCCAACCACGCGAGCTTCCATGCCCTGTCGGAGGTGTTCGTCGGGACAAATTTTGTGTCTTTTGGGTTGATCAACTCGACGTGCCCGTCGGCGTAGAGCATGTTGCACCGGTCATCGTGGATGGCGATGGGTTTGCATGTCCCCGAATCCATGACGTAATAGGCGGTTGCCCTCGGGGGGCCCAGGTCTTTTTCACCCATGAACAATGTTTTGGTGGGATTCTCCAGCTGGTGGAAATAACGGCCCATCCGGTTGTTCAGATTGCGGTTCAGGTTCGTCAACGGATCGTTTGCGACGTAGGTGATCCATCCGGTTTCTGTGCAAGGGATAGGCTTGCCGTTGTCGTCGGTGTCCCCTTCGGTCGCCAATCGGTAATTCTGCGCCGTGGGGCAGCCCAGCACGGTGTAAAAGAAGCACAGGCGCGTGTATTTGTTGTAAATGTCCAGGGCCTGGTCCGCGATCCGGTCGGGCATGCCGAGGTAGCCGTATTTGACGATTGCGTGAATCCAGTTCAGCTTGTGGTCGTTCGGCCAGTTGTTGACGTCGTTCGCGTCGCGGTAACGGTCGCAGGGGATGATCCTGTCGTCGCGCTCGCTGGCGTAAAGCCGGTAGCCCCCGTACACCGTGCGCAGGTTGGCGGCGCAAATGGAGACTTCGGCCTTGCCCCGGACGTTCCCTATCACGGGGATAAGAACGGCAGCCAAAATCGCGACGATGGCGATGACCGACAGCAATTCAATCAACGTGAATCCGCGCCGCGAAAGGGGAGGGCGCTGTGTTTGGCGTGTGGTCGGGCTTGCGGTTTTCATGTGCTGTGAAATAATGGCGCACTCGTTTGCGCTTTTGGGCCTAAAAAACGAAACAAAGTGCCGGTTAAAGATGAATGTCCATGAAGCATCCCTGGGAAATTTTAAACCGTGGGAACCGATGGTGTTTGATGTTGGAAAAAAGAGCTCGTTCGCGCATGTCTTTGGATGCCGAACGAGCTCTTTTGTTCCATGAAGGTTACTTTCTGCGGCGGATAATGGCGATCAACCCGGCCAAACCGAGCACCAAGGCGGCGCTGGAGGCTTCGGGGACGGCCGTCACCGTGGCGATCAGCTGTTTGCCGGCGCCGCCGTCCTTGAGGCTGAGCAAGACAGAGTACAAATCCTCGTCCAGCCCGACGATCGTCGCGCTGTTCGCGGCCAGCCACGCGGTTGTGTTTGCGTGAATGGAAGCGGCGTCCACCAGCAGAATCTCTTCAAAAGCCAGCATTGTGTGGCCGGTGAAGTCGAGCGTGATGGTGCTGCCGGTACCGAGATTGAGCCCGTTGGTGGCCCCTGTCACCGAGATGGACTTAAAGTCGCTGTTCAGTCCGAATTCAAGCACTCCCAAACGCAGTACATTTAGGGTAAGGGTCGTCAGCTTGCTGCCGTCGACAATCAGGTGGGCATTTTTGACGGTGCCGGCGTTGTCGGCAGTTTGGCTGGAGCCAATATTAAAGAAGGATTCCGAGGTGAAGGTGCCTCCAGAAAGCTGTATGACGCCGTTCGTCGTTTGGGTCGTGGCATTGTTGGGTGCGAGATAGACGCCGGCAACCACCGTGACATCGCCGCCCGTTTGAAGGAATCGCCCATAGGTTTCGACGTTGGCGATGTTGGCGGAAACTTGCATGTTCCCCGCAACGTTTAGCGTGCCTGAAGACATCTCGACGGTGCCCTTAGCCACCCCTTTTGTGGCCAAGCCCGTGCCTATGGCAAAGAGATTGGTGGACACATTCGCCCCGTTGATATACACGGTCCCTTGGGAAACCGACGTGGCTATGATTTTAGTCGTGCTGGTGGACAGGGTGTTGTACCCGACCCTGAAATTGGTGGTCGTCACCTTGACCCCGGCGCCGAGCGACATGCTGCCATCACCGCTCCTGCCGTTTGCGCCGCTGGAAAAGGTGCGGCTTTGTCCGACGTTAATGTTAGTGTAGGCCAATTCCCCGGCCTGAATGTCGGCGAAGCCGGTGCCGCTGTCGCCCACGGCCATGGTGGTTCCTGTGAGTTTGCCGTTTTGCAGGGTAAACGTGCCGTTGCCGCTTTCGAAGTCGCCGCCGCCGCCGGAACCCACATAGAAATTATTTATCAAGTTCGTGCCCGAATTGTTGATGTTCATTATGCTGTTGCCGTTGGTCGTCGCGGCGCTGAGCGTCATCGTGCCGGAGACGTTGAAAACGGCATTGTTTTTGACTGTGATATTCGTGCTTCCGACCCAGCCGGCAAAGAAATTAGTGACGTTGAAGCTGCCCCCGTCTTGCACGAAGGTGGCGTTACCGCCGCGGTAGCCGACCAGGAAGTTTGTGCCGGCAATCGTGCTGTTGGTCGCGTTGAAGGTGAGCGTCCCATTTTCTTGGGTCAGGTAGGGCCCAAAGGTGAGCCACCCGCCGTTCACCACGACGGAGACATTATCGGAGGCGACCTTGCCGATGGTGCTACCGCTGCCGTAAGCGGTAACGTTGGTGCCGGCCAATACGAGCCTGCTGCCGTTGGTAATAGTGATGCCCGAGGTACCGCCCTTTTGGAAGCGGATAATATCGGCGTTGTATGTGGCTCCGTCACCCATGTAAACGCTTCCGGGCGCATCCACATAGATCGTGTCGGCCGCAGTGGGGATCGCCCCGCCGAACGCGTCGGCCCAGTTCGTGTTGGGGTCGCTGACGGTGTAGGTCGTGGCGTAGAGGCTAGTTAATGCCGCCGCCAGGCTGATTGCGGCTAGCGAGATCCGCTGAATGGGGTGTTTCATAGTGATTACGAGGTAATTAGGGATTGTTTTATTAGAGAGCGCACACGTTTGCGCAAAATTTGCGCAAGCACAAAGAACTTTATTGGAGTGTCACTTTTTTACCTCTGAGTTGCGTCGAATGCAAGAATATTCTTCGAAAAAACGCTTTTTCTGCGCAAGCCCCGCTTTGGGCACTCTCTCCTGAATTAAGTCATTTTGTGGCGGTTTTGCCCTGCGTCGCCGCATTGGCCGCGTCCGCGATCTGTTCGGCCGACGGCTTCCAAATCGTGGTGGCGATATGCTGTTGCCGCTCGTCGGGGCGGGCGTAGTAGTAGGCGGCAAAAACCTTGCCGTCGGGCAGCAAAAACGCGCGGGGATAGCCGATATCCCAGTTTAGCGCGTCCTCGCGCAGGGCGTAGGGCTTCGTCCACGTCTTCCCGTTGTCCGCGCTGAGTTTTACCCGCATGCCGTAGGGTTCCCTGCGGTAATTGTAAATGCAGGCGATCGTTTTGCCGTCCTCAAGGGCGACGATGGCGGCG
>JAVBTG010000203.1:0-3427 GCA_031556275.1 Opitutales bacterium
CGGGCTTCGCGCTTGCCAGTGATACATAAAAAGGGCATGATGGGAGTAGTTTTTTATTTTTGTCATGTCGAGTGAGTCATCCCATGGGGCCGAGTCGGCCTATCCGTCCTGCGTCACCAAGGACTTCGTCAACCAACTGCCGCTGGGGCGTTATGACGGGCCCATCTATATCGTGCGCACGCAAGAGGAGCTGGCGCTCGCCGTCGAGGATTTGGCGCAGGAAACCCTCATCGGCTTCGACACCGAGACGCGGCCCTCCTTCCAGCGCGGGACGAACTACCCTGTCTCCCTCGTCCAGATGGCGGGGAGCCAAGGCGTTTACCTTTTCCACCTGCCGCATCTCCAAGACCTTTCGCCGCTCGACCGGATATTGTGCGACGCCAATATTTTAAAGGCCTGCGTGGCCGTGCGCGACGACGTGCGCAAACTGCAGGCCCTGCACGATTTTCAGGACGCCGGGTTCGTGGAGATCGGGGACGTGTCGCAAAGGGCCGGCATCACGCAGACGGGGCTGCGCAGCCTCTGCGCGATCTTGCTCGGCGTGCGCATTTCCAAAAGCTCGCAGGTGACAAACTGGGCGCGGCCCCACCTCACCCACGCGCAGATTCTCTACGCCGCGACCGACGCGTGGGTCAGCCGGTTGCTTTACAAGAAATTGAGCGAGCTGACCGCCGCCCGCCCCTGCGCCACCCCGGCCGACCATCCGGAAATGCCCGCCGAAAACGGCGACCCGACCCCGGCGAACGCCTGATTTCCTCAATCCTCATATCCAACACAAAACCGCCATGTCCGACATCGTCACGCTCGAAACCAACCAAGGCACCGTCGAAATCAAGCTGTTCGACAAGCAGGCTCCCAAGACCTGCGAGAACTTCACGGGGCTCATCAAGAAGGGCTACTACGACGGCCTAATTTTCCACCGCGTGATCTCGGACTTCATGATCCAAGGCGGCGACCCGACCGGTTCGGGCTGCGGCGGCGAGTCGCTGTGGGGCGGCAAGTTCGCGGACGAGTTTGATTCCTCGCTCACCTTCGACCGCAAGGGGTTGCTCGCGATGGCGAACGCCGGGCCGAACACCAACGGCAGCCAGTTCTTCATCACGACCGCGCCCACGCCGTGGCTCACCAACCACCACACGATTTTCGGCGAGGTCGTCAAGGGCTACGACGCGATCGAAAAGATCGAGAACTGCAAGAAGGGCATGATGGACCGCCCCGTCGAAAAACAGTACATCAAAAAGGCGTCCGTGCGCAGCGAGTAGGTGCGTGTTGTGCCACACGAAAAAGCCGTCCTTTTCAGAGGACGGCTTTTTTGTCGGCTTGTTAAGATAGTCGTTTGCGGATGATCGCCTCGAGCTTTTCGATGTCGGCGGCGAACAGGCGGATGCCTTCGGAGGTTTTTTCGACGGCCATGGCGTCGGTGTTGTGGAGCCAGCGGAAGGATTTTTCGTCGAGCGGGGTTTTTTCAATGTCGGAGCGTTTGGCCTCTTCCACGTCGAGCTTGCGAACGAGCGCGGGCTCGGATGTGGATTGCAGGTTGGCCAGCAAAGACGGGCTGATGGTCAGCAAGTCGCAGCCCGCCAGTTGGATGATCTGGTTGGTGTTGCGGAAGCTCGCGCCCATCACCTCGGTTTGGTAGCCGAATTTTTTGTAATAGTTGTAGATGCGGCGGACGGACTGCACGCCCGGGTCGTCCTCGCCTGTGTAATCGGTGTTGTTCTTGGCCTTGTGCCAGTCGTAGATGCGGCCGACGAAGGGCGAAATGAGCTGCACACCCGCCTCGGCGCAGGCGATCGCCTGGGCGAGCGAGAACAGCAGCGTCAGGTTGCAATGAATCCCCTCTTTCTCCAACTGCGCGGCCGCGCGGATGCCTTCCCATGTGGATGCGATTTTGATGAGCACGCGATCGCGGCTGACGCCACCCTTTTCATACAGGGCGATGACGGCGCGGGCTTTTTCGGCGGTGGCGGCGGTGTCGAAGGAAAGGCGGGCGTCGACTTCCGTCGAGACGCGCCCGGGGACGATGTTTAAAATCTCGCGGCCAAACAGCACGAGCAGCTCGTCCATGACGGCTGCCACCCCGCCCGATTTGCCGATGGTTAGCGCGTTGTCGAGCAGCCCCGCGTACTCGGGCTGCTGCACGGCCTTGTAGATGAGGCTCGGGTTGGTCGTGGCGTCTTGCGGGGCATACGTTTTGATGCCGGCGAAGTCGCCGGTGTCCGCCACCACCGTTGTCCATTGCTTGAGTTGGTCGAGTTGGTTCATGGCCTCCAACATAGCATCGAGTGCGGGTGGGCGCAAACGGGGAAGGCGTTTACTATCAACTTGCCAATCCTTTCCGGTGAAAATAACCTGACAGTGCGTTTTATGAGACATTTTTATATCCTTCTATGCCTGCTCGCCGCGGCCCTGCCCCTGCGGGGGGGGCCCGCGCCCGAGGCGTGGAATGATATTTCGGTAACGGGAACATTTGAGTACGCATCGGAATATGTGTTTCGCGGTTATCGGCAGACATCCGGCGCATTTCAGGGGGCCGTGGAGATCGGCTATCCTTTTTATCAGGGCAACGTGTATATCGGGATGTGGACGAATCAGCCGCTGGCCGACGCGGGGCAGTCGAATGAGATGACCGGGCATGTTGGTTACGCCATCCCGCTGTTCAAGCAGCTGCATATCGACTTCGGGCAGATTTATTACTGGTACCCCGAGGGGAACGCGAACGGGTCGGCGGATGCCGGGGGCATAGGTTTTTTGCGCGGGCTGAACCGTTCCAACGAAAGCTACATCGGGCTGTGGGGCGCCACCGCCGAGTTGTTTGAGGGCATCCATATCAACCCTTCTCTCTATTACTACTACGACTGGAACACGGACAAGCACACGATCGAGCTCACGCTGTATCATGTGTGGGATCTGGCGGAGCTGACCGGCATCGAGGGACTTTCCACGACGCCGAAGATTTACGCGGGCTACCAGACCGCCAGTCGCCCCTACGGGGACACGGGGGCGACGCAGAATGTGTTTTTTCGCGCGGACGGGTTTTATTACGGGGCTAACCTGACGGTCACCTACCAGCTGAACAAGTGGGTGCAGATCTTTGTGGAGGGCTTTTTCGCGGGCAATCAGGACACTTCGGCCAACCCGCAGCGCGACCATGACCAGTTTATCGGCGCGAGCGTGGGGGTTAAGTTGGGGCTTTAAATTGCTTGAATTGTGGTTGTTTGATCACGTTGAGTTTGCGTGTTTTAAAGGGATAGACGTATAAATTCGGGTCGAAAAAATGCGCCTGCGGACTTGCGTTTGCGGGAAAAAGTGGCTAGTTTTTGACGCAAGGCCGGGCAACCGGCCCCACAACAACAAAACAACACTCACTGTCTCTTATGAAAAAAACCCTTATTTCGCTGATAAACCCCCTAAAAGACGATTTCTG
>JAVBTG010000070.1:0-9436 GCA_031556275.1 Opitutales bacterium
CTTGCCCAGCTCGGCGGCGAGGCGTACCGCGAAAAGGTGTTCGCGTATATCGAAAAAGAGGATTCGCCGCGGCCTGTTACTTACCAGCTCGACCTCCTGCGCAGGGTGGGGTTCCGACAGGTTGAGATATTGCATAAAAACTCCTGTTTCGCCGCGTTTGGAGCGGTGAAATAGCAGGACAGGGAAACCTATATGGCTTGAAGAGCGCCCGATTTTTGGATGGGATATAGGGCAATTTATGGAAAACAAACCTGACGCCTCCGGTAATTTCGATATTTTTTGGAAAAACAAATGGGGGCTGGTGTTGACGCTGGTGCTTGCGGTGTTGTTCGTGTGGTCGGGCATCGCGCCTTATGAGCGGGGGATTTGGACGGTGGAGATCGTGACGGCGATCGTGCCGCTGGCGTTGTTTGTTTTTCTGGCGCGCAATTTCAAGTTTTCGATAATCAGCTACACCGTGCTTGCGTGGTGGCTGATCTTGCAGATTTTGGGGGCCCATTACTCCTTTGAGCGCGTGCCGTTTGAATGGGTGACGGAATTCTTTGGCGCTTCCCGCAACCACTTTGACCGCGTGGCGCATTTTTCGGTGGGGCTGGGCGCGTATTTGGTGGCGGAGTATGTGTACGGGAAGCGCGTCGTCAACACGGTGAGGACGGCGGCTTTTTTCAGCGTGATCGCGATCATGGCGCTGGCGAATTTTTGGGAGCTGGTCGAATGGGCGTATGCCGAAATCGACGGCGGCGAGACGGGCGCGTTGTTTTTGGGCTCGCAGGGCGATATCTGGGACGCGCAGAAGGACATGCTGATGGATTCGCTCGGGGCCGTGGCGGCGGCGGTTGTTTTTTGCATGAAAACGCGCGATCGTCGCGATTGACAGAGGGATACAGGAGCCCGTTTTACGCGTTTTTACGCAAAAAATTATCAATTTTCCGTGTTTTTTTAAAAAAAACACGTGGGTTTCTTGCAAATAAAAATATTAGTAGTAAGTTTCCACGCAATGTCCGGTTTTCCCCGAGGGAAATCGATATTCTCCAAAACACACTACTACATACCCAATGACCAAGAAAAGAACCCTGCCTGTTTTGATCGGGCTGCTGCTTTGCGCGGCGGTCGGTTATGCTCAAATATCGTATACCGGTCCTGTTGAACCTACGCCGCCAGCGGGTTCTCCCGAGTGGAGCACCACCAATACGGTGGCAATAGGCAGTGGCGACGGCGAGAGCGTCTCCGGTGCCACGCTCACGTTGGCCAATGGGGCCTCGTGGTCGCATTCGGGCGATTTTAAGCTCGCGGGTAGCAGCGCGCTTTACGTGCAAAGCGGCTCCTTGTTTAATCTCGAGGCCAACATGGCGACATTGGGTTCGACCATGGGCGAGACGGCGCGGGTCGTCGTCGACACCGGCGCGGTTGTCAATAACACCAGTGGGAAGATTTACCTCGGTTCGAATAATAACGGGGTTGACGGCCTTGGCACATCGGCGACATTGACGGTGGATGGAGCGACTTTTAACCAGACAGTAAAAACGGGTACGATCCGAAATTATTTCTGGATTGGCGACGGAAACAACGGCCTTGTGAGCATTTTGAACAACGGCCAATTTAATTTGGGCGGCACAGCCAACACGGAGGCATATCTGTATATCGGCGGAAACCAGAATAAAAATCCGGACGCCCTGGGCACGCTTGAGATAAGCACCGGCGGCAGCTTCAATGCAAAGACCGGCAGCTGGATCGAAGTCGGACACGACGCCGAAGGCATCGTCAATATCAACAACGGCGGCACTTGGAATTTTGAGGCGGGGCGCTGCGATATTGGGACTTACGGGAACGGCACCGTCAATATCAACGACGGCGGACTTTTGAAATCCGAGCGGGGTTACGTTTACCTCGGGGTCGGCGATGCCAGAGCACACGGCGTCGTCAACGTGAACAAGGGCGGCGTGTGGGATTCCGAACAAAATGTCCTGATCGGTGTTTACGCCGGCGGCTCGGGGATTGTGAATGTTTCCGGACAGTGGAATCACGATTATTACGGCTTGAGCAGCTCCGCCTCCATGACGGTCGGGCGCGAGGGCGCGGGCACGGTGAACGTCAAAAGCGGCGGCGTGTGGGAGACCAGCGGCGGTTATATTAACATCGGCTCGGCCGCCAACGGCAATGGCCAGATCAACGTCGAAAACGGCGGTATTTGGAATTCCAACGCGAAGCTTGTCAGCGGCGTTGGCGTTGCCAATATCGCGGTGGCCTCCGGCGGCACTTGGGCGCACAGCGCCGACCTTGAGGTCAAGGGAACGCTGGGGATATCCGTCGCCAAGGATGCCAAGGTGACGGTCGGCACGGCCGACAATGTTGTCACGGGCGCGACCGCCGCCGTCATCAACAAGACGGGCGCGGGCGCGCTGAACGTGAACGCCTCGATGCAGCAGTATGCGGGCACATTGAATGTGAACGCGGGCACCGCCAATTTGACGAACGGTTTGGGCGCGACCAAGATCAATGTGGCTAAGGGCTCGACGCTCTCGCTGCAGATCAACGGCGCGGACGTGCTGGGCGGCTCCTCGCTTGCGCTGACGAACGCGGGCACGATTGCGCTAGTCGCGAAGAAGGATCTGAACGCGGGCGGGTATCGCGTGGCGGCCTCCGAAGTCGCGTTGACGGGCACTGTTCTGGCCTACGGCGGCACCTACTCGGGCAACACCTTTACGGCGGGCGCGCTTGAGCGCAAGATCGCGGGAGACTTTGAGACAACCGTCACCGTCTCGGGCAATGACCGCGTGTTGGTTTCCGGCGGCGAGACGGCGGGGGACGAGGCCGTGTTCATGGCTTTCGAAGTGGCCGAGGGCGAGCGCTTCGTGGTCAACAGCGTGAAGGCTTCCAGCGAGGCGAGCGTTTCCGACTTGGACATCACGATCAAAAAGGCGTCGCCCACGGCGGAGATTGTCACGGCGTGGTCCTTCGGGGTCGATTACACGCAGGCTGAAAACTCCCGCGTGATGCTCTCCTTTATCGTGGGGGCCGGGTATGACGTGGATATGCTGTCGATCTGGCACCGCTCCACGGGCGAGGATTGGAAACTCTACTCGGCGGACGACCTGTGGTACGACGGCGAGTCGATCGGCTTCTCGGTGAACAGCTTTTCGGAGTACGCCGCGAGCTTCTCCACGGTTCCGGAGCCTGCGATGATGGCTTCCATGATCGGGCTGCTCGCTTTGGTGGCGGTTTCCCGCCGCCGCAAGTAAGCGTTTGTTAAACGCGCGAAAACGCCTCCCGTTTGGGAGGCGTTTTTTTTGTGGGGATTTTTGAGGGATTGATCGCGGATTATTCCGGGCTGTTCAATCAGGGAAGTCTTTGCCAGAATGAGGGCACGATGGACTTTGTAAAAACATTGACCGAGTATGTCCGGCACGCGAGCGTTTCGGCGGACGGTGCCTATGTGGCGCAGATGGAAAAGACGCGGGCTTTTTTGTCCGAGTTGCTCAAAAAACTCGGGTTTGAGGTTCGGGTGCTCGGGGAGGAAAAAGGCGGGCATCCGGTCGTTTTCGCCACGCGCGGGGAACAGCAATGGCCGCATGTCGTACTGTACGGCCACTATGACGTGCAGCCGCCCGATCCGCTCGAAAAATGGGACACGCCTCCCTTTGAGGCGACGGTGAAGGGCGACCGTATTTACGGGCGCGGCACCGCCGACAACAAGGGGCCGCAGGTGGCCCTGTATTGCGCGCTGGAGCGGCTTTTGAGGGATTATCCCGATCTGCCGTTGCGCATGACGTTTATTTTGGAAGGCGAGGAGGAAACGGGCAGCAACATCCTTTCCGCGCTGTTGAAAGAAAAGGGAAAAGAACTGACGGACGGCGCGGATTTTGTGCTGTTGGCCGACACGGGCAGCCCGAGTCTCGACCAGATTGTCGTCACGACTTCTTTGCGCGGCATTTTGGGGATGGAGCTTCGCATGACGGGGCCTTCGGGCGATTTGCACTCCGGCTTGCACGGCGGGTGCATTTACAATCCGATTCAGGCGCTGTGCGAATTGTGCGCGTCGTTGCACAACCCCGACGGCTCGGTGAACGTGCCCGGTTTTTACGACGGCGTGGAGCAGCCCGCCCAATGGGAGCGCGACGAGCTCAAAAAATTTCCGCTGACAGAAAAGGCTTATCAAAAGATGGTGGGCGTGAGCGCGTTCCACTGCGCGCCGGGGCTCTCGCCGCTGGAATCTCTGCGGTTCGGGCCGACGCTGGAATTTAACGGCATCGGCGGCGGCTATCAGGGCGAGGGGAGCAAGACCGTTATTCCCTCGGAGGCATTCGCCAAGATCACCTGCCGCCTCGTCACGCGGCAGGATCCGGAAAAAGTGCGCGACGCCATCGAGCAGGCGTTGCGGGAACGTTGCCCGCGGGGCGTGCGCCTTGAGATCGTGCGCGGGCAATCTTCTTCCGCTTATTTGATTCAACCACCCGGCAAAAGCAATTCCGACCCGGCGCAAAACCCCGTGCTTTCCCGCGCGTTTGGCGCGATCGAAAAGTCCGTGCAGACGCACTTTGGCAAGCCGCCCCTTTGCCTGCGCGAAGGCGGTAGCGTGCCAGTGATCGGCGACATCAAGCGCTACACGGGGCTGGATTCGCTGATGGTGGGGCTCTTCATGCCGGAGGACGGACTGCACGCGCCCAACGAGAGTTTCCATTTGGAAATGGCGCGGCGGGGAGAAGGGATGTTTTACGATTTCCTGCACGGGTTGGCGAAGGCCTAAATACGGGCGCAAAAAAAATCCCCGCGAGTTAATCGCGGGGATTTTTTTGCGGAACTTTATTTTGATTAAAGCTCGGTCATCGTGGAGGAGCCGGCAGAGCCGCTCATCTTGATGAGGTCCACGCGGCGGTCGTGCTGCGCCTCGGGGGACTGCTTGTCGACGTTCGGGGTCGCCTGCAGTTTGCCCATCGAGAGAATCTCGACGCGGCTGGCGGAGATGCCGAGGCCCTCGAGGTAGCTCTTGACGGCCTGCGAGCGGCGCTCGGCAAGGGCCAAGTTGTACTGCTCCGTGCCGTACCAGTCGGTGTAGCCGACGGCCACCACCGCGATGCCAGAACCCTGCAGGCTGGAGGCCGTGTTGGAAAGCTTGCCGCGCTCGGAACCGCGCACGCCGTACTGGTCGAAGTCGAAATAGACCGTGGCCATGATGTCGGCGGGATTGATGTTGCCGTTCTTGATGCGCTCGATCATGTCGGCGGAAAGGCCGCCGCCGCGCGCGTCGAGCCCCGTGCCCATGTCGCCGACGTTGGTGCCGTCGCTCCAGTTTGAGTTGGCACCTTTGGGTCCGAGCGTGTCGCCGGGTGTGGGCGGCTTGATTTTCGGGCCGCAGCCGGTGAACACCAAGGCCGCGAGGGAGAGCAGGGCGCCAATTTTAAGCAGGGATTTCATGGATCAGGGAATCTAGCGTGTGTTGCAAAAACGAAGAAAGTTCGCGTGCGCGAATACAGGGATATTCCAGTGGCTTTTTAGGCGGCGGGCAATGTTAAAAACGTCTATTTTTTCGCGGGCGCCTCCGAGGGGGCGGGGGCCGAGGCGCTGAAAGCGCTACGGATGCGCAGCAAATCGACGTTTTCCTTGATCAAATCGCGGATGATGGGGATTTTGTCGGTGTCCTGCGGCTGGGTCTTGACCGTCATGCGGTTGATCTTGGAGGCCGTGGCGTAGCTCTCCTTGTCGGATATGACGACGGGGATGTTCGTCTGGTGCAGCAGCTCCAACAGCTTGGGGTGGGGCAAAATGTTGTTGGTCAGCAACAGCGCGGAGGCGGCGTTTTCCCCCATCGTCTTCGAGGCGGCGAGCACGGCGAAAATAATGTCGTCGCGGTCGCCCGGGGTGATGATGAGGGTGCTCGGCTTGATGTAGTCCACGACGTTTTTCGCCGTCATGGCCCCGATTTCGACGTTGAGGATGCGCTCGTGCTCGCCGTTTTCCTTGCCGTTGAGCCAGCGCCCGCCGATTTCCTTGACGATTTGGGAAAGGTTGGGGGCCGACAAACGGTTTTGCACGGGCATGACGCCCAGAAGGGGCACTCCTAGGCGCGCCAGCCCCTTGCCCGCGTGTTCGATGATCTCGTCGCGCTTTTCCGGCAGGACTTTGTTGAGGATCGCCCCGATGACTTCGACCCCCGCTTGGTCGAAGAGCGCCTTGTTCAGCGCGATCTCGTCGACCGGCCGGCCGATGCCGCCGCGGGTGACGATGATGACCTTGGCTCCCAGCAGCTTCGCCACCGAGGCGTTGGAAAGGTCGAACACCGAACCCACGCCCGCGTGGCCCGTGCCCTCGATGATGATGTAGTCTTTGAGAAACGCCGCGCGGTCGAAGGCGCGGCAGATCTTGTCGACCAAAATGGGCTTTTGCCCGTCGGGATCCGCGAGGTAGCGGCGGGTGAACGTGGAGTCGACGGCCACGGGGCTCATCGCCAGCATCGGCACCTCCGTGTTGAAGACGCTGCTGAACAGCACGGAGTCCTCGTCGATCTTTTCGCCCTGCACCTCGACGAAACGCTGGCCGATCGGCTTGATGAACCCCACGTTCGACGTGATCTCGCGCAGGGCGTTGAACAGGCCGAGGCAGGTGGTCGTCTTGCCGTCGTTCATCCGCGTGGCGGCGACGAAGATGCGGCGGGTGGCCCCGTTGAGCGGGGCCGTGAGCAGACCGGAAGCGTCCGTTCCGAAGGGCGAATCCGGATGGGGAAGGTCTGGCATAGGATAAGGCTAGAGTTCCGCGGGCTGCCCGGTTTCGGGATCGACGACGGGGAACAGATAGTTGCGGTCGACGGCCTGCGCCGCGACGATCACGACCGTGCCGAAAATGTCGTGCGCGCTGGAGCCGCGGCTGATTTCCGCGACGGGCTTGGCGAACCCCGTCAGGATCTGGCCGTAGCTGCGCGTGCCGGAAACCAATTGCGCGAGTTTTAACGCGATGTTGCCGCTGTTGAGGTCCGGGAAAACGAGGACGTTGGCGTGGCCGGCGACGGAGCTGTCCACCTTTTTGGTGGCGGCCGTCGAGGGGTCGAGGGCGGCGTCGACCTGCAACTCGCCGTCGAAGGAGGCTTCCAGCATGCGCTGGGTGGCCTTGGCCTGCGCGAGCGCGGTGGCGGCCTTCATCTTGTTGACGGAGGCGTTTTTGGAAGACGCGCTCTTGGTCGTGTACGAGAGCATCGCCACGTGCGGGGTGACGTTCGTCAGGTGCTGGGCGATGCTGGCGGTGTTGACCGCGATGTCGGCCAGCTGGTCCTGCGTCGGCTCGGGGATGACGCCGCAGTCGGCGAGGAACAAAATGCCGTCCGTGCCGAGGGCTGGGTTGCCCGTGTCCAGAATATTGATGGAGGAAATGGTGTCGACGCCCTCGATGCGCGGCAGGATCTGCAGGAAGGGGCGGATGGCGCTGGATGCCGTGCGGGTCGCGCCCGAGACGGCCGCGTCGGCCCCGCCGGTGGCGAGCATCATGGCGGCGAAATAGTTGGTGTCGGCGAGATAGTCGCGCGCTTCCTTGTCGCGCAGGCCGCTGAAGCGGCGCAGGCCTTGGAACAGCGGCACGAACTTTTCGATCTCCTCGCTGCGGGCCGGCTCGATCACGCGGATGCCGTCCATGCGCAAGTCGAGGCGCGCGGCCGTCTCCTTGATCTGGCTGCGGTCCCCCAGCAAAATGGGCACGCCCAGCTTGCGGGTGGCGAATTGGCGGGCGGCCTGCAAAATGCGGGGGTCGGAACCTTCGGGGAACACGACGCGCTTGGGGTGGCGCGCCAGACGGGGGGAAAGATTTTCAATCAAAGACATGGCTGTGGTATAAGTCTTCCCATTTCACGCGCTTTTGCCCGTGCGGTCAATCCGTTAATAGGTCTTAGCTTGATGGGCGCTGTTGTTTTAACGTAGCCTTAACAAAAACGCATCCAATGGCAGGACATTTCAAGAACATGGCGATGGTGTCGCTGGGAACGCTCGGTTCCCGCGTGCTGGGTTTGGTGCGCGACATGCTGGCGGCGGGATTTTTCGGGGCGGGCGTTTACAACACGGCGTTCAATTTCGCCTTCACGCTGCCCAACATGTTCCGCCGCATGCTGGGGGAGGGCGCGCTCACGAGCGCGCTGATTCCTGTTCTAAATGGCGTCATCGAGCGCGAGCGCGAGCAGGCGGCGTTTTCTTTTTTGAACCGCGTCGTCACGCGGACGTTTTTGGTGCTGGTCGCGCTGACGCTTTTGATGGGCGCGCTGATGGGCGCCGGGCTGTGGTGCGTCGAGGCGTTTCAGCCCCATGCCGGAGCCGCCGACGTCGCGGGGACGGCCTCGCAGCGGTGGGATTTGGGCTTCACCTACGCGATCGTGCTGATGCCGTACATGATCCTCGTGTGTCTGGCCGCCGTGCAGGCCGCCGCGCTGAACGTGCTGCGGCGGTTCGCCATAGCGGCGCTCTCGCAGGTGTGGCTGAATATTTCGATGATTGTTTCGCTGGGTGCCTGCGGATGGGCGCTGGCCGAAACCGCGCAGGCCCGCATGAACTGGATGTGCGCCGGGGTACTTTTCGGCGGCGTTTTGCAGGTGTTCATTCCGGGCGTTTATCTGTGGCGGCTCGGCTGGCGGCCGAAGTTTGACCTGCGCGGATGCCCCGCCATCGCCGAGGTTCAGCGCCTGATCGTGCCCGGGCTTTTGGGTGCCTCCATATTGCAGATCAACGTCGTCGTCTCGCGGTTTTTGGCGATGGCGGTCGACGACTCGGCGGTGACGCTGCTGTACTATTCGACGCGGCTCGTGGAGTTGCCGCTGGGGTTGTTCACCGTGGCGGCGATCACGGTTTTGTTCCCCGCGCTTTCCGGCTTCGCGGGCCGAGGCGACCATGAGGGGTTTGTCACTGAATACGCGCGCGGGCTGCGTTTGATCTGGGCGCTGGCGGTGCCCGCCGCCGTGGGGCTGGTCCTGTTGCGCGAGCCGATTATCGATCTGCTGTTTCGCTGGGGGCGTTTCGGGGCGGGCGACGTCTCGCTCTTGGCGCCCGTCATTGCGGTGGCCGCCCTGTGCATGCCGTTTTATTCGCTCTCCACCTTCGCCACGCGCGGGTTGCACGCCTTTAAGGACATGCGCTCGCCGATGAAAATCGCGTTCTGGGCGTTTGTGGTGAACTTGCTGGCGTCGCTCGCGCTGATGAGGCCGTTCGGCGCGGTGGGCCTCGCGGGGGCCAATCTTATTTCGGCGGCGGTGCAAAGTTTTCTGCTGCAGCGGGCGCTGACAAAGGGGACGTGCAACTTTTCCGAGGCTAAATTTTTGGGCACGTTCGCGCGCATCGCGGTGGCGGCGCTTGTGATGGCGGTTTTGCTCTGGGCGGCGTGGTCCGGCATGGTGGCGTGGGTCGGCCCCGGCAAGCCCGCCGATCTTTTGGCCGTGTGCGCGTTGATACCGATTGCGATGGCGGCTTACTTC
>JAVBTG010000038.1:0-15552 GCA_031556275.1 Opitutales bacterium
CTCGGGCAGAAAAAAGTCGCCCTGCGCCTCGGCGCGGAGGTTGAACAGGCTCAGCACCGCGCGGTCGAGCCGCCAGTGGCCGTCGCCGAGGTTGGCCAATGAGAACGAGCATTCCTCGATGACGGTGGCATTGCCGCCGTCGGGCGAAAGAAAGGCCGGCACGCGCAGCTCCGCGCGGCTGGGGTGGAAACGCAGCGGGGTGAATTTGCCAGCGAGCAGGTGTATCCACGCCGGGCGCAGGGCGATCTCGCGCGCGGACAAAATAACCTCGCGGCGGGAGGCGTCGGAATAAAGCTTCGCCTCGCGTAGAAAAACCCAGCCGGAGGTCGAGACGACGTATTCGCCGGCGTCGAGGTAAACGCCTTGGTTTTCAAGGACCGACTGCGCGGCGTCGGTGAGGGTATCGGGGAGTGTTACCGCGTCGTCGAGCAGGATGGCCGTGAGGATCAATAGCTGAAGCGCGAGCAGCCCCCACAACGCCCATCGCCCGAGCGCCCATGTCAGCCGCCCGCAACGGCGCAGACCCTTGCGCAAAAAACCCGCGCGCGACGGAGGGGATGCGGTGGCGGCCATGAGTGGAAACGGCTTAGAGCAAATTCGGTTTAACTGCGGGCATTTTGGCGCATGCTTTCACGGCTCCGGCTGTGGTACTTTCGCTTTTCGAGCGCTCAGGTATGTCCAATACCATCGCGCCCGAAAAGCAAAAGTTTCCGCGCCATAGCCGCAAAATCATTGCGCCAAAATTGCAACGGGTCGTTTTTTTGAAAAGAAGCATGGCCTGTCCTCATTTAAACCGAAATTGCTCTAGGGCACGGACTGGATTTCGGGGGCAGTGTCCGTCAGCGCGAACAGCGCGTCGATCAGCGGTTGGGGCAGCAGGAAGGTGACTTTGGCGTGCGCGTTGCCGCCGAGTTGCACCGTGCCGCCCTGCCGCGCGGTGAACAGGTATTCGACCGTTTCGACCTTCGGTTTGTCCGTGCCGCTGGGCAGGGAGATTTCCGCCGTCAGGCGATAGCGCCAAGGGAGTTTTTTGCCCTCAAACGCGCAGTCTTGCGCGGAAAAGCTGTCGGACACATAGCGCGCCGCCTGAAAGGCGCGAAGGATATTCGCCAGCGAAAGCAGGGCGGCTTTTTTCGCCTCGGGCAGGGCGTCCGCCTGCGCCGGGTCGCCCTCGAAGACGACCTTGTTGTCCGAAAGGTCCGTCAGCACGCATTTGCCCACGCGGGCCGATTCGGGCAGGTGCATCAGCAGGCGCGAACGGTAGTCCAAGGGAGCCGTGGACAGCTCGTCCAGAATCGCGGGGTGTGTCTGGTAGACCGACTTGCTCCCCGAAACGCTGGCGTACACCGCCCCGCTTTTGTCGGCGGCGGGCTTGCCCAGCGACAGGGTGAGGGCAGGGGTGTTGGCCCCGAAATTGAGCACCACCGTCCGTACGGGGTGGTTCAACCCGTAGGAGGCGAGGTTTTCCGCCGAGGGGGCGTCCGTCACGAACTGGGTTGCCTGCAATTCGAGCAGGTTTTTAATGAGGGAAATCAGGTGCTCGCCGTCCGCCGCGACCGGGTCGACATTGTCGGCCGCGAGCACTTGCCACGCGCCGTTTTCGAGGCGCTGCAAGCGCACGCGGTCGGAGGCCGCCTGCCCCTGCACCTCGATGGCGGAGAGTTGGGCCGGATCGAACGAAAGCACGTGGCGCTCGCGCAGGCGCACTTGGGCCTGGCGCAACACTTCAAACGGTTCGGCGTCGACCGTGAATACCGCCGGGTTGCCTTCGAGCTGGGCGTAGTACTGCGCCTGCTTCACACGCGGTACGGGGCGGCCCAGCAGGAGCGTCTGGCGCGTGTTGCCCTCGAGCGAGACGCGCAGGGTGGGCGTCGTCAGGCCGTAGGCCGCCGGACTGGCGTCGTCGGCCAGCACGAAGCGGTTGGCCTCCAAGGCCGTCAACAGCGTGAGCTCGGCCTCGACCGCCTTGTTGTCGGCGCGGGCTTGGATGGGGGTCTCGATGCGCCACTGGCTGCCGCTTTTGACGATGCCTATGCGCTGACCCGCCAAAGCGGCGTCGGGCGAGGCCATGTCGTCGGCCGGGCCGCGCACGGAGATGCCGCGCACCTCGAAGGGCGGCAGGGAGAAAATCTTTTTCGAGCGCAGCTGCTCGGCGTCGAGCGAGAGCAGCTGCAGCAGTTCCTGCGGGGCCGCGATGATGTTCTGGCCGTCGGGCGAAAGGATGTAGACGCGGCCCCCTATCTGCGTGAGCGCCCCGATTTTGAGCACGTAGGGCTCGCCGCCCGCCGTGACGGTGAGCGTCAGCGACGGGTTTTCCAAACCGTAGTCCGCGAGCGAGCGGCCGCTGTCCTCGATCTGCCTGACGCTGAAGTTGATCTCCTTGGACAGCAGCTGGAGCTGGGTGAGGATGGCGTTGACGGCGTGCGGGTTCGCCAGCCAGTCGACGGGCGACACCATGCGCCACTGGCCGTCGCGCGCGGCCTCGAGGCGCAGCGGGCGGGCGAGCGAGCCGCCCTCGACCGCGATGGCCTCCACCGACGGGGTCGGCGGCACGATCGCGTGCGGCGGCGGCCCGCTGTCGGGCCTGCCCAGCGACCAGATGAAGTAGCAGACCGCCACGTTGGCGAGCAGGAGCAAAAATGTCGTTTTGAAGCGCATGGGTTTCCCTTTTTGAACCGTGTGTGCCCTTTATCGGCGGCGTATCCAGAAAACAACGACGCCCATCAGCCCGACGCACGCGGGCAGCAGCATGAAATACAGGCCGAGGCGGGTGTAGTCGTCCTTCACCAGGGCGAGGCGGAACGTGGCGACGGGGCGCGGCGGGACGTTTAAACGGCTGTCCTTGTCGAGCATCCAGTTGACCATGTTCAAAAACAGCCACTCGTTGCCGAGCATGTGGAGGCGGCGGTTGGCGACGAAGCCCGTCGAGCCCACGGCCATCAGGCGGCCGCCCTGCAAGGAAATGCCGATCTGCGCGCCCGCGCTGCGCTCGGCGAGCGACGCCACGGCGAGGGGGCCGGGCGTGTCGCGCGCGGGGTCGAACGCGCGGGCCGTGGCGGAGTCCTTTTGGCGGTAGTCGGCCTTGGCCCAGCTGTTGGGCGACGTCAGCAAAAGCTCGCGCACGACGAGGCGCTCGTCGAGCGGCGCGCCCGGGTCCTGCCGCACGGGGCGGGAGGGGCCGAAGACGACGGGCAGGTCGTACTCCGCCAGGGAGCGGGTGATCGGGTGGTCGGCGAAGGTGGTGATGATCAGGTCGTCCCCGCCCGCCGCGTTTTGGCCCAGCTCCATCATCAGGCGGTCTTCCGCCAAGAGGCCCCATTCGTAGAAAAGCTGGTCCAGCCCGTGCTGCTGGCGCGGGTCGATCAGCACGAGCACGCGCCCGTGCTTGTCTTCGAGGTAGCGGCGCAGCGCCTCCACCTCCTGCGGTAAAAACGGTTTTTGCGGGCCGACGACGACGACGAGCGCCGCGTCGTCCGGCACCGGCGCGCTCATCAGCGCGAGGGGCTCCGCCGCGAGGTTGCGCTGCAGCAGGGCGTTGACGGCCTCGGAGATGCCGTCGTTGGGGTCGATGTCGTCGGGCTTCATCTCGCCGTGGCCGAGGACGAAGTAGACTTTCTCCATCTTGGCGTTGCTCACGTCGAGCAGGGCGGACGCTATGACGCGCTCGCCCAAAAACGCCGTGACCGCGCCGTCTTTCGACTCGTAGAGGTCTTTGATCGGGATGTGGCGGAAGCGCTCGCCCCGCGCGATGACCATCGCCGTCGATACGTCCTTGACGTTGTATTTTTCGCGCAGCTCCTGCGCTTTGGCGCGTTGTTGGAAAATATCCACCTGCTCGATCTCGATCCACTTCGTGCCGTCTTTGCGGCCGACGTACTCGAATTCGCGCAACAGCCGGTCGAGGTCGGCGACGACGCCTTTGATGGCCTCCTGGTCGCTCCCGCGCGGGAGGGTGACAAAAATTTTCACCGGCTCCGACTGGTCGCGGATGATGTCCTCCACGTAGGCGAGCGTCTCCGGCGAGAGCGAATACTGGTTGGTCTGCGTGAGATCGCGGCGGACAAAATGGGTGGCGGCCAGATAGTTCAGGCCGGCCGCCAGCGTCAGGCTCAGGACGATCTGGGCGAGGCGGTTGGCGGTTTTGATCCACCGGACACGGCGGAAATCCTCAAGCTTGGACATGGCGGCGCAATCAGGTTTTCGACTCGACCACGAGGGTGGTCAGCCCCAGCAGCAGCAATGTGTTGGAAAAATAGAAGAAGACGGGGCGCGAATCGAGCACGCCGCGGCTGAAGTCCTCGAGGTGGCTGAACGTTTTGAGGTATTCGAGCGGCTCGGCGAGCCAGGCGAAGGCCCCGGCGTCGATGAGGGTGAGCTTGCTCAAAATGCCGCCGCCCAAAATGATGATGAACAAGAGGCTGAAGGAGAGCATGCCCGCGACCAGCGTCGTGCGCGTCATGGAGCTGGCGAAAATGCCGATCGCGATAAACAGCGCGCCGGAGACGGCCACGAAGGCCAGCCCGCCCAGAAGCGACGGCCAGTCGAGCAGGCGCGGGTCGCCGCGCGAGCCCAGCGCGAAGGTGGCCAGCAGCGGGAAAATGAGCGTCAGCGCCCACATCATGACGTAAAAGCAGTAGGCCGCCGTGAATTTGGAAAGCACCAGCTCGCCGGAGGTGACGGGCGTCGTCATCAGCGCCTCCAGGGTGCCCAGGCGGCGTTCCTCGGCGATGGAGCGCATCGTCAGCATCGGCACGATGAAGAAGACGGGCAGCCAGAAGACTTGGAAAAACAGCGTCGAGGGCAGGTCGGTTTTGGCCGCGATCGTGGCGTTCTCCAGCCCCAAGAGGTAGATCGCGCCCATGATGCACAAAAACAGCACCGTGGCCACATAGGTCGAGGGTGCTATGAGCAGGGTGCGCAGCTCGTGGCGGGTGAGTTGTAAAAAGTGGCGCATGGGTTATTCCTCGTCCTCCTCGGGGAGTTTGGCGCGGGCCTTGCGCACCGCCGTCGTGGCGTCCCACGAGCGCTTGGTGGCGGCCATGAAAATTTCCTCGAGGCTGGGCTCTTTGCGGGAGAGTTGGCGCAGTGTCCAGCCGTTGTGGGCGGCGAGTTTGTCCAGCTCCTCGCCCAAGTCGAGGCGTTCGGTGCGGGCGAGCAGGTTGTAGGTGCGGAAACCCCCGTGCTCGGGGTTGCCCACCGCGCTCACGCGCGGCGGCTCGGAGAGGGAGGCCAGGGCGAAATCAAAGGCCGCGGGCTCCGCTTTGACGCAGACGCTCCATTGGGCCTGCGGCATGAACTCGCGCCTAAGCGCCGCCGGCGTGCCCTCGGCCACGAGACGGCCTTGGTTGATGATGATCACGCGGTCGCAGCACAGCTCGATCTCGGGCAAAATGTGGCTCGAAAGGATGATTGTCATCTTCCCTCGCAGGGTGTCGAGCAGGCGGCGAAAGGCGCGGATTTGATGGGGGTCGAGCCCGATTGTCGGCTCGTCCATCACGATGACTTTGGGCTCGGCCAGCAGGGCGTCCGCGATGCCCACGCGCTGGCGAAAGCCTTTTGACAGCGCCCCGATGATGCGGTTGTGCGCCGTGCGGTGCAAGTCGGTGATCTCCATCACTTCGTCCACGCGCGAAAGGATTTTTTTGGAGGGGACGTCTTTTATGCGGGCGCGGAAGCGCAGGTACTCGCTCACCCGCAGGTCTTCCGGCAGGGGGTTGTTTTCCGGCATGTAGCCGATGAGTCGCTTGGCCTTTTCCGGGTGGCGGGCGACCGAAATGCCCCCTATCGACGCGCGGCCGCTGGTCGCCGTCGTCAGGCCGCAGAGCATGCGCATCGTCGTCGACTTGCCCGCGCCGTTGGGACCGAGGAACCCCACGATCTCGCCCTCGGCGACGCGAAAACTCACCTCGTTCACCGCGGGGGTGCCGTGGTAGATTTTGGTCAGCTCGACCGCCTCGATGGCGGAGGCGGGGGAAGGCGTGGAAAGTGGTTCCTTTGGCATGGAAATTAACTGAGGGTGTGTCTTCAAATTCAAACCGAGGATGCGACAGTCAGTTTTAGGCCACTTTTTTGGGCTTCGAGCCGAGGCGATGTAGAACATCGTCGAGGTGAGGAAACGAAAAAGAGGTTAAAACTGGCCGAGCAGCCGATGTGTTTTGAATTTGAAGACACACCCTGATTTATAAAAGCACGCCCTGCCACGGGTGGCAAAGGTTTTTATAGGGGGCGCGTGGTAGCGGCGAAGGCGGCCAGCCCTATGAGAGACAGGTTGTCTTCGCGGATGTGGCGGATGTTTTTTGGGAAAAAGCGCTCGCCGCGACCGGTGACGACGATTTTTGCGCGGGGGCCGAGATTTTTGCGCGCGGACTGGATGAGCGAAGTCAGTCCGCCCGCGAAGGCGACCGCGCAGCCGTTGGCGATGGCGGTGGCGGTCGAGCGGCCCACCGGGCCGGAGTGGTCGGCAGTGTCGGGGTGGATGTGTGGGAGCTGCGCCGTGCGGCGGTGCAGGCTTGTCAGCATCAGGCCGAGGCCGGGGGTGATGAAGCCGCCCAAAAAGCCCTTTTGGGCGGCCACAATGTCGGTCGTCACCGCCGTGCCGACGTCGACGACGACCGCCTGTTTGCAGCCCAAGGCCAAGGCCCCGAGGGCCAGCGCGAGGCGGTCGTGCCCGAGGGTGTGGGGCGTGTCGTAACGGATCGGCAGGGGGAAGTTTTTTTGCGTGAGCGCGAGGGCGGGGGCGTTTTTATCTTTGAGATGGCGCGCGAGCGATCGGGCGGCGGCGGGGACGACCGAGCAATAGACGACGGCACGCGCTTGCGGAAAAGGGAGCGCCGACCAGTCGGGCTTTTTTTGCGTCGGAAACGTCCCTTGCCGCAGGATTTTTAGGTCGTGCGGGCGTAAAAAGCCCCAGTGGACGTTGGTGTTGCCAATGTCGACGGCCAGCAGGGGTTTTTCGTTTTTGGAAGGGCGCGGCATGGCGCGGAAAATCAGTCAAAAACCACCGTCTTGTTGTGGTAGACGAGGATGCGGGCGTCGAGATGCCAGCGAACGGCCTGCGCGAGCACGACCTTTTCCAAGTCCTTTCCGCGCCGCACGAGGTCGGCGATCTGGTGGCGGTGCGTGATGCGGGCGACGTCCTGCGCGATGATCGGGCCCTCGTCCAAGTCGGCCGTGGCGTAGTGGGCGGTGGCTCCTATGAGCTTCACCCCGCGCGCGTAGGCTTGGTGGTAGGGTTTTCCGCCCGCGAAGGCGGGCAGAAAGCTGTGGTGGATGTTGATGACGGGGCAGCCGACGTGTTTTAAAAAACCGTCGGAAAGCACCTGCATGTAGCGGGCCATGATCACCAGTTCGACGCCTGCTTTGTGGAGGACGGCGAGCTGCTGTTTTTCCGCGTCAACCTTGTTGTCGGCGGTGATGGGGATGTGGTGGAACGGGATACCCTCGTGCTCGGTCGGCTCGCGCAGGTCTTCGTGGTTGGAGATGACGCAGCCGATTTGCCCCGCAAAATCGCCCGCGCGAAAGCGCTGGAGCAAGTCGTAAAAACAATGATCCTGCTTCGACACCATGATCGCGACTTTGGGCAGGTGTGTGCCGTTGCCGGTGATGTTGACGCGCACCTGCATGCCGAGCTCCTGCGTCGCGAAGGAGGTGAAGGCGCGGGCCGTCTGGGCTTCCGAGCCGTCGGGCATCGTCCACTCGACGCGCTGGAAGAACACCTTGGCCTCGCCGTCGCGGTGCTGGTCGGCGTGCAGGATGTTGCCGCCGCGCTCGTAGATCCACCCCGCCACGCGGGCCACAAGCCCCTCCTTGTCTGGCCCGTGCAACAGGGCCACCAATGCATGCTGCGTCTGCGCTTTCATAGAAAAAATCTTCTTTCCATTAAAAGCGCGCGGGGAGGGGGAGTCGAACTTAAAGGGGGGTGGTTTTTTGCTCCAAAAAACAACGTGCGGGATTTGCGGGGCGGGGGAATGGGGTTTACTGGTATGTATAGTCCGATCTTTGTGTCGGAATCGCGCTTTCAACCCAAAACAAAAAGGAAAAACCAATGAAAAAGTCCCCCGCCGGCAAACAGAAAAAATCCGGCAAAAAACTGACCAACGAGGTGGGCGCGCCCGTTTCGGACAACCAGCATTCGCTCACCGCCGGCGCGCGCGGGCCGATGATGCTGCAGGATGTGTGGTTTATGGAAAAGCTCGCGCGTTTTGACCGCGAGGTGATCCCCGAACGGCGCATGCACGCCAAGGGTTCCGGCGCGTTCGGCACCTTCACGGTGACGAAGGATATCACCAAATACACAAAGGCCGCGATCTTCTCGAAGATGGGGAAGAAGACGGACCTGTTTGTGCGGTTCTCGACCGTGGCGGGCGAGCGCGGCGCGGCCGACGCCGAGCGCGACATTCGCGGCTTTGCCATCAAATTTTACACCGAGGAGGGGAACTGGGATCTGGTGGGGAACAACACCCCCGTCTTCTTCCTGCGCGATCCCCTGCATTTCCCCGACTTGAACCACGCCGTCAAGCGCGACCCGCAGACGAATTTGCGCTCGGCCCAGAACAACTGGGATTTTTGGACGATGCTGCCCGAGGCGCTGCACCAGGTGACGATCGTGATGTCCGACCGCGGCCTCCCGGCGACGTACCGGCACATGCACGGGTTTGGCAGCCACACGTACAGCTTGATCAATGCTAAAAACGAGCGCGTGTGGGTGAAGTTCCACTTCCGCACCTGTCAGGGGATTAAAAACCTGACAGACCAGGAGGCGGAAAAGGTCGTCGCCGGCGACCGCGAGAGCCACCAGCGCGATTTGTTCGGCGCGATCGAAAAGGGGGATTTCCCGAAATGGAAGCTGTATTTCCAAATAATGACCGAGGAGCAGGCGCGCACGCACCGCGACAACCCGTTTGACCTGACGAAGGTGTGGAGCCACAAGGAGTATCCGCTGATCGAAGTGGGCATGATGGAGCTCAACCGCAACCCCGAAAATTACTTCGCGGACGTGGAGCAGGCGGCCTTTAACCCCGCGCACGTGGTGCCCGGCGTCGGGTTGTCGCCCGACAAAATGCTGCAGGGGCGCTTGTTCTCCTACGGCGACGCGCAGAGGTATCGGTTGGGTGTCAACCACGACCAGATCCCCGTCAATGCCGCCCGCTGCCCCGTGCACGCGTACCACCGCGACGGGATGATGCGCGTGGACGGCAATTACGGCGCGACCAAGGGATACGAGCCCAACAGCATGGGCGAGTGGGCCGACCAGGCCGACGCGCGCGAGCCGACGCTGCCGCTGGAGGGCGCGATGGGGCATTACGACCCGGCCGCCGAACCGTGCGACGACGTGTTTTACCAGCCGGGCAACCTCTACCGGTTGATGAAGGAGCCGCAGAAGGCCGCCCTCGTCGACAACACCGCGCGCAACATGGCGGGGGTGTCGGAAAATGTGCTGTATCGCCACGCGGCGCACTGCTACTTGGCCGACAAGGATTACGGCGCGCGCTTGGCCAAGGCGCTAAAATGCTCGATGACGAAGGTCAAGGAGCTGGCCGCGCTCTCCAACGCGGAATGCCTCTGCGCCACGAGCGATGCGAACTGGGGGAAGGCGATGGCGAAGCAGAAAGTCGCGAAGAAGCGTTAATGGAGCTTCGTGATTTGTAAAAAAACCGCGCTCCCGGTGAAAGGGGCGCGGTTTTTTGTGCGGGGTTGCGTGGGGGATAGGCCGTCAGGGTTGCGGGGCGTCGGTGTTTTCCAGTTTGAAACTCGGGCCGAATTGCCAAGGGATTGTGTAGGCGCCTTCCTCGTAGGCTTCCTGCGAAGCTTTTGAAAAATCGTCCCAGCTCATGTCGCGGGAGTTGAACGCGCACAGCAGATGGTTGACGACGTGGGACAACGTGACGGCGAAGGCGATGTCTCCGTCCTCGTCGTATTCGCCTTGGTCGACCTCTTGGATGAGGTTTTGGAGATGTTCCGCGGCTTCATTCAGCTGGAAGGAGGTGGGGGATTCTTTTTTCATGGGGAAATGGGGGTTACCTCGGGGTAGGGAAGGCATTTCAGCGCCGTCAATCGGAATACGCAAGGGCGGATTTGCTTGCGGGGGCGCGGGAGGCGGGTTAAATAGATGGGCCATATGAACGCGTTTTTTAAAAAAATGGCGGTCGGAGTTGCCGTGTGCGCGGGGGTGTGGATATTGCCCGGGTGCGGCGATCCCGAATGCGCGGGGGACAAGGATTATTTTAAGAGCGTTGTGAGCGATGCCGATTTTTCCGGGGAGTCGGAGGCGTTTTTGAAGGAGCAGGTGCCGTCCGAGATGTTGTGGGGGTTGGAAAAGGCCCTAGAGGACGCGCTCAAGGGGAAGATGGCCGCGATCAACTTCGTGCGCGCCATAAAGCTGATGACGACGTATGCCACGACCGCCGTGCGGGAGACGCAGGAGCAGGTGACGGACAGGGTTAAGGTGCGTTGTTACGCGCCGGAACGGGCGCGCAAGGACGTGGTCATTGTGTTTTACCACGGGGGCGGATGGGTGCTCGGCGGGCTGGACAGCCACGCGGATTTTCTGCGGCCGCTCGCCGCGCGGGCGAACACGGACATCGTGGCTATCGATTACGGCCGCGCGCCGGAAATCGCGATGGACGGGATTTATGCCGACTGCAGGGCCGCGCTGGATTGGACGCGCGAAAAATTTCCCGGGCGCAAAGTCATTTTGATGGGCGACAGCGCGGGCGGGCAGCTCGCGCTGATGGCCGCGATCCGCCGCAGGGGGAAGGAACGCGTGGACGGCGTGGTGGCGATTTACCCCGTGGCTGACCTCGTCGGGGAAGGCTGGGCCTCGGACCCCAACAACGGGCGCGTGCTCACCGCGCGGATGATGGAGCTGTTCGCCGACTGTGCCACCCAAGGGAAGTTTGCCAAGGACAGCCCCGAGATTTCGCCGAAACAGGCCGACAACAGGGCGATGCCGCCGCTGCTCATGCTCACCGCGCAAAACGACATTTTGCGGCCCGACGCCGTGGAGTTCGCCCACAAGGCGCGGCGCAACGGAGTGAAGGTGCGCGAGGTCACGCTCAAGGGGGCCGTCCATACGTGCGCGACGTCGCCGCACACGCCGCAATCCCGCGAATATATGATCGACGAGTGCGTGCGGTTTATCAACAAGGTCGCGGGGGACCCGGCCCATGAGGAGCCGAGCGTGTTTAACGTGAAGCTCAGGGACGAGTTGCCCGAGGAGCCGCCGATGGACATGTGACAGGGTCGGGAGCTTGGATTCCAAACAAATAAAAACGCCTCCGAAAAATCCGGAGGCATTTTTTTGTGAGAGCGGAGGCAAAAAGGAGCGGAATCAGCGCAGTTGGTCGCGGAATTCGGCGGGGATGAAGTAGCCTTTTATGCACGAAGGGTCGCACACGCATATTTGAGTGTGCGTTTTGTCCATGAAGGCCGAGCCTTCGTAGAGGCTGTCGCCTTCCAGAAAGGGGGCGCGGATGACGTCAAAGGGGGAATGGAGCCCCTCGCGGGCAAGTTGATTGACCGTGTTGCAGATCAGGCAGTCCAGCTCGCGCCTGCGCAAGTAGGCGTCGTCGGTGTCTGTGGGTTTGTTTTCAGGGAGTGGCCACCCAAGGGTTTTGTAGGCCCAAGCGGTTTCTTCATAGACTTTGCGAAGCATTTCCCGAGATTCTGTCTGTGTGAGATCCAGACAGTTTTTCGATTCGATTAAGGCGCCGACGACGAAAGGAAATTTTACGCTATTGTGAAAACGAGCCGGATGGTCGCGCACGATTTTTGCCCAGTCATGGGCGCGGGCGCAGTCGTCTTCCCAAAAATAAATTCCGTGCCCGAGCCAGTCGTATTTGTTTTTGCTGGGTTTTAGGTGCGCAACCACCCCGGAGGCCACATCGCGGGCTATTTTTAAATCGCACCCATGATACCCCACCATGGATACTTGCACGCTCATGCGGGCTTGCGGGAGGTGGGGCGGGCGGATTTTGCGCGCGCCGCGACGGCGCGGCTTCGTTTGTCGACGTCGGGGTCGATGGAACGGATGAATGCCATTGCGCTCTTGCGGTTTTTCATGATTTTTTTGAAAGCCGCCTCGTTGGAGCGGATGATCGCTTGGATATCCTCATCAGAACGTGGAAAGCGCGTGGTCATGCTTTTAATGTGCCTAATATGGCCCTTTTGCGTCAAGGGAATAGTAGGTACATTGTATGTACACAAAAAAAGCTTCCGAGGGGAATCGGAGGCTTTTTTGTGTGGGAGGTGGTAGAGGGGGCGCTTACGCCTTCTTGACCATTTTGCCGTAGACTTGGAGAGGTACCACGTCTAACGGCTTTTCGCGCAGGGCGCGGATGCCTTGGATGGCGGCTTTGGCGGCCGGGATCGTCGTGATCATGCAGACTTTGCCCAAGACGGCCTGCGAGCGCATGGCGTTTTCGTCGCGGCGCGGCATCATGCCGTGGGGGGTGTTGATGATCATGGCGAGCTCGCCGTTTTTGAGCAGGTCGATCGCGTTCGGGCGGCCTTCCGCGATGCGGAAGAGTTGGCGCACGGGCACCCCCGCCGCTTCCAGCGCCTTCGCCGTGCCGGAAGTGGAGCACAGCGTGAAGCCGAGGTCTACCAGCTCGCGGCCGATTTCCACCGCCGCGGGCTTGTCGGAGTTTTTCACGGAAAGGAACACCAGCCCCTTGTCGGGCAGCGCGGGCATCGCCGCCATCTGGCTCTTGGCGTAGGCGATGCCGAGGTCTTTGTCGACCCCCATGACCTCGCCCGTGGAGCGCATTTCGGGCGAGAGAATGACATTGGCGCCCGAAAAACGCGCGAAGGGGAAGACGGATTCCTTGACGGCCCAGTAGTCCGGCACGAGCTCCTCGGTGAAGCCGATTTGTTTGAGCGTCTCGCCCGCCATCACGCGCGCGGCCACCTTCGCCAGCGATATGCCGATGGCCTTCGAAACAAACGGGATTGTGCGCGAGGCGCGGGGGTTGACTTCGAGCACGTACAAAACGCCGTTTTGCACGGCGTATTGGACATTCATCAGGCCCACGACGTTCAGCGCCTTGGCGAGCGCGGCCGAGGCCGAGCGGATCTCGTCGAGCGTCTTTTTGGGAAGGGTGTGCGGGGGCAGGACCATCGCGGCGTCGCCGGAGTGCACCCCCGCGTATTCGACGTGCTCGAGCATGCCGCCTATGATCGTCAGCTCGCCGTCGGACACGACGTCGACGTCGACCTCGATGGCTTCCTCCAAAAATTTGTCGAGCAGCACCGGCTTGCCGGGGGCGACATCGAAGACTTCGCGGATGACTTTGTTGAGCTCATCCATTTCATAGACGATGAACATGCCGCGGCCGCCCAAGACGAACGAGGGGCGCAGCAGGATCGGGAAGCCGATTTCGGTGGCCGCCACGACCGCTTCTTCGGGTGAAAGCGCGGTTTTGTTCAGCGGCTGCTTGAGGCCGAGGCGCTCGAGGATGACGCGGAACAGCTCGCGGTCTTCGGCGGCGTCGATGCTTTCGGGGGAGGTGCCGATGATGTTGACGCCGTTGGCTTTTAACTCGCTGGCGAGGTTCAGCGGGGTCTGCCCGCCGAACTGCACGATCGCGCCGGAGCAGCCCTCCTGGTTGTAAATTTCCAAAACGTCCTCAAGCGTGAGCGGCTCGAAGTAGAGGCGGTCGGACGTGTCGTAGTCCGTCGAGACGGTTTCGGGGTTGGAGTTGACCATCACCGTCTCGTACCCCTGGGCGCGCAGGGCGAAGGAGGCGTGCACGCAGCAGTAGTCGAACTCGATGCCCTGCCCGATACGGTTGGGGCCGCCGCCCAGGATCATGATCTTCTTCTTGTCGGATTTGGCCAGCTCGTTGGACGCGCCGTAGGTCGAGTAGTAGTAGGGGGTCTTGGCCTTGAACTCGGCCGCGCAGGTGTCGACGAGGCGGTAGACCGTCTTGACGCCGAGCTTTTCGCGGCTTTCGTGGACGTGTTGCGGCGAGGTGCCGACGAGGTGCGCGATTTGGAGGTCCGAAAAGCCCATGCGCTTGGCGTCGTCCATGAGCTGCGCGTTTTCCAAGATGGAGAGCCCCGCGCGGGAAATGGCGCGCTCCATGTCGACGATTTGGCGGATCTGCTCGAGGAACCACGGGTCGATCGTCGAGAGGTCGGCGATTTCCTGCGTGGAGAAGCCCGCGAGGTACGCGTAGCGGATGAAAAAGAGGCGCTCCGTGCTCGGGCGGATGAGGCCCGCGCGGATTTCGGAAGGCTCGGTGATCTCCTTGCCGCCGAATTTGCCGCCGCCGCCGAAGCCGCGCGAGCCGATCTCCATCGAGCGCAGGGCCTTTTGCATGGCTTCTTTGAAGGAGCAGCCGATCGACATGACTTCGCCGACGGACTTCATGGACGAGGTCAGCGTCGTGTTGGCGCCGACGAATTTTTCAAAGGCAAAGCGCGGGAGCTTGGCGACGACGTAGTCGATCGCGGGCTCAAACGAGGCCGGGGTCTCCTTCGTGATGTCGTTGCGCAGCTCGTCGAGCGTGTAGCCGACGGAGAGCTTGGCCGCCATCTTGGCGATCGGGAAGCCCGTGGCCTTCGACGCCAAGGCGGAGGAGCGCGACACGCGCGGGTTCATCTCGATGACGATGAGGCGGCCCGTTTTCGGGCACTGGGCGAACTGGATGTTCGACCCCCCGCACTCCACCCCGATCGCGCGGATGACGGCGAAGGAGGCGTCGCGCAGCAGGTGATACTCCTTGTCGGAGAGCGTCATGGCGGGGGCGATCGTGATCGAGTCGCCCGTGTGGACCCCCATGGGGTCGAAATTCTCGATGGAGCAGATCGTTATGCACTGGTCTTTGCGGTCGCGCATCACTTCCATCTCCAGCTCCTTCCATCCCAGGAGGCATTCCTCGATCAGCACCTCGTGCACCGGGGAAATTTCAAGGCCGAAGTCCACCATGCGGTCGAACTCCTCCTTGTTGTAGGCGATGCCGCCGCCCGCGCCGCCGAGCGTGTAGCTGGGGCGGATGATGATGGGAAATTTCCCTATTTCCTCCGCCGCCTTGCGGGCCTCGTCGAGGTTTTTGACCACGTGCGACATCGGGATATCGAGGCCGATTTCCAGCATCGTTGTGCGGAACTTTTCGCGGTCTTCGCCGCGCTCGATGGCGTCGATGGAGGCGCCGATGACCTCGACATTGTACTTTTTCAGGACCCCGGCGTAGTGCAGGTCGCGCGAGAGGTTCAGGCCCGTCTGTCCGCCGAGGGTGGGCAGCAGGGCGTCGGGGCGCTCCTTGGCGATGATCTTTTCTAAAATGGGAACCGTGAGCGGCTCGATGTAGGTGACGTCCGCGAAATCGGGGTCCGTCATGATCGTGGCCGGGTTGGAATTGACCAAGACGACGCGGTAGCCCTCCTCCTTGAGCGATTTGCACGCTTGCGCGCCCGAATAGTCGAATTCGCAGGCCTGCCCGATGACGATGGGGCCTGAGCCGATGATGAGGATGGTTTTTAAATCGTCGCGACGCGGCATAGCTTTGAATTTTTACGGAAAATTAATCGTGCGGCCCCCCAAAAAACAGG
>JAVBTG010000058.1:0-3020 GCA_031556275.1 Opitutales bacterium
ATCACGGTCTGCCCCGCGTCCTCCAGCAGATAGTGCCCCGCCTGCGGCTCCATGAGCGTTTGCGCCTGCGGAAAACGGCGGCGGAATTCTTCAAAGAAAACGGGCGAAAAACAAAAGTCCGCCCCGCCCCACGGGAGGAACACCGGCTTTTCGCGCAAGACGGAAAGCTGCTCGTCAATGCGCCGCAATTCGGAATAGCTGGGGTGCTCGGGTTTCAGCGGAATGTCCTGCACAAACCGCGCCACCGCCACACGGTTTTTCCAAGAATCGTAAGGCAGCAAATACCCGCGCTTGACGGCCTTCGCCAACGGTTTTTTCACCGCCATAAACGTGGCGGGCCACGCGAACAAATTGAAAGCCCGCACCAAAAATTCGCCGACAGCCGGAAGCTTGCAAATCGCGATCGAGCCGGGAATCGCCTTGGAGAGAAACGCCCCCGTGTTCATCAGCACGATCTTGCCGACTTTCTCCGGCTCCAGCGTCGCCACGCCCATCGCGATGGCCCCGCCCCAGTCGTGCGCCACCAAGTCGTAATGGGCGACGCCCAAAGACGCCAGCAGCCCGCGCACATGGTCGACGCGGTCGCGCAGCCGGTACGAAAAATCCTGCGGCTTGTCGGACAGCCCGCACCCCACATGGTCGGGCACGATGCACCGAAACTGGGGGCTCAGCGCCCGGACCAGATCGCGTAAATAAAACGACCACGTCGGATTGCCGTGCAACAGCACGACGACCGGCCCCGTCCCCTCGTCCACATAATGCATCCGCCCGGCCCCCGTCTCATAAAAATTGGGAGTGAAAGGATACAGCGCGCGGATGTCTTCGGGAAGTGCGGTAAGTTCAGCCATTGCGGTAAATTTTTTATTTTTCAAAATTGCAATGCTGTCATCTGGCAGCTAAGCCCGCTACCTATACCTAACAGGGCGACTTTCTGGCCCTTCTGCACTGCTCCCTGCTCCAACGCGCGCGCGAGGGTGAGCGGAAGCGAGACGCTGCCGACGTTGCCGCAAGTTTCAAAGGTGGAAAAGTCCCTCGCGATGTCGAGGCCGAGGACCTCGTACAGGGCGAGCTGGTGGCGGCGGCCGACTTGGTGGCAGATCGTGCGGTCGGGCGTGCCGGAATCCCAGCCTGTCTCTTCGGAAAATGCCTCCCACGTCTGCCGCGCGAGCGCGATGCCGGCGCGCAACAGCGCCTCGGAATCGGTGCGCATGTCGAGGGAGCTGCCCGAAGACGTGTCGCCCTCGCACAGGTGATTCGCGCCCGTGTCGGTGCGCACGGCGCTGGCGAGCAGGCGCGGGGCCTGCGGGGCCATCTCGTCGCGGCACAACACCGCGCCCACCGCGCCGGAGCCGATCGTGAGGTTTGCGAAAAACGGCTTTATCGCGTTGCGGTCAAGCGCTGGGTCGAGTAGCTGGCGGATCGTATGCTCGACCAGCGGAAAACCGTTTTCGCCCGAAAGCACGAGCGCCGAGCGGATCATCCCGCTCTCGATCATGGCCGCGGCCGTCGTCAGGCCGTTCATGAAGCCGAGGCAGGCGTTGGAAATGTCAAAAAATCCCGTGCGCGTCGGCATCCCGAGCAAGCCGTGCACATAGGCGGCTGTGGCAGGCTCGAGCCGGTCGCGGCTCACGGCGCAGTGGAACATCCAGTCGATGTCCGCCTTTTTCAGGCGCGTCTTGGCCAGCACCGCCTCCCCCGCCTTGGCGGAGGCCTGCGAGGGCGTGGTGCCCGGCTCCCAAAAGCGGCGCTCGCGGATGCCCGTCATCAATTCGAGCCGCCCGTAAGGCAGTTTCAAACGCTCGTAAACGGGGGCCAGTTCCCGCTCGACGCGCTCGCTCGTCCAGACCTGCGGCGGCAAGACGCAGGCGATCGACTCCACAACGGTGCGAGAAAACTTCATGCGAATAAAAAAATATCAGACGCCCGCGCGCGGCTCCGGCCGGCTCGCCAAGCGGACGATCTCCTTGTCGAAATAATTGATGTCCATCCCCGCGTTTACCGTGATTCCCTGCGCATTGATCCCGCTGGAGCGCGGGCTGAGCAGGAAAGCCGCGACGTCCGCCACCTCCTGCGTGCGCAAGGCCTGTTTGCGCATGGTCATTTTTTCGGCGAAAAGATAGTTGTCCATGTAGCCCGGAATGCCCGCCGAGGCGCTTGTTTTGAGCGGCCCCGCGTTCACGGTGTTGAAGCGCACGCGCGTGTCCGCCGAAAAGCTCTTGGCCAAAAAGCGCGCGCACGATTCCAGCGCCGCCTTGACGGGCGACATGTAGCCGTAATTCTCCGCCGTCACCTGCGAGGAGATGCCGATGGCCACCACCGAGGCGTCCTCTGCCAGCAACGGCTTAAACGCCCGCGCCAGCTCCACCAGCGAAAACGCCGAGATCACGCAGGCCTGCAAGAAGTCGGCCCGCTTGGTTTCGTGAAAGGGTTTCACGCCCTCCGCGTAGTTGGCCCACGCCACCGAATGCACAATGCCGGCAAAAGGCCCGTAGGCAGCCGCCGCCTCGGCCAACGCCGCCACATCGCCCTCCTTTTCAAAATCGCACACGAAAACGGGGGCGTCTTTCGTCAACGCCAAGACGCTCTCTTTGCGGGCCTGCGAGCGCACGCTGTAAACGACGCGCGCCCCTTCCGCCTCCAGTGTGCGCGCGATGTGAAAGGCCACGCTTTTTTTGTTGGCAAGGCCCGCCACCAGAAACGTTTTTCCCTCAAGTTCGAGAAAGGACATGGGTCAGTCGGGGTTTTGTGTTTCCGCCAGCATGGCGACGGTGAAATCGATCATCAGCACCATCTTGCCCGCGTCGTCGCGGACGACACCGCGCAGGGTGAAAAAACGGCCCTCCATCGTCTCGTTGAGCTTCACGTTCATGGTGACGCGCGCGCCCGGACGCACCATGTGTTTGAAGCGCGCGGAATGGATGCGAGTGAGCACGGGCACCGCCCCCGAGCCCTCCGGGATGCGGTCGGCCAGAAAAATGCCCGCCGTCTGGAAGACCGACTCGCACAGCAGCACGCCCGGC
>JAVBTG010000127.1:0-27321 GCA_031556275.1 Opitutales bacterium
CACTTGCGCGTCATCACGTAGTGGTCGACGAACGCCTCGCCGAAGATCTCTCTAGCGGCGCTGCTCTGCTCGAGCAGTGCGGTCGCTTCTTTCAAGCTGCCCGGCAAGCGTTCGCTGCCGCTGCGCGAGCTTTCCGAGGAAGAAAAGGCCCAGCGCATGAAGCTGGCGCGCGATCAGCTGCGCCGCTCGTTTTCCTCGCCTTCGCCCTCCGCGAAAATCTCGCCCAGGTCGACGGCGCGGTAAGTGAGGGTGTGCAGCCCCGTCAGCTCCTCAAACGCCTCGATCTCCTCCGCGGCCACCCGCAGCAGCCGGCGCGTCTCGTCGCTGGGCGCGTTTTCGGCCACGCTAAGCAGGAGATTCGGCAGGGAAAAACGGAAAGACCCGTCGAACAGGACAGGTTCAAAAGCCGCCTGCGTCCGGCCCCGGCGGCGGGCTCCCGCGCGCCAACGCCCATGCAGCTCCGCCAGTTCGGCCGCGGCCATCGCGAGGGCGCGGCGGCGCGCGCGGGCCCGGCCGGACAAATCCCCCTGCGCCAAAAGCCGCAACCGGCGGGAGAGGCCGGCCGGATTATCCTGTGGAGATGGGTGATTCATGGTGGGAGAGAAGAAAATTTGTTCCCCGCCAGCGCCAAAGATCCGCGCGCGGCCACGGGGGTCACTGGGCGTCAAATTTTAGACGCTTACAAAACCCATAGCAACCATGCAAAAATAAGGGCTATGGATAAAAAGCAACCGCCGCGCGCACGCGCGCGCGGCGTCCGTCCTTTTCGCCATAAATGCGCCTTTTGCGCGCACCGTCAACGCTTAAAACGGGCGTCAAACAAAGGGGCCGCCCGCGCAAAACGCTCAGCCGCCCAAAGCAGCCCGGATGCCTTCCTCCGGCAAGGGCGTTTCGGCGTCCAAAACGATGCCGACAAGCGTGTTGCCACTGTCGAGCGCGTTGCCTTCGGCGTCGACAAAGCGCCCGGCCGCCTGCAAGGCGTCCACGCGGAAATTTCGCGCGCCGTCGACGGCGATGATCCTCGGCGCGCACGCGCCGGCGTTGGGGGTGTTTTCTGAGTTTTCCATGGTCGTTTAATTGAGTGGTTCGATAGTGAGCTGGACGTTGATCGTGCCCGAAAACGCGGCGGCCGGGGTCACCGTCACCCTTCCCGCCGCGCCGGGGTAAATGGCGGGGATTTCCGCCCACGCGCCCGCCGCAAGAGCCTGCGCGGCGGCATAGGGCTCCCCAAGGCCGTTGGCTAACGCCACCGTGCAAGCCGCGCTGGCCTTGAGCCGCGCGACCACGCGGCAACCCGCGGGGGTCGTGTTTCCGAGATTCGTCAAAAACGCCTTGGAGTCGGCGGTGCCGTCCCAAGTGAGCGCGTCTGTTGAAACTGAGATGCCGGGGACACGCTCGGAGGCCGCCGAGCCATACAAGATGGCGTGATTGCAATTGCCCGACAAGTCCGCGCACACCAGGCCGCGCGGCGAATCGTCCAATGAAAGAGTCGCATGTTCGGCGGCTGTCGGGTCACGCAGTGCGGCGGGCTCGTCGAGGCCGCGCGTGTAGTCGTCGACGCTGTAAAGCCCGCCGGATTTTGGAAGGACATGGTTGAATATTTTGACACGGCTGATCCCGGTGTCTCCGGTGTCCGGGGTGGCCGCGTTGCGTGTGGTCGCGCCGAATTCCATCGGGTATGCGTTCGAAAAATCTCCCGTAAAGGCGCCGTTGCTCCGGTACGTGTATGCCTGCTCAACCCCGTCAACATAACAGCGGGCGAGAAACTCCTCGCCGTCGGACAAACTAAACACAACGGTATGCAGCTTCCCGTCGGCCGGAAAGCTGGATAGATCGTATTGACGTAAAAGACCGAGGGAAACATTCGCCTTATTGGTCGCGACGAAATGCATTTTCGTGTTGGTGTTTGCCGGATAGATTAGAAAGTGATTTTCGTTGGCCCCCGCACCGTTATGAATTTTGGTCACGATGTTTGCGCCACTTACCCAAGGGGTTCGGCGGCGGTATGACAGGCAAAGCGTGAACGGCACGCGCCCGAAGCCGTTCGCTTGTGTTTGGATGTAGCCGAGCCCCCTTGCGCTTCCTCCGCCGTGCGTGGCGATCATCCCGCGCGCGGCGATCATGGCAGCGCGGTCGGCGAGGCGTTCGGCTTTTTCAGCGCTCAGCAGCGTGTCGAGCGCGAGGCGGCTCCACGCGCTGCCCGTGTAAAGCGCCGCGTCGCCGGCGGCCCATGCAACACCTCCGAAGGTCCCGGCGGTTGAAATGATCCAATACTGCCCCGCCTGCGTCGCAGCCGGCGCCGTGTTAGCGGATGCGTTCCACGCGCCCTTGTAAGACAGATTGTTGGCGATGGCCTTGAGGTCCGTCAGCGATCGCGCGGCCTCAGCGGCGGAGGCCGCCGCGCAGTCCTTCTGGGCCAGCGCCGTCTGCGCCGCTTGCCGGGCGTCGGCGCGGGCGGCTTCGGATTCGCCGAGGGCCTGGCGGACTTCGGCGAGCGCGCCCTCGACGCCCTGCGCGTGCCCCGACGCCGCCCCCTCGCACGCGGCGGCGTTGGCGGCGCTGGCGGACGCCTCACGCGCCGATTCCGCCGCCCCCTCGCAGTCGGCGCTCGCCTGCGCGGCCGCCCGCCCCGCCGTTTCAAGCGCGGAATCGACGGCGGCCGCCACAGCCTCCCGCGCCTCGCGACTCATGGCGGCACGCGCCGCCGCAAGCTCCTTGGCGGAGGCAAAATCAGCCATCGGCTTGAGCTTCACGGCGGGCGCGTCGGGCGTGCCCCCCCACGACAACAGCGTTCCCGCGAAAGCCCTCCTGTCGCCGGGCAATTCCAGCATCGCGGAGGCCTCGTCCGCCTCATACGCGCTCTGCGGCAGGCGCACCGTCCCCGAAAGCCGCGTGTCCAACTGCTCCGCGAAACGCTGCGCTCGGTCAAATCCCTCCTGCACCGTGCGGATCGGGAAACGGTCGCTCTGCGACAAGCTCACCCCATGCTCCGCGCCCTGCGCGCGAAACACCGTCAGCCGTTCGGCGGCCCGCAAGGGGTCGCGGGTCAGCGTCAATGTGCGACGGCCCGATTTGGGATCGACGGCGATGTCATAATCCGCCCCGAGGCGCAGCGCCACATCGCCGCCCGAGGCCGGCGTGCGCGCGACCGCGACGTCGGAAGCGTCCGAAAACGCGAATGAAATGTCAAACGCCGACGTCCCTTCCGGCGTGCCGGCGAAAATGTTTTTTGTTGTGTTGCCCATGGTGTTTTTCTGTTGAAACCGCGCGGGGCCGAACGAAGGCCCCTCGCACCGATTTTTAACACCGCCGCGCCGCGAATCAACCGCGCGTCAAATTTTTCCCGCCAAACGGTCCCTTAGGCGGCGTACCGGGTGGTGCGCGCGCGGATCACGGCGTTGAAATGGGTGAGCGCCGTCAGCGCCGCGACGACCAGCAACGCCATCAGCACATAGCCGAAAATCTCCTTCACCGCGCACACGACGGCCTGCTCGTGGACGGTTTGGAACAGCCCGCTCAGCGCGACTTTGACGGCCTCGGCGTTGGGCACGCCGCGCGCGGCGGCGGCTTGCAGGCCATCCACCAACACCGACTGAGCGCCGGGGTTGAGCACGTCCACCTCGCGCGAAAGGGCGCTCACATAATACAGCGCGCGCACCTCCAGCCATTTTGAAAAAAGGCACATCCCCGCCACGGCCGCGAGCGTCGAGCGCACGGTCAGGAAGAAAAACGCGTTGTGCGATTTGAGGTTTTGGGGGATATCCTCCACGGAGTAGGAGCCGAAGGCGATAAAGGCCGTCAGCATGCCGAACCCGCGCAGCAGCGAGGGCAGGATGAGCGCCTCGAATGTGCCCTCGGGGCTGACCTCAAAATACACGAGCGCGGCGTAGGCGGCGAAGCTCAGCACGCTCACTGTCGTCAGGTAGCGAAACCGGAACGGCCGCGTGCGGCTCCACCAGAAGCAAAAGCACCCTGCCAGCGCGAAGGCGGGCACCATGGCGAGATTCAGACTGTTGCCGTACAGGGCGTCGTAATGCAGCACTTGGTCGACATACGCCGAAATGAGATAGCCCGACCCCGCCAGCACCATGACGCCGAACATGTAAGTGTGCGCCAAAAGCGTCTTGCGGTAGCCCAGCACCTCATGGCGCAGATAGGGATTTTTTTTGCCCTTGCGCGCGCAAAAATAAAGCGCGGCCGCAATCGGCAGCACGCCCGTGCACGCGCGGATGAAAGGGCTGTCAAACCAGTCGAACACATTGCCGTAATTGAGCGCGCTGGTGGCCGCCGCGAGAAACAGGGCGACCAGCACCATGCCGGAAAAATCGATGTCTTTGAGCGAGATTTTCAACGACTCGTGCCGGCGGCGAAAGCACAGCATCACCAGCGCCAGCGACACCAGCAGCATGGCCATCCCCACATAATAGACGTACCGCCAGTCGTGGAGATAGGCGAAATACGTCGTCAGCATGATGCCCGCCTGCCCCACCGCGAAATTGATCGGCAAAAAGAAGCAGTAAAACTCCATCATCAGCCCGCGCTTGGAAAAGATCGGCCCCAAAATCCCCACCAGCTCGATGATCGCAAACCCCTTGAGCAGCCCCAAAAACAGCGAGCACACGAGCAGTCCCGGCATCGTTTCCGCGCGCGCGCAAAAAAAGCTCAAGACCGCCTGCCCCGTCAGCGCCGCCAGAAAAACCGCCTTCGAGCCGAGCCCGCTGCGCACCATCCCCACGATCGGGAACGCCAACCCGACCCCAAGGCTTGTGATGTAAAAACAGATCGCCACATCCTCGTTGAGCAACCCCATCGACGCCCCCAGGCTCACGCCGTTGCACACGTAGGAGCCGTTGACGAGCATGATCGTCGCCTGTAAAAACAAGGCGACGCACACCTGCGCCCGATACGGCACCCAGTCCAAAAACGCGCCGCCGTTTTTTCGGGGAGACAAACGCTCCGCTGGTTTTTCCGCGGGCATCGCCGTGTTATTTGACCGCCGCCGTCTCGGCCGTCATGCCCGCGCGCAGCAGCGCGAGCGTCTCGGAAGTCGTATCAACAAATTCGATACGCACGGGGACGCGCTGGCGCACCTTTACGAAATTGCCCGCCGAGTTGTCGATCGGCAGCAGCGAGTATTTGGAGCCCGTCGCGGCGGAGATCGCGCTCACCTGCCCCCTCAGCTCCATGCCGGGAAACGCGTCCACAAAAATTTTGACCCGCTGCCCCACATGCAGGCGGGCGACCTGCGTCTCCTTGTAGTTGGCGGTGATCCACTTTTGCTCGTCGTCCACAAAATGCGCGACGGACTGGCCCGCGCAGACAAACTCGCCCGGCTCCACCGAACGGCGGCCCACGCAGCCGTCGTAAGGCGCGGTGATCTGCGTGTAGCCCAGCTCCAGATTCGCCAGTTCCAAATCCGCCTTGCGCCGCGAAATAAGCGCCTCGGCCCCCTTTATCTTGTGCGTGAGCGAACGATGCTGGGCGGCAAGGGCGTCCTTCTGCCGCCGCAGCGATTCCAATTTGGCCGCGCCGCCCTTGAAGGCGCTGAGCGCCTGCTCGTACGCCTGCAGCGAAACCGCCTTTTCACGCAACAGCTTTTCATGCCGTTCGGCGTCGGCCTTGAGCTGGGCGAGCTGGACGGCGGTTTCCTCGATATTAGACTGCGCCGCCCAGATGTGCGCCCCCGCCGCCTCGATATCGGCCTTTAGCACCTCCAACGCCCCCTCGGCGGCGAGCAACGCCGCCCGCGCGTCTTCCACGCGCACGCGAAACTCGCGGTCGTCGATGCGCAGGAGTACCGCCCCTTTTTGCACACGCTGGTGCTCCTTAAAATTGACCTCGCCGATATACCCGGACACCCGCACGTTGATCGGCACGATATACTGGTCGACGATCGCGTCGTTGGTGATCTCGTAGGCGGCGTGCCGCCAAAAAAAGTGCCCCAGCCACAACAGCCCCGCTGCCAGCAACACGCCGCACACGGCATTGACCGCCACATTGCGCCGCCGCCTTTGTTTAAACTCCGCCAACTTGCGCGCCCAGGAATTTGCTTTGCCCTTCATGAGAATTTTTATCCCTCAAAAGCAAAATCAGACACCCGCAAGCCGGGCGGGGTCAACGCAAAAACCCCCTGGCCGGCAAACCGAGACGTCCCCCCCGCGCCGGCTAATCCCGCCCCGCCAAATTTTTTCCGGCCAAAAAGCCCGCCAACTTTCCCGCCGGAACCGTTTCGACGGGCTTGCCGCCCTCCTCCTCGAACAGGGCGCGGTAAAGCAGCTGCTGTTGCGAACCGCCAAGATCCAGCCGCCCGACGCATTTGCTTTGCAGCCGACCGTTTTCAACCCGATAGGCCATGAGCGTCCCCTCCTGGCCCCCGCCCCGCAGATAGGCAAACACGGTGCCCTTGCCCTCAAACAACGGGGACTTTCCCACCGCGACAGTTTCGGGGTGCAGCGTCGGCATGTCCGGAATCGACCGGAAGACCCCCGCCTCATCCTCGACATAGACAACCCAAAACAAGCCGCTGGCCCCGTTGCGGTTTCCGTCGTGGCTGACCCACCATTGCGCGGGCCCCGAGCCGTCGGCCGGAATGTGGATAAAATAATAGCTCGACGGTTTTCCGGTCGATTGCGCCTGGCGCAAATCGGCGGCCAATTCGCTCGCCTTGGCGGCCAAGGCGAACGCCGCCATGCAGGCAAAACAGAAAATTTTGACGATTGCTTTCATGATGCGTGTGTTATTCGTCCTGGGTTTGCAGGTGGCCCTCGTACTCGTTGTAAATGACGCTCTTCACATAGTCGTTTGGATTTGCGACAAAAACCCATCGCTGGCCCGCCGGGGCGTTTTCGTCAAACTCCCAGCATGAACGGTAGACGGCCTGCCCTCCCACGCCGTCGTCAAGCGAGCGCACCTGCGACGCCCCGTTGTACAGCTGGATGGTGGCGGCCTCCAGGGCCGTGAGGCTCGTGGTAGCGTCTTCGGGTGTGTAAGCGGACGGGGGATCCTCCCACTGCGCGGGATAAGTGCGCTCGACGGCGTCGAAATAAGCCTGCGCGTCGGCCTTGGCCTGGTCGAGCATCGCTATCCCCGAGGCCACGTTGGCCTGCCAGTCGTAGACTTCCTGCGTCGTCACCGGGGTGCCGCGGATGGAATCCACCTGCATCATGCCCCATCCGTCGGGCGACTTCCAGTTCGGCGACCCACCGAGGGTCGGCGTCTGGGGGGAGTTGAACTGGTTGTAGACGTAAAGTCCCTGGCGGCTCTCATGCCGCGCGACGGCCCACGCGTACCAATGGGAGTCGGATTCCGCCTGAATGCGCTGTTTGGCGACGCTGTCCGGCGGGTTTTTTCCGCGCACGAGAAAATCGCACGCCCGCAGGCTGTAAGTGCCGATATTGAGCCACACGGTGACGTTTCCCCCGAATATCTGGCTCCCTATCAGGCTGCCCGCGTCAAACACCTGGCTTGTGGTCTGCGTCACGACCCCGCTGGCGGGGAAACGCTTGTTGTCGCTGTTTCCGCGCAACGAGTGTTCGGACGTGCTCTGCACGTGCCAGCTGACGGTCCGCGGATCCCCCAAATGCCATTCCTTGACCCCGGTGACCGCGAATCTTATGTCCGGCATTTCCGGGCTTCCGTCGGCGGCCGTCGCGTCTATCCATTTCACGCTGCCACGGCCATGCGCGGGAAATGGCGAGGCGTCTTCCATAACCGTTTCCGAGACATCCTCCACGGTGATCAAATTAAAATACAAGTACGAATCAAGATTGGGGTCGACGATGTTCTTTGTCCGCCCGGTGAAGATAAGGCTGTTTTCATCCGCGCCCGCGGGCATGTAAAACGCATAACGGCCAACCGTCGCAAATCTATCCAATGAACTGGCGAAAATATTGTGCAGTCTGTTCACATAGGCCGCGCCAAAGACTTCATCCCCCCACGGGGCGTCTATTTCCCAAGCGAGCACGTCGTCAAACCTAGAATTGACGGAAGTAAAATCCGGAAACTCCTTCGAGAAAATCTGCATTTCCACTATACACACCGTCGGATAGGAGAATGTCTGCGTTATTCCGCGCTGCCTGAGATTGAGTCCGTCCGTGCGCATCCAAAAAGCGCGGTATATCCCGAGTCCAACCGTCGGATTGGACACGGGCAGCTTTTGCATATGTCCGGGTAGCGCATTGTCGGAGACATAGGGGGCGTTTGGGTTTTCCTCCGGTTCCGGCGGCGGTTGCGAGACGTCCACGGCGCTAACGACCGTTTGAATCTGGCAATCCGAGTAACCGGTGACCAGTTCGTATTGCACGGTTGCCGTGTAAGTATAGGTTCCCGCAACAGTCAGCGTGTCATCCACTAGCGCATATTTCTTCCTTTCCCTTACATTTATTTCATGTTCGCTTTCGCCTGCGACCGGAGGAGGTTTGACGGTGGTCTTTATCAAAGTTTCGTCCCGGTAAATTTTTATCTCGCGGACAATTTCATAATCCCACACATCAATCCAAACGGAAAAAATATCGCCGATTGGAATGTTCGCGCCGTTTGCCGGGGTAACGAAAAAAGGTTTTCTGGGATAGGAGTTCGCCAGATACTCATCCAAATTGCTCACCCCATCCTCGTCCGAATCCCGCGAGGCGTCGGAGGGGTCGAGCCCGTCCAACCCGTAATTTCTCTCCCAACCGTCCGGTATGCCGTCGCCGTCGGTGTCTTCGTTTGCTGGATCCGTGCCCAGCTTGAACTCTTCAGCGTCCGTAATGCCGTCGCCGTCATAATCGCTGGGCGAGTCGATCGGGTTGTTGTCGTCATCCAGAACAACCGGCAACAGCTCGCCATAACGCAATATCTCCCAATCGTCGGGAATGCCGTTGCTATTGCCATCATGATAAGTGGGCCAATAGGAAAGATCGAAGGAGAAGACCATTTTCAATTGGCCGATGTTGGCCGGCGCGTAATTTTCGCTCGCAGGCGTGGCGGGGTTCCACGGATATCTCACCCCCCAGGAGGCAGGATAGCCGCGCAAAACCAAATTGCTTCTGGTCTGATACTCCGCCTCATGCAAAAAATCGTAAATCGGCTTGGCCATCGCCTTGAGCTGTCCGATATTGGCGGGGGCATAGTTGCCCTCCAGCCAGGCGTCATAGATTTTCCGTTGCGCGCTGCCCGCCGCGCCCTGCTCCGGGATGTCGTCCAAAAATTCGCCCAAAAACTGATAGTCGTGAGGAATATACCCCTGTTCGGACAAATAGAAATTCCGCCATAAACTTTCGTAAGCCATTCTGGTCGCATGCTTTAACTGACCGATATTGACGACGGCGAAGTTATCCGGTTGTGCATCCGCGTCCACAATGCGTGTCTCGTACATGTCATCATCCGTCCACCAGTCAGGGTCAGGCGGAGGCGTCGGATCGGCGGCCAGTCGCGCGCCCAAAAGAAGGCCCGCCGCAAGGATTGCAAAAACGCCCGCTTTGGAGACAGGCAGAAAGGAGCGGGTATACAAGGCGGCCATGGTCGTGTGGGGTTGAATTGGGCGGTCAAGGAGTTTGGGGACGCTATGTTATTGATTTTTATCTGTCGCCTGCTTTGGCCTCCCGAAGGCGGATGCCGGAGATTTGCGCTGCGCATTTTTCCGATGCGCCTCCATCATCCGAACGCGTTCTTGCGGGGCCGCCTGGCTCAGGGCCTTTTGAAACTGCTCGTTTTCCTGACGCGCCTGAAGCTCCCGCTCGTTGGGCGGCGCCGAAAGTTCGCGCTGGAGCCGTTTTTCCATCCAGCCGCTACTCCCGTTTTGGGCGGGTGTGCGGTAGGGAACAACCACCTGGGCCACAGGCGCTTTTCCGGGTGCTTTCGCCCGGGCCGCCGCGCGCGCGGCCGGCGGGGTCGCCTGAAGTTCGTTGTAGCGGGCAGACACCCGCGGCGGCATGGCCGCCAAAATGGCAGGCATGGGATCCTGCGCGCTTGCGGATCCCTGTCGCGCCGCAGGGGCCTCGCCCGCCGCCAGCAACCCGCACACGCCGGACAACGCCGCCCGGACAATATTTTTGCAGATTTTATTCATATTGGTCGCGCTGAATGGGTGAAAAGGTTTCCTACCCCAGCCGCCCCGCCGTTTTCGCATGGATCTCGCACAAGGGCAAAAAGTTGCGACACTAAAAAAACAAAGCCGCTCGATGGCGTCAACCACTATTCCATGCCAAAAATAAAAAAAAATCGGCAAAACCCTCACCGTTTCGTGAACGACTTGCGGTATTGCCCGGGAGATTGGCCGGTGTGCTGGCGAAACAGCACGTGCATGCGCGGGGTGTTGGGAAAATCGCACGCCTCGGCGATTTGCGTCATCTTCATGTCGGTGGTGCGCAGCAATGTTTTTATGCGCTCGACGCGGGCGGAGCGCACTTCGTCCAAAATGGAGTGGTTGAGATGTTCGGCGAAACGCCGCTGCAGCCCGCTGCGCGAAATGCCGGAGGCGCGCACCACCTCGGGAATGTAAATGTTCTGCGCCGAATGCGCGCGGATGTAGGCGATGGCCTTGGCCAAGCCAACGTCCTCGACAAACAGCACATCGGTGGACTGGCGGGCGGCCACCTCGCTCACGGGAAGCAGGCGGCACTCCGCCGCTTGCGCGCCCGCACGGCTTTTCTTGTGGATCAGTTCGTCCAGCAGCCGGACGGCCTCCAAGCCGATTTGCCACACGGGCAGCTTCACGCTGGAGAGCGGGATGTTTTCGAAATTGACCCAAAAATTGTCGTCCCCCGCGCCGATGACGGCGATTTGCTGCGGGATGGCGCTGCCTATCTCGCGCGCGGCCTGCATCAGATGCAGCGCGAAGGGGTCGAGCACCGCAAACACGCCCGTTTTGGGGGGCAGTTTTTTAAGCCAGGGGCGCATCTGCGAAAGCAACGGCTCGCCCTCGTCCAGCGCCAGCGACCTGCCCATCCCCGCTATGCAGGGGATATCGAGCTTGCGGCGGCTTATCTCCTCCAAAAAACCCTCGACGCGCTGCTGCGAAAAGCGCGCCTCCTGCTGCCCCCAGTACGCCAAAGAGGTGCACCCGCACCCCAGCAAATGCGCGGCCGCCAGACGCCCCACCGCCCTGTCGTCCTGCGTCACCAAAGGCAGGCGCGTGGGGTTGAGCACGTTGGAAATGTTGACGACGGGGATGGATAGCCCCATCAGGTCGGCCTCCAGTTTGCGATCGCGCGCCATGGCGATGATGCCCGCGATTTTTTGCTGGCGGATCATCTGCGGCAAAGACACTTTGCCGTCGAGCTTTATATTGCCTACCTCCAGCCGCCCACCGGTGAAGGCGTAGTGCCGCGCCGCCTGCACAATATCGCGCCCGTAGTCCCAGCCGATATCGACCAGTATCAATATCCTATGCTTTTTTCGACGAGCGGGACGCGTTTTCATTTGGGCAAAAACGAAATATAATTTATCGAATACGGTAAAGACTTTTTTGTCAAGCATCCGCATAATGGCAGGCGCCCCAAAAAAGCGGATAAAAAACACCCCCTTCCCGCTTAATTGTTTTTCAAATGTCCATCACTACCACCTTTCAGACGGCCTCTCAGGCAAACAACACGCTCAGCCAAGTGCAAGCGGACCACGGCTGCTGGCCCGTCATGCTCACGCCTTTTGACGATAACCTGCAAATCGATTTCCGCGCCCTCGACGCCTTGGTCGAATGGTATATTGCGGGCGGGGCGCAAGGCCTGTTCGCCTGCTGCCTTTCCAGCGAGATGTTCCACCTCAGCGCGCAGGAGAAAACGGACCTTGTCGAGCGCGTGTGCTCGCGGGTGAGCGGCAGGGTGCCCGTCGTCGCGGCGGGCGCGTTTTCGCCGCGGGTCACCGACAAGGACGCCACGGGCAAGCCCCAAGAAATCGCCGATGCCATCCGCCGCGTGGCCGACACGGGGGTGGCAGGCGTCGTGCTGTGCACCAACCAATTCGGCCCGCCGCAGGCCTCGAGCCAAGACGTGTGCGAGAACATCGGGAAAACGCTGTCGTTTTTGCCGGACGCCCCTCCTTTGGGGCTGTACGAATGCCCTGTCCCCTACAAGCGCGTGCTCACGCCCGAGGCCGTGCGTTTCGCGGCGCAAACGGGCGCGTTTTATTTCCTGAAAGACACCTGCTGCGACATGTCGCAGATTAAGGGAAAGATAGCCGCCCTGCAAAATTCGCCCTTGCGTTTTTACAACGCCAACACCGGCACCCTGCTGGCCAGCCTGCGCGGGGGGGGCATGGGTTTCAGCGGCGTGGGGGCCAACGCGATCCCGCACCTGTACGCGTGGATGTGCCGCAATTTCGAGGCCCAGCCGCAAGTGGCGCAGGAGCTGCAAAATTTCTTCGACGCCAGCGCGGGCACGGTGGACGATTTTTATCCGCACCTTGTCAAAAACTACCTCAGTCGCTACGGGATGCCCATGCGCGCGCACTCGCGCCTAAGCACCAATCGCATCCCCGTTGGCACAAATTTCGACAAAAAACTGCGAGATTTCCATGACGCCGTCGAACAATGGGAAAAAAACCTGAGACTGGCCAGTCCGTTCGGCGCGATCATGTCCTGATAATACCACCAATACAAACCGTTACTAAGCTATGAAATCCCTAACATACCTATCGCTGGCGGCCCTCGCCGGCGCATTCGCCTACGGCACGGACGGCACGGTCAACCGGCAAAGTCAAAGCACATGGAGCACGGCCTCCCACTGGGTCGGCGGCATCATCGGCGACGGCGCTGGCTCCACGGTGACGTTCTCCCGCAACGGGCTGACGGGCTGGGCCGACCTCGGCTTCAACGAAACCTCGCGGACCATCGGCAACCTGAAGTTCACCGGCCTGGGCACCGTGGCGGTCGGCATGAACATCAAGGGCGGCACGGGCAGCGACCTGATTTTTGACAACAACGGCAGCGCCTCGTGGGTTGAAAACGACGGATGGGGGGCGGTGGGCTTCGCCAAAAACGTGTACTTGGCCAACGACTTGGTCATCAAGGCGCAGCCCACGGGCAGCGACGGCAAGTCCGCGAGCGCCGCCTTCGGCTTTAACAACGGCTACGAAGTCGGCGCGCAGGGCGAGGGTCTGCGCACCATCACAACCACCAAATCCGACTACACCCCGACGGCCGCCAATGACCACCGCGTGGTGTTCGCAGGCACGATCTCGGGCAACATCGCCATCCGCCACAACAGCGGCAACACGCTGAACTTCCAAGAGGCCGTCAAAGACAGCTACTACGGCGGCCTCTACATCCGTTCGGGCACGGTGAACAGCACGAACCTCGGCGGACAGGCTTTCGGCACCGTCAACAACGTGATCACCTTCGAGACGCGCGACAGCGCGAGCGACCCGCTGGCGGTCCTGGCGTTCACCGGCACCCTCACCAATTCGGATCAGTTGTCCGTCAAGCAGCGCATCGTGCTGCAGGCCGACGGGCGCATCAGCGTCGGGATGACCACCGGCACCTACAAGGACATCACGCTCGACGGCGTCGTTTCGGGCGCGGGCGCGATGATCAAGCAGGGCGCGGGCCACCTGATCCTGAACGCGCAGAACACCTACACGGGCAAGACGTCCATCCAAACGGGCAAATTGTCCATCACCAAAGCCTACGGCGTGCAGGCCGTCAGCGGCTTGGTCATGGGCAACAACAACGCCACGAGCCTGGCGACGCTGGATATCTCCGGCTACAGCCAAGCCTTCGCCAGCTTTCAATTGAGCGGCATCGCGGAAATACTCATCGGCGACCAAGCGGGCACCACCCTGACTTTCGGGGACAGCTCCGCGATCAGTTGGGGCGCCGACGACTACACCCTAAGCATCATCGGCCTCGGCTTTGAGGACGGGGTCTCCGTGCGCTTTGGCACCGACGGCAACAGCCTGACCGAAGAACAACTCGCCAAGATCACCATCAACGGCGAAAAAGCCTACCTGTGGGACAACGGCTATTTGGCGACCACTATCCCCGAAGCGTCCTCCTCCGCGCTGGCGCTGCTCGCGCTGGCGTTGGCCATGGCGATCAAGCGCCGCCGCTAAAACAGCACGGCGTCCGCCCGCCAAGGCGGGACGTTATCATGTTTCGGGGGCAGTCGTTAGGGCTGCCCCCGAAATTCCCACTTAACCGAGTCCCCGTTAGTGGTATGAAACCCCATCGCACCAACTCCCCTGCGGCGCGCGCGCGGCCCGCATTCACTCTGATAGAGCTGCTGTGCGTCATCGCCATTATCGCGGTGATCGCGGCGATTGCCATTCCCGTCATCGGCAACGCGCTCACATGGGCGAACAAGTCGAAATGCCAGGCCAACATGCGCGCCTTGGGCGGCGGCTTCGCGCTTTTTCTGGCGGACAACAACAACCGTTACCCGGGCGGCGGCGCGGGCGGCGGCACCTCCAACAACGCCAACGCGGGCGGCCTGCGCGCGATCAACCGCGTATCCGTTTATATGGATTTGCCGTCGCACACCAGCTATTTGAAAACAGGCGACCAAAACGAGATAACCGTGCACACGCGCGATTACGCGGCCCACATGCCGTCGCTGCACTGCCCCAACACTGACCCCGATGTCTATGTCCGCGTGGCGGGCAGGAATTGGACATTGGGATTGTACGGCACCAACCCCAATATCTGCTACGCCACGTCCACGGAGTACAACGTGTGGGGCGCCAACGCCGACGAGATTGCCAACCCCTCGCGCACCGTGCTTATGGGCGAGCGCTACGCGGGCGGCGGCTCGAGAACCGGCGACGACTCCGTCAACGGCGGCACGGGCCTGCACACCTCGGGCTATTATCCCAACCTTATGAATGGGCTGGCCGCCAACCATGAGTCGCACGGCGATCCCATGGTGGGCAGGGGGACATCCCACGTTCTTTTTTGCGACGGTCATGTGGGCGTCGTCACCTTGGAAGACTTAAAACCGTGGCCCGGGCGCATGTTGAAGTTCACCAAAGAATAAAACCTAAGATACTCCCCTTGCCTCGCGGCGGCCAAATACTACAATTCACACCGGCGGCGGCGCGCGCCGCCGCCTTATTTTTCGTTCCCTTTCCATGCACAAATTCACGATTCTCCCCCTGCTTTTCCTCGGCGCTGTCTGCGCCGCCCGCGCGGACGAGGCCGGCCGCCCCGTCCGCGCGCTGGCGCAAGCCCACGGCGTGTTCGACCAGTCTCCCGACGCGCAGAACATCCCGCTGTACACCCCGAGCATCCTGCGGCTGGACTCCGGGCGGCTCGTCGGCGCGAGCGAGCGCGCGGTGCAATGGAAAAAATCCGGCAAGCCCAACGCTGGCATCCAGACATCCGACGACGGCGGCAAGACATGGACGCTGCGCGCCGAGGCCACAATGACGCACGGGCGGCTCTTCAAGGCGGGCAAGTCGGTCTATTACATGGGCCATTCCGACGACCTGAAAATCATGCGCTCGGACGACGACGCCCTGACATGGTCGGAGCCGGTGAGGCTCACTCAGGGCCAGTTCTGGCACGCCACCGCCGCGAACACATGGCACGCCAACGGCAACGTCTATTTGGTGATGGAGCGGGTGACATCGAAGGAGATAAAAAGTTTCTACGTCGGCCTGTTGGCCCCCGTGCTCTTGCGCGCCAAGGAAAGCGCCGACCTGACCCGCCCCGAAAGTTGGACGTTCGCAAGCGAGCTGGTCTTCGCCGACATCATCCCCGGCTACCGCCAGAACAATTTGCAGATGGATTTCTTCGGCGTCCCCTTCTTTGGGCAAACCTACCCCGATCTCAATTTCGTCGCGCCCAAACGGCCCATGCACCCGATCGGCTGGCTCGAGGCCAACGTGGTGCAGATCACGGACCCCGACCATTATTGGCACGACCCGAAGGGGAAGACCTTTCATTTGTTCATGCGCGCGCACACGGGCGGCACGGGCTACGCCGCGATGGCCAAAGTCACGGAAAACGACGACGGCACCATGACGACCTCGCTCGAAAAAGTGCCCTCCGGTAAAACCCAGCTCTTCCTCCCCTTTCCCGGCGGGCAGATGCGCTTTCACATCACCTACGACCCGCGGACGCGCCTGTACTGGCTGCTCGGCACGCAGGCCACCGACTCGATGAGCCGCCTGGAAACGCTCGACGCGAAACGCTTCGAGCTGCCCAGCAACGAGCGCCAACGCCTCGTGCTGCATTATTCCAAAAACATGGTGGACTGGTGCTTCGCGGGGCTGGTGGCCGTCGGCCCCAAAAACGTGGGCTCGCGCCACTACGCCTCGATGGATATCGACGGCGACGACCTTGTGATACTCTCGCGCAGCGGCGACGAGCATGCCAAGACGGCCCACAACGGCAACATCATCACTTTCCACCGCATCAAAAATTTCCGCGAGCTGGTCTATTAATTTTTTCCGTTTTCCCCGTTCATGAAACTGGCCCCCGCAGACATCGTCGTCCTCGTTTTATTTTTCGTCAGCCAAGTCGCCGTCGGCATGTATGTGGGGCGCAAAAACAATTCCACCAGCCAGTATTTTCTGGCGGGAAAATCGTTTTCGGGGCTGGTCATCGGCATCAGTTTCATCGGCTCGGTCATCAGCTCGGTCACTTTCATGTCGATGCCGGCGGACGCCTTTAAAACGGCGTGGGTGCGCTTTGTCCCCAATCTGGCGTTCCCGATTGTCACACTGCTGGCGGCGTGGCTGCTGGTGCCGTTTTTTCGGCGCGGCACCATCACCTCGGCATACCACTACCTGAGCCTGCGTTTCGGCGGCTCGCTCTCGGCGTACGCGTCCGTGGTCTTCATCGTCACGCAGGTCGTGCGCACGAGTATGATCTCCTATCTACTTTCTTTACTGGTCGGCGAAATCACAGGCTGGGGATTCACCAACTCGCTCCTGCTGGTCGTGGGCGTCACGGCCGTTTACACGGTCAAGGGCGGCATAAAGGCTGTCATTTGGACGGACGTCATCCAGGCGGTCGTTCTGATCACGGGCGGTATCGCGTGCATCGTGGTGGCGGTCGCGGACACCCCGGGCGGGCTCGCCACCGTTTTTAGCGACGGCGTCGCCCACCACAAATTTTCCTTTTGGGATCTCGACACGCAAAGCGGTCAAATGGCGCCGACCGCATGGATCGGCGGCCTGAGCCAGAAGACGCTCCTCATGCTCTTTCTGGTGGGCCTGACGCAGTTTATCACCTTGCAGTTCGACCAGTCCACGGTGCAGCGCTGGTGCTCCTCCAAAACCGCGCACGAGGCGCGCAAATCCATGTACATACTGGGGCTGGGCTGTATCCCGATCTGGGGTGCCTTTCAGTTTTTGGGCATCTGCCTGTTCGTGTTTTTCCTGCACAATCCCGACCCGGTGGCGGCCGACGCGCTCTCGGGCGCGGCGAAGGCGGAGGTTATCATGCCGCACTTCATCATGAACTACCTGCCGCGCGGGATTGTCGGGGTCGTCATCGCGGCGGCCTTCGCGGCGGCGATGTCCACGCTGAGCGCGTGCATCAACGTCGCCAGCATGGTGGGCGTGAACGACATTTACAAAAAATACGTCAACCCCGACGCCTCCGACAAGGCGTGCCTGGTCTTGGGCAAATCCTTTTCCGTCATCGCCGCGCTGCTGATGATCTGCGGGGCCCTCCTGGTGCACGCGGTGGAAACGGTGACGCTGGCGGAGCTCATGCTCGTCGTGGGCCTCGTCATCACGGTGGGTATCCCTTCCGTTTTCATCGCGGGCATGTTCACGCGCCGCATCGACACCGTCGCGATTTGGATAGGGGTTGTCTGCGCGATAGCCGCCACCGTCTGGGTGCTGCTGAGCAACGGCGACCACCTGCCCGAAAGCGTGGCGGTGCGCATCCCGGGATATTTTATTTCCGTCATCGCAAACGTGCTGGCGCTCGCCGTCGCGTTTGCGCTCTCATTCGTGTTCAAGCCGAAAAAACGCGACTACACCAACCTGACGGTCTGGGACCAAAGCAAGGACGCGCTGGAATAACTCTTTTTCTTTAAAACCCATGCTGCCATTTTTAGTCATCGGGAACATTCCCTCGTGGACGAATCCGGAACTGCTCTGCCTCAACCGGCTTGAGGCCAACAGCGCGGGCGTCCCCTTCGCCGACGCACGCGCCGCCAAAAACGACGACACCAAAGACCAAGCGCTGCTGCCCTTGGACGGGCAGTGGCAGTTCGAGTATTTTAAGAATCCGCAGGCGGTGCCCCCCTCGGCCCTGCGCATCCGCAAAAAGGCGAAGACGGTGGCCGTGCCCGGCAACTGGACGCGGCAGGATTACGGGAAGCCGCACTACACCAATATCCAAATGCCCTTCGCCGCGCACTACGCCAACGTGCCCGAAGAAAACCCCACGGGCGTCTACCGGCGGGAGATCCGCGTGCCGAAAAATTTTAAGGACAAGCGCGCCGTCCTGCATTTCGGCGGGGCGGAAAGCGTGCTGTACGTCTATGTGGACGGCCAATTCGCCGGCATGTCAAAGGACAGCCGCCTGCCCGCGCGATTCGACGTTTCCAATTTTCTCAAGGCGGGCAAAACGCACACGGTGTGCGCGGTGGTCGTCAAGTGGTCGGACGCCACGTTTATCGAGGACCAAGACCAATGGTGGATGGGGGGACTGCATCGCGGCGTCTACCTCTTCGCCACCGAAAAAACGTACCTGCGCGACATTTTCGCGCGCGCCGATTACGACGCCGAAACGGGCAAAGGTCTGCTCTGCCTTCAGATAAAAGCGGGGTTTTCCCAAGAACCGTTTGCCGGCGTGCAAGCGCGCGTCGACATCTTCGACAATAAAGGCAAAAGCGTTTTGAAAAAACCGTTGGTCAAAGCCGTGCTCATCCGCGCGGAGCAAGACTACATGACGTTCGACGACTGCCAAGCGCGCTTCGAAATATCCCTGCCCGGCATCGCGCCGTGGTCGGCGGAAAGCCCCGCGCTGTACCGCCTGGTCGTCACGCTGCAAACCCCAACGGGCGAGTCGCATGCGGGGCAGTGGATAGGATTCCGCCGCGTGGAAAGCAAGGGCGGCGAACTGCTGCTCAACGGCAAGCCCATCCTTATCCACGGCGTCAACCGCCACGAGCACGACCCGCATACCGGCAAGGCCATCACACGCGCGGGCATGGAAGCCGACGTGGGGCTGATGAAGCGGTTCAACTTCAACGCCGTGCGCACCGCACACTACCCCAACGACCCTTATTTTTACGAGCTGTGCGACAAGCACGGCCTCTACGTCGTCGACGAGGCCAACATCGAGTCGCACGATTACCACAACGTCATCTGCCAAGAGCCCCGCTACGCGCCCGCCTTTTTGGACCGCGTGAAAAACATGGTGCAGCGCGACAAAAACCACCCGTGTGTTTTGTTCTGGTCGCTGGGCAACGAGAGCGGCTACGGTCCCAACCACGCGGCGGCGGCGGCATGGGTGCGCGCGGCGGACCCCTCGCGCCTGATACATTACGAGGGCGCGATATCCCGCCCGCAAAGCAAGGCCGACTGGACGGACAACCCGCAGGGCACGGACGTCATCTGCCCCATGTATCCCACACACCGCGAGCTGCGCCAATGGGCGGCCGACCCACGCCGCGACAAGCGCCCCGTCATCTTGTGCGAATATTCGCACGCGATGGGCAACAGCAACGGCTGCCTCGGAGAATATTACGACATTTTCCGTTCCCTTAAAGGATTTCAGGGCGGCTTTATTTGGGAGTGGGTGGATCACGCGTTGGAGGAACGCACGACAGACGGCAAACGATTTTGGGCCTACGGCGGCGATTTTGGCGACACCCCCAACGATGCCAATTTTGTCTGCGACGGTTTGGTGAGCGCCGACCGCACCCCCCATCCCGCCATGTGGGAATTCGCGCATCTGGCGCAGCCCGTGGGAACAAGGCTGCTCGGCATGGAGAAGGGCGCGTCGTTGCTCGAAATTGAAAACCGCCGCCATTTCATAAACTTGGAGGACTTGGACGGCGACTGGGAATTGCTCGCCGACGGCAAGACCTTCGCCAAGGGAATCCTTCCACGCGGATGGCAAAAAACCAAGGCGGGCCAACGCGCGAAAATAAAACTTCCCCTCAAAAAACCCCCCGCCGCCGCAGAGGGCAAGGAACTGTTTTTAAATGTCAACTTCTCCACCCGACGCGCCTGCTTTTGGGCCGACGCCGGACACCGAGCCGCATGGTCGCAACTGGCATTACCCTCGAAACCCAATTTCAACGCCCCCCGCTTTCACATCCGCACAACGGCCGCCCGCCGCGACGAACATTGCGTGAGCCACGGCGATTTTCATTTCCACTTCGGCGAAGACCGCGCCGAGCTTGCGCAGATCGAGCACAAGGGGCAGCCGCTGTTCAAAGCGCCCTTACGTCTTAACCTCTGGCGCGCGCCCACCGACAACGACGGCGTCAAACTTTGGACGGGGCAAGACGGCAAGCCGCTTGGCCGCTGGCAGCAAGCGGGCTACGACGCGCTGACCGCCAGGCTCGCCGCCATCCGCTTCGCGAAATTCCACCCGAAAAACGGTCTCGTCGTGCGCGCCAAAGAGTTCATCTATTCGCCCGCGTTCAAACAGCCGATTTTTGAGCACACCGCCACCTTCGCCGTCGGCGGCGCCGACGCGCTGCTGACCACCCGCCACCACCTGCGCTCCCTGCGCACAGACCTGCCGGATTTGCCGCGCGTGGGTTTGTCTTGCGCGCTCGCTCCTGAATTCTCGCGGCTGAACTGGTATGGCTTAGGCCCGTGGGAAAACTACCCCGATCGCGCGCGCAGCGCCCGCTTCGGGCAATACGCCCTCGACGTGCGCGAGCAACCGCTCCCTTACGTCATGCCGCAGGAATATGCCCACCGCACCCGTACGCGCTGGATGCGCCTGACCCGCATAAACGACCGACTCACGTTTCTCGTGCGCGGGGCCTCCCCCCGCGCCACCTTTGGCTTTTCCGCGCGGGGCGACAGCGACGACGCCCTATACGCGGCAACCCACGCGCACGAACTGCCCATGCCCGACGCCGTCCACCTCAACCTCGACCACGCGCACCGCGGTCTGGGCACGGCGAGCTGCGGCCCCGACACGCTGGAAAAATACCTGCTCCCGACAAACGATTACCGCTTTGGCTTCGCGTTCGATTGCGGTATCCTCACATAAAAACCGCCACCATGCACCTGCACACACTCGCCCTCCTCGGCCTCTTGACCGCCGTCGCGCTCCACGCCGCACCCGTCGACTACAAGAAGGACGACTTCCACTACACCACGTTCAAAAAGCGCGCGGGCAAATGGGACAACAAAGCCAACTGGTCATCAGGGCAAGTTCCCACCTCCGAAGAAGAAGCCGTCATCGGCGACGACTCCAAAGTCGATTTAACAAGCAAAGTCTCCAGCGTCAGCGCCATCATGCTCGCGGGCACGGGCACCGCGTCGCTCACCCTCGGCAAAGACGCCGTGCTCGAGACGGTGCGGCAACTGCGCATCGGGCGCACCCAAACCAACGCGGTCGGCATTCTTTCCCTGGAAGGCGGCACGCTGCGCACCGACATCAAGGGCGAAAAGCCCTACGTCCACCTGCTCCACGTCGGCGGCGGCTCCACCCATTCGAGCACAGGACTTGCCTATTTCAAATCCGGCACCTACGAGGGGGCGATCCGCATCGGCAGCGAGCTTGCGAACACGGGCGTCGGCACCCTGAGCATCATCGGCAGCCAAGCGACGGCCCGCGCCAAGGCTGAGGGCGAGCATATTTGGATTACACCCTACGGCACCCTCGACTTCATCCTCGACGCCGACGGCGTGAGCTCTTTGGACTACAAAAAAGCCAACCTCAACCTCGCCCAAGGCTCCCGCATCCGCGTTGTCGGCGACAAATACAACGGCCCCTCCAAAACCATCGTCCTGATCGCCTGCAAGCAAGTCCACGACAAAGGGGCGAACATCGAGCTGCTGAAATTCGACCCCAAATACAAAGTCAAAACCTTCACCGATCGCCGCGGCCTGGTCCTCATCATCCAAAGCGCCAAATAACCCGCCCATCCAAAAAACCGCAAAAACCCGCCTCCTTTTTCAGAAGACGGGTTTTTTATAAAACTGGTGCGGGCAGAGGGAATCGAACCCTCGATTCAAGCTTGGGAAGCTCACGTATTACCTCTATACTATGCCCGCGTGCGGCAGTGCTTGCCTTCGCAAGCGCGACCATCGAATCGAAGCATTTATAAATGCCACAACCGCCCGGAATAGGCAATCCCATTTTGCGGACGGCGGGGCGGAAGGAGCGGATTTTACGCCCGCGCGGGGGCATGGGCCTCGTGCGAGCGTACATGCCTCCCCTGCGGGCGAGGCAGGGCGCGCGGCGTGCCCGCATAAAGACACGCGCGGCGTGGCGGGCGACACAGGCGCGGGGCGGGCGCAAAAAAGGCAACCCAACGGCTTGTTGGATTGCCTTTTAAAAACGCGTTTCCCTGCCTACTTCTGGGCGTCTTTGCGGATGAAGAAAATCTCGCCCACATGCACGCCGCGTTCGCCTTCGGCGCTTTGCCAGCGCAGAGTCACCTTGCCGTCGCTTGTGGCTTCGGGGGGCAGGTCGAACTCGCGCACCACGTCGCCCTCCAAGCGGAACATCTCGTGGACGGGCACGCCGTCGGCGTCGAGTCGCACATGGCTCTTGTAGCGGCTGGCCTCGCCCACGTAGGCGATGCGGATGGTGTAGGCGGCGGCAGGGTCAAACCCCTCGAACGTCAGCTCCATCGGCTGGTCCCAATAAATGCCCGCCTGCGTGAGCCACTGGCGCGGCACGGGCTCGCCGCTCACGCCGTTGTGGGTGATGACAAAGCCCTTTTTCATCTGCACCCCGTAACCGCGGTGGGGCGACTCGATGTAGGAGGGGTCCCACTTCCACGCCGCGTCGATCCCCGTCACCTTTTCAGAGGAAAAGTCGCCGAGGTTGTAGTAAAACCCGCCCTGGCCCGGGTCGGTGCGGTTGACCAGCGCCATGATCTTGCCCGCGCGGTCCTGCGTGGCGGACATGCCCTCGATCTGGGCGAGCTGCGAGAGAATCCATTCGTTGTCGTTGAGGGAGACGTCTATCTGGTCCATCAGCGGGCAGTGCTGGTACTCCATCGTCCAACGGCCCGGGTCGTCGTAGACGGCCTTGTACAGCTCGTTGATGCGTTTTTTGAGGTCGAGCGCCACGGGCTTGCGCTGAGCCTCGCCCAAAATGGCGCGCGCCTTGGCGATCGCGCGGGACACCCCCGTCTGCGGGGCCTCGCGCAGGGCGTCGTAGGCGCGTTTTTCAAGGTCCATCTCGTACACCCAGCGCTGGTACATGTAGGCGTCGTAATACGCGCGCAGCAGCGGCATCAAAAACCGCACGTTCTCCATGTTTTTGGCCCCCGCGCGGCGCTCGAGCGAGCGCCACAGCTCCAGCGTCTGCATGATCCCCGCGTTCTCGGCCAGCGGCCCGACGAGGTTTTGCTCGAGCATGAACGTGCCCTTGGTGTAATCCTCCGCCAGATCGGGGCCGATGAAAAAGCGCGCGTAATCGCGCACGCCCTCCTCGGCGGGGGCCTCGGGGTTCCAGTCTTGGGCGATCCAGAAAAACTTGTTCAGATCGTCGTTGGTGCCCTCGGAGTACGTCAGCGAGCCGACCCCCAGATCCGCGTACAAATTGTGGATGTGCTTTTGCGCGACGGGGCTGGGGTTGATGCAGATGCGCCCGAGCGTCATCGCCATCGGCAGATCGAGCGCGTAGGCGGGGTACTGGCTGCTGTAAATGTGGGTGATGTCGGGGAAATTGCGGATCGGCAAATCGGCGCGGAGTTTTTCGCGCATGGTTTTAAACGGCATGCGGCACCAGGGGCCGAAGCCCGCCCCGTCGAGCCATTGCGCGGCGTTGGCCAGCTCTATGAAGGTGTCGAAATAACTCTGCGGGGCGCGCACAAAATGCTGCGGGGCGATCCAGATTTTGGCGTTGGGATGGCATTTTTTAAGCACCTTGCCCTCCTTTTCGGCGAAGGCGAACACGTCGGCTATCGACAAATTGCCCGGGTCGCCGCTTTTGACCAAAATGTGGTCGATGGCGGGCATGCGTTTATAAATCTCCTCGCGCGTTTTGAGCTCGCGCTCCCACAGCACGCGCGGGTCTCCCTTGGGGTCGAAATTGCGCCCGTTGTACATCGAGACGATCCAGATATCCATCCCGTAGGATTTGGCGATGCGCACGTAATCCTCTGGCGTGTGGCGCGACAGCTCGATCGCGCTCATCCCGAACAGCGCCAGCTCGCGCACGTACTTTTCAAAATTATCCAGCACCCACCCCTCCTGCGGCGATTTCGCGCGCGGGGAACGGCTCATCTCATGCCCGCGAATGGGGTATTTGGGGGTGGTGGACACGGCAGTGTCCGCCGCCAGCCGCATGCTGCCCGGGCGCAGTTCGGATGAAAACAGCAGTTTGCCCACGCCATATAAAACCGCCCTCGGGTCGTTCCCCGCCACGACGACGGTGGTCCCGTCGGGCATCACGGCCAGCTTGTAGCCGTCCTTGCCGGTGGCGGGCAGCTTGTCCAAAACGGCCTTCACGGCGGGGTCGCCCGCCACATCCGCCTCAAGGCCCACGATAATCGTCTTCTCTTCGGCCTTGTTGGAGGGCCGCAGGCCCACATTCGCGCGGGCGTTGGCCTCCTCAATCAGCACCATGGCGGCCTTGCGCACAAGGGCGTCGTCGCCTTTGAGCACAACGGCGGCCTTGGCCAACTCAACCGCCGCAGGGCCGCCTTCGGCCGGATTCTGCGCCAGGGCCGCGCACGCGCCGATAAACAGCGCCGCCGCACAAGACGCGGCGCGCATAAACACAGTTTTTCTTTGGGGCATCTGGGTATCTTTCTCCAATGGGGTTAGAGCGTGCTTGGATTTTCAAACACACCCTGCGCCGCGAAAAAACGCGGCGCACAATGGTTATCGGCCGCACGGCCTGCGCGCGCCAAACATGGGGGGATGCCACCTTTATATGCGCATTGAAAAACCTGCGGCAATACCCCGCCCCTGTCAACCGAATTGAAAGCCCCCCCTCGCGCAAGATTTTGCGCGTTTTTCAGATATCCGCCTCCTCTCAATCCGTCGGGCGCGGCCTACTGGCCGAAGACGCCCATCAGGATGTCGCCCTGGGGCTGCGACAGGATGACCTTGCCGTTCATCCGCACGTGCCCCTCCACCTCAAGCGCGAAACCGTCGGACGAGAGGGGGCTTTCCGGAACCTCCGTGGGGTTCTCGGCGGACCAGTATTTGTTTGTCAGCAGCGTGCGGCCGTTGCGCAGCACGGCCACGGCGTTGCTCCTGTTCGCGGAAGACGCCCCGTTGCCGAGAATGAAGAGATTGCGGTCGTCGGTGGCCGGAAATGACGCTCCGAATTCGTACGTGTCCATCTTGTTGTGTTTCCCGAAAACGACACTGCCGCCCTCGGCGCTGAAAAGGCCCTCGCCCGCCATTATTACGCCAGCGGCGTTCGCCCGGGAATTGGGACCGAAAGCGATTCCGTATTTGCCGTATACATATCCGCCGCTAATAGCCATACTGCCAGTCGAGTTCGCCTCTACCATCGAATCCTTGCCGACGGAGATGGAATATCCCCCCTCATTGATGCCATGCATCATGGCAATGCTGTACGGCCCGTAGTTTCTTCCCTTGATGGCGGCGAAACTCCAAGCTCCTTGACTGCTTGCGCCACCCAAAGCCACGCTCCCCTCCCCGTCGGCATAAGCGTTTGCGCCGATGGCCACGCCGTCCTTTCCCTCGGCCCATCCGTGAATTCCGACGGAATTTTGCCCGATCATGTACTCGCCGTAAAACTCCATTGTCCCAACGCTCAGCGCGTTTCGCGGCGCGATCCACGAGAAAAACTTCTGCCCGTCCGGCATGGCGGCGATCCATCCGGGCATCGCCGTCGTACCGCCGACGGGAGCCTTCATAAAAAGCCCCTTTTCACTGACGACTTCGACGGCCCCCTCCACGCGCATATTGTCCTCCACGACGATGTCGGCGGCGGCCTGCGCCGGAAAAGCAACCGCCAAACACACCGCCGCAAACATTTGAGCCGCCAGGGTACGGGTAGAATTTTTCATTTCACTTTTTTGGTTTATTTTCCTTACGTGACGGGGTTGTCACACAGAAAACACTTGCCCCACGCTCGCGTCAAGTTTTTAAAAAAACGCAGCCGCCGCACCTCTCCCTACTCCCCCAGCTCCCGCCGGCTCTCCAGCGCGCTGCGCAGCGTCGCGGGGTCGGCGAAGGTGAGGCCGCCGCCGCTGGGCAGGCCGAAGCCGATGCGGGTGATTTTCACCGTGTCGCCCAATACCGACTCGCGCAAATAGTGGCAGGTCGCCTCGCCCTCGATGTCGTTGCCGAGGGCCAAAATCACTTCCGAAACCGCGCCGTCCTTCAGGCGGTTTTTTAGCGTCCCGATGTTCAAATGCTCCGGCCCGATTTTGCGCAGGGGCGAGAGTTTGCCGTGCAAAATGTGGTACAGCCCGCGGTAATTGCCCGAGCGCTCGATCGCCAGCAAGTCGGGCACCTGCTCGACCACGCACAAAACGTTCTGCCGCCGCGAGGTGTCGAGGCACAACGCGCATGTGTCGCCCTCGCAGAGGTTGCCGCATATATGACAGCGGCGCAGCTTTTGCCCCGCCTCGGCGAGCGCCAACGCCAGCGACGCCAACCGCTCGGGCCGTTCGACGAGCAAATGCAGCGCCAACCGCTCGGCGGAACGGCTGCCCACCCCCGGCAATTGCCGTAGCTGGGCCACCAACGCGTCATAGGCGGGCGTCATGGCGAAAAAACAAAAAACCGACTACATCAGCCCGGGCAAGCTGAATCCGGCGGTGAGCTTGCTCATTTCCTCCTCGTGGGCGGCTTTCGCCTTGGCGGCGGCCTCGCGCACGGCGGAGACGATAGTATCCTCGACGAGCGCGGCCTCCTCCTTGAGGAATTCCGGGTCGAGCTTGAGCGATAAAACCTCGCCCTGCCCGTTGACCCTGACGGTGACGGCCCCGCCCCCGTTGGAAACCTCGAACTCGCGGGACGAGAGCCCCGCCTGCATGGTTTCCATCTGCTTTTGCATTTTCTGGGCCTGTTTGAGCAATTTTCCTACGCCTGCCATGGTGGTATGTTTTTAAGGGTTAGAATTATGCGCCCATTCTCCCCGCGCGCGGCGCGCCCTGTCAAACATCCTTTGAAATTGAATAAACACCCCCGGGCGTGTCTTTAAATCCAAACCGAGGATGCGACAGGCAGTTTTGAGGCGTTTTTTAGGGCTTCGAGCCGAGGCGATGTAGCACATCGTCGAGGCGAGGAACCGGAAAAAGGGCCGAAACT
>JAVBTG010000137.1:0-5626 GCA_031556275.1 Opitutales bacterium
CTCGGCCAACTCCGCCGCCAGCGCGTTACGCCCGACCAAACTGGCGCACGTTTTCCCGCGGCGCGTGGGCTGCGTCTGCCGCAGCGTGTCGAAGACGGCCTCGAACGTGCGCTCGTCGGTGAGGCGGTTTGCCCCGCGCACACTCCCGCCCGCCTCGTCCGCGGCGGCCTTGGGCACGCGCCGCAGCTGCGCGAACGACTTTTGCGGCGGTTTTAGTTCCGCGGGCGGCACGCTGTGGTGCCGGAAGAGTCTTTTGGAAAACAACTCCGCCGCCGCCGCGTCAAAAACCTCGGAAAGCCCCTCGGCGTTGTCTTCGAACAGCGCGTTGACGGCGGCGATCACCTGCGGCCCCGATCGCCATGAAACGTCGAGCGGCTCGCCCTCGCAAATCCGTCCGCGCGCGCGCAAAAAAACCTCGTCGAACAGCGTCCGGTCGCCGCCGCGCCACGCGTAGATTGACTGCTTGACGTCACCGACATAAAAGAACGTGCGCTCTCCTTCCTCGTCGCCGATCGCCTCGTTTGTGAGGTTTTCAAACACCTTCCACTGCCGCACCGACGTGTCCTGAAACTCGTCAAAAAGCCAATGCCGAAACCGCGCGTCCAAACGCTGTTCGCAGAGCAGGCGATCCAATTCAAACGCGCCGTCCGAAAGCAGCACGAGAACGTCCTCGAACGTGAGCCACCCGCGCTCACGCACCGTGCGCCGATAGGAGTCCTCATAGCCCCGCGCCAGTGTGCGCATGGCGTCGGCGGCATCGCAGCACCCCTGCAACCGGCGGCGCAAAACGTTTTCGAGCAAAACAGACAGCGATTGCGCGATCGACTGCGAAAGCACGCAGTCCCTGCGCCCGTATTTCAGCGTCGAGCCGCCCAACAGGCAGCCGTTTTCGCGGAAAGCCTGCGCCATCTGGTCCAAAACGGGGGACATGGGAATCTCGTTCTCGAAATGCTCGAACAGCTCAAGAGGCTTGCGCATGGTCTTGCGTACATCCTCCGGCGCGTCCTCCAGCAATTTTCCAAACTTCGCCAATTCCTGTTCGTAAGAGGCGGCGTCCCATTTCCAGCGCGCTAATCCTTTTCCGAAAAACGCCGCGTCCCCCCACGAGGCGTCCGGATGGTCGAGGTAAAAATGACGCGCCTGCTCCGCGATCTCAAAAACTCTTTCGGCGATTGATTTTTCCTCCCGCCCGAAAGTCGCGGCTTTTACGACTTCGGCAAATTCGTCAAACGCTTTTTCATCCGAGGCCACGGGGGCAAACGCCTCCGTCAGCGCCGCGCGCCGCAACGCTTCCGCGTGAAAATCGTCGAGCATCGTCGCCTGCGAGAACAGCCCGCTCTCGGTCGAGAACGCCCGCAAAAACGCCGCGCAAAACGCGTCGATCGTGCCCGTCTGCAGGCGGTTCAAATTTTCCGCGCACGCGGCCAGCAGGTTTTCAAAATCCGCCTGCGAAGGGCGCGCGCCGCCCAATTTTTCGAGCGAGTCCGCGAGCAGGCGCGCCTGCTTCGGGTCCGCGGCCGCCTCGGCCAAGCGCGTCAATATGCGCCCCAAAAATTCCCCCGCCGACTTGCGCGTGAAGGTCAGCGCCACGATGCACGTCGGATCCATGTGCCGCATGGCGAGCGCGATAAACCGACTCGTGAGCGCGTACGTTTTGCCCGACCCGGCGGAGGCCGACTGCCGCTCGCTGCGAAACACCGAGGGCAAATCTTTGCACGAATCGCTCATGGAGCAACCCCCTCCACCAAGCCGAGCCGCAGAAGCGCCTCTTCCGAAAACCCAAAAACCTCCTCGAAATTGTCAAAGGCGGCGTCCTCACGGGGCGAAAATTTCATCTCCCCGATCCGCCTGAGCGCCGCGCGTGCCTCGTCCCATGCCGCCTCCGCGTAAGCGTCCATGTCGTCCCACGGCTCGACGCGCGTGTCGGAAATATTTTTGGGCGCCAAAAAATAAGCCGCCCCCATCCGTTCGGGCGAAACCGAAAAGGCTCCGCACGCCATCCGCGCATACAAGGGAAGCTGCAAATCCTTCCAGCGCTTCACGCTGCCGTCGCGGTTTGTCAGCAAATGGTTTTTGCGCGCGCAGCCGGCGGGCGCGCTGTCGTAGGTTTTGTAGTCGATCACCATCCACTGCCCCGTTTTTTCGTTGCAATCGACGCGGTCGAATTTCGCGCTGAGAATCCAGTCGCCGACCGCGAGCTGGTGCGCGCTTTCGGCGGACACGATCTTCCAGCCCTCGCCGCGCCAGCGCGCCTGCGCCTCGGCGCACGCGCGCAGCCGTTGCTCAATGCCCTTGAGCTGCAGCCGCACAAACATGTCGGGCCGCGCCCCGTAAAGCCGCGCGGCGATGTCCTCCAGCGTCCCGGCCAAAAACGCCCCGATTCTTTCCGCGTCTTGGCTGTCGCGCAAATGGCCCTTCGCAAACGCCTCCCACACGCCGTGAAACAAGGTGCCAAGCCCCATCGCGTCCAGTTCCTCCTGCCCGGGATCGAAGGGGCGCGCCTTCAGCAAATGCGTCAGATAAAACTGCCAAGGCGACGAGAGATAGTCGCGCAGCGCCGTCACCGAAAGGCGATGCCCGAGCACGGGCGCGCTCGCGCGCAAACGCCACAGTGTCGCGAATTCCGCGCGGTCCCGCACAGGTTCCGCTTCCGAAAAAAGACGCAGCACGCGCGCAGGCAAACCCTCCCGCCCGCACTGCAGCAACAGCCGCGAGGGTTTTCGCGGGTCCGCGTCGGCGTCCTGCCCCGCCAGTAGTAGCGAGCAGGCATACCCCTCGCCCGAGCGCGAACGGTACAGCCCCTCGAGCATGGCCGCGTCGCGCGCATGCCTTTCTTTTTGGCAATACAGGCCGAGCCGCCGCCGCCGCGCGTCCGTCAAATAGGGGTCTATCCCGCCCGTCGAAGGCACGACGCCCTCGTTCATGTCCGCCAGCACAACGTGCGGATGCGCCGACCAATAAATCTCCATCCAGTCGCGCAACGGCAATTCCGCCTGCGCGTGCGCCTCCGGCACAAACCGCTTCGCGAGCGACGCCGCCAAAAATTCCAAAACCTGCGCCGTCTCCGGCTGGCTTTTCAAAGACCGCTCCGCCTCCCCCATGCGCTCCAAAGACTCCAAAACCGCATCGCGCGCCAAAAGTTCGGCCGCATCCCCATGCGCCTCATCCGCAAAAAAAGCGTCAAACACAGGAACGATCGCCTCCCGCAGCCGATCCGCCGCGCCCGCGAAAATTTCATCCAGCCACAATCCCAGCCACTCTAAAATCGGTCGGCAAACGTCGCCCTTCTGCGCAAGTGCGATCGCGGCGTCCAAATCCAGGGGGAAGGCCGCCGCCTGAATTTCATCCAACGCGCGCCGGAGATCTCGCGCCTCAGCACCAAAGCGTGCTTTCACATAAACGGCCATATATGGCGATCCCAACAAATCGCGCACACCGGCAAACGTCCGCTCATGCCCCATCTGCGCGAGCGCTTTTAGCCATTCGCACACTGCCGTGCGCGCGAGTGGCCTGCCCTCAAGCGACGCGCCCTCCACCTCGGCGCATCGGCGCAGGTGTGTTTTAAAAAGATCGACGCTGCCGTTCTGGTCGCAGGCAATCGCCACCGCGCGCGGGCCGTCCGCCCCATAGGCGGCCACCAATTCCGCCGCCGTGCGCGCCTGCGCGGCAATATCAAAAGAGCGGCAAATGTCGGCGTCCGCGATGCCGATGTCTTTTGTGCAATAGTCGTCCAGCGGCCGCCCCCATTCGTCGAAAAATTCCGCCGCGTCCGGTCGCGCGAACACCCCGACGGACAACCGCGTGCGGCCCTCCCCGCCCATGCGGCACAACAACGCGACCTGCGCCCGCGAAAGCCCGGGGTGCCCCAAAACAACCACTTCTTTCCACGCCACCGCAGGCCATTGGCATACGGCCGTTATCAGCGCCTGTTCGCGCGAAAGTTTCCCCATCGCGCGGCAGCGCCTAAAAAATTCCTCATCCAGCGCGGCCAAGTCGCGCCACTTTCCCGCATCCTCATCGCCGTCCAAACGCGCGGCGGCGCCCTGAATCGTCAGCAAATTTTCCGCCAGCGCCCCGCACAGCGCCTCGATCTGCGCGACAAACGCCCCGAACTGCGCCCGATCCGGCTTGCCCCGCAAAAACAGCGCCGGGAAATCCTCCGCGCGGGCGTCCTCCAAAACCTCCGTCCATAAACAAAACGCGGCCTCGGGCGAAATGACCGAAAAATCCCGAACCCCGTCGGCAAGCAACTGCTCGAACGTCGCCACGCGCAGCCCCACCACGCCGGAAATCCCGCGCCGCTGAAATTCGTCTAACAAACAAGCCCGCAACGTCCGCGCGGCGGAACGCGTGGGCACGATCACCAACACATCGCCCAAGGCAGGCGGCACACGCTTCAATCTTGCCTTAAAATACTCCGCGACCCATCCCGCCGCGCACACCGGCAAAGGCCCCTCGGGCGCGATAAAAAACCGCTCCGGCAAACAGGAAAACAAAAGGGGGTCCGCGTCTGGCATGAACCCCCGAATCTTCACTCAAAAAAAATCCCGAGGCAAGCCCCTTAGCGATGCCTTCAAATTGAAGGCACACCCTACTGCTGCGCCGCGCGCGTCGCCGCGCGTTTGGCCATCCACTCGCGCCCCGCCCCGATGATGACGGGCAGCAGCGACACCAAAATGATCAGCGGGATGATCTTTTCAAAATTGTTCTGCACCCAAGCGACGTTGCCGAGGAAATACCCGACGAGGCCCACGCCCAGCACCCACAAGACGCCGCCCAAGACGTTCCACATCACAAAGACCGCGCGGTTCATCCGGCCGATGCCCGCCACAAAGGGGGCGAACGTGCGCGCAAACGGCACGAAGCGCGCGATCACGATCGTGAGCGAGCCGTATTTTTCGTAAAAAGCGTGCGTTTTTTCCAGATAAACGGGCTTCACCAGTTGCCGCCCGAAAAGTTTCCAGTCGAGCAAGCGCATCCCGATGTATTTGCCGATCGTGTAATTGCAAAAATCCCCGAGGATCGCCGCCACCAGCATCACCCCCAAGGCGGGCACCACGTTGATCGCCACGGCGTCCTGCGCCGAGAACATCCCGACCGCGAACAGCAGCGAATCGCCAGGCAGCAGCGGCATGACCACGAGCCCCGTCTCCACGAAAATGATCGCGAACAACAGCAGATAAATCCAATTGTGGTAATTGTTGATAAACTCAAGCAGATGCTTGTCGATGTGAAGGATGAAATCGATGATTTCCATAAAAGATAAGTGATGCGGCTCAGGAAGCGGCGCGGAATACGCCACCCCAAAGGTATAAAACTAAACACACGCGCCCGCCTGCGCAAGGAAGATACGCGAGCCTTCTTTCGACGAAAAGGCCCGTTTCCCAGAAAGAAAACGAGCCTTCAAAAATGGCGCCCCCACGGGGAATCGAACCCCGATTTCAAGAATGAGAATCTCGCGTCCTAACCGTTAGACGATGGGGACGGCGCGGATAAAGATTCATGATTGCAAGCCGAACAAACGCTGTCAACCGCAAAGCGACAATCCCGCGCTTGCGCCGCCTTCAAACCGAATTTTTCGCAAAACAATCTTTTCCTTCCTTTCCTCCGCCACGACGGCGCCGGT
>JAVBTG010000204.1:0-12734 GCA_031556275.1 Opitutales bacterium
GTTTGCCCCGCTCAGGGAACATGCCTTGTCCGCGGGAGTCGAGCTGTTTTCAACCCCCTTCGACTTCACGGCGGTGGACTTTCTTGAGAAAGCGGGCTGCCCGATTTACAAAATCGCGAGCTTTGAAGCGATAGACTACCCGCTCATCAGGCATACCGCCGCGACCCAAAAGCCGCTCATCATCTCGACGGGCATTTCCAGCCTCGAGGAAATCGGGGAGGCGGTCGCCGTCGCCACGGGCGCGGGCTGCACCGATTTGACGCTGTTAAAATGCACCTCGGCCTACCCCGCCGCACTGGAGGACATGAATCTGGCCACGCTCGCCGACCTGCGGACGCGCTTCGGGCCCATGGGAATAAAAATCGGCCTGTCCGACCACACGCTCAACCTCGAAACGCCCGTCGCCGCCGTCGCGCTGGGCGCCGCCGTTATCGAAAAACATTTCACGCTCGACCGCGGCCTCGGCGGCCCCGACGCAGCCTTCTCGCTGGAGCCGCAACAGTTGCGCCAGATGGTGGAAAGCGTGCGTAACACCGAAAAGCTCATCGGCGCGCCGACTTACGCGGTGAACGAGAAAAACCGCCGCTTCGCGCGCTCGTTGTTCGCGTGCGCGGACATCAAAAAAGGCGAGCTGTTTTCCGAGAAAAACATCCGCAGCGTGCGCCCCTCGAACGGGCTGCACCCCAAGCATTACGAAACACTGCTGGGCAAGCCCGCAAGGCGCGACATCCCTGCGGCGACCCCGCTGACGCCCGAAGACCTATGAAAACGCTGGCCATCATCACCGCGCGCGCGGGCAGCAAGCGCATCCCGCTCAAGAACGTCCGCGCATTCATGGGCAAGCCGATGATCGCCTACGCGATCGAGGCGGCGCAAAAAAGCGGGCTTTTTGAGGAAGTCATGGTTTCCACCGACAGCGCCCAAATCGCGGACATCGCGAAAAATTTAGGGGCACGGATCCCGTTCATGCGCTCGGCCAAAACCAGCGACGATTACGCCACCAGCGCCGACGTTATCGCCGAGGTGCTCGAATGCTACGCGCAAAACGGGCGCGGCTTTGACGCCTTTTGCTGCGTCTACCCCTGCGTGCCCTTTTTGAGAGCCGAGACGCTTAAGGACGCCCACGCGCAGATGGTCGCGCACAAGGCGCCCGCCGTCGTGCCGCTGTGCAAGTACTCGTTTCCCATCGAGCGGGCCCTGAGGTTCAGGGACGGAAAAATCGTCGCCTGCGACAAGGCCGCGCGCCAAAAGCGTTCCCAGGACCTTGAGCCGGCGTACTTCGACCCGGGAATGTTTTATTTTTGCACGACACGGGCCTTTGCCGCCGAATGTTCGCTGCTGCCCGAAGGCGCGCTGGGATACCCCGTACCGGAAGTCCAGTGCCAAGACATCGACACGCCCGAAGACTGGCAGATGGCCGAGCTAAAATACAAGATGTTGCACTGCGGTTGACCGCGCTCAATCGTCCTTGGACAACTCCACAATCAAGCGCGCGATGGCCTCGGCGTTTTTTTCGTGGTCGTAGCCGGGATGGATCTTGATGTAATCGGGGTTCATCACGCAGTCGGGCATGCACTGGTAAAGGCGGTTGACGCCTTCCTGAAACTGCGCGTGATCGATTTTATACGAGAGAATGTCCTCCAGCTTAAGCCGCGGAGTGTAGGTGAAAACGCCCGGCAGGCTCTTGTACCAGGCGCGCCCGAACACCAGCGCATTCTTGCCGCCGGAAACCGCCTCCCACCCCGCCGTGCCCGTGATGGTCGCCAAAAACTGGCAGTGCTCCATCAATTTGTAGGTGGGGGTTTCCTTGGGAACCATGCGCGCCTTTTTGAGGCCATTGAGCCGCTCGAAGAACACCCGCCCCCTGCGATATTCGTCCTGATAGGGGTTTTCCTTGATGTAGATAAACCAGTCATCCGGCAGCATGTCGCTCAGGTGCTCGATGGCCAGCATTTGGTCGGCATACATTCCCCCCAGCGGGTTGGTCGTCAGCTCCGGCTGCAAATGCATGGGGAAGTAAACGTACTTGGCCTCAAAATCCAGCTCTGTGCAAATGCTTTTACGCAGACGCTTGCGGTATTGCAGCGTGTAGCCGTACTTCATCATATTGATGAGCACCAGGTAAAAACGCGACAGCTTCGTCAGCAGGCTGAACACGCCGCCGAGACGCCCTTTCATGTAAAAGAGATCCTTCTTGAAGGAGTTCTGCACTGTATAGACGTCGTCGGTGAGCTTCGGCAGTTTTTCGATGTCTCCCAAATCCTCTATGCGGCGCGTGTAAAGCACCTTATTGGGAAATAGCGTTTGGTAAAACAGCAGGATTTTGACACCCATGGCCTTAGCAGTGATGTACAGCGCCATATCCACCCCCAGGTGCGGGATGATGGAGAAGACGACGGCGTCCGGCTGTTCCTCGCTGATGAGGCGGTAGAAAAATTGGAAATAGACGTTGAAGAAATCCAGATAGTCGTAAAATTTTTCCCTGCGCAAAAACACCTGTTTGGAGCGGTTGTGCACGCAAAAATATTCGAAGAATTCGGCATACGCCTTTTGGTAGACCTCCTTGTCATAGGAGACATGCTCGAAATTCTTCAGCCGGCAGTGGCTGAAGCTGCCCGCCGCCTCAACGTCGGGCGAGTATTTGGAGAGCCAGAAAACGACCTCGCAATCGCCGCGCGTCTTGAGCTTTTCCAGAACAATACGCTCCCCGCCCGAGGAGAATCCGCTGACGATGATTTTGTGAGATGCGCCCATGATATGGATTAATTGCGCGGCCCAAAGCGTTGTCAACGCAATTGTAGGACGAACGCGGGCCGAAGGACGTTGACACGCCTTTGGGGGTAAATCATATTTAATCATTCCACGGACGCACTAGGGAGTGTTTGAAAATTAGGCGTGATGGCTAGCGTGCCGGTTTTGAGACATTTTTCCGCGGCCGAGCCGAGGCGATGTGAAATACCACAGGGGCGAGACCACGGGAAAAGGGCCAAAATCCGGCACGCGGAGGTGGCGCGCATAATTTTCAAACACTCCCTCGCGCCGAAATCGTTATCCGCCCATGAGCACACAGCCCGACACCGCACGTGTAAAAATCCCGCGTATTCCCTTCCGTGTGGTGCTCTACGACGGTCTTTGGTTTTGGGGCGTCCTGGCGCTGTTTGTGGCGTTTTTGCAGCGCACGCTCTGGCGCGACGTGCCAGACGACTTTTCCGCCACGACCCACATTTTCTTCGGGCTGGGCTACGTCGTTTTTTGCGGGGTGCTCGCGGCTCCGGCCGCCGTGTTTAGCGGGATACTCGGGCATTTTTTCGGCCCGCGCGCTTTTAAAACGGCCATTTTCGCACTCGGGGCGGGCACCGCCGTGTTCGCGTGGGCGGACATTTCGTTTTACGACATCTACGGCTATCATTTGGACGGCATGGTGCTGAGCATGCTCACCAATCCCGCGACCGGGGACAGCGTGGTCGTCGGGCATAAGACGATTCTCAACATCGCCCTGCGGGTGATCGCCATCTGCGCGGGCTGGGGATTGTTGATGGCTATGCCGGGACTGTCGCGGAAACTTCTGCGAAAAAAACGCCGGAGCGACCCGCACCGCCCGCTGACCCTTTCCGTCGTCGTGGCGTCGGCGTTTTTTTCGCTGTTTTTTTGCGAAAAAATCGTGTTCGTTTGGAGTTATCTCCAGCACCCCGCCCAGACGCTGCGCGCGCGGGCGCTGCTTGGCCCGCTGCACATAACCCTGCCCGCCCAAAAACTTTTGGACAAGCCCTCCGCGCCCCAGGAATTCCTTTCCCAAGCCCCCGAGACGGACGCGAAGGATGCGGCACTGGACTGCCCGTTGCACCCGCTGGTGTTTCAAAAGGCGTCGGAGGGAAACCGCCCGAATATCCTATTCGTCGTCATTGAGAGCGGGCATGCCGCCGCGATGCGGCCGGACGTGGCCCCCAACATTTGGAAACTGGCGCAAGAGGGCATGTCGGCCACGCGCCATTACAGCGGCGGCAACAGCACGCGCTTCGCGCTTTTCACGCTGTTTTACGGCATATACCCGACCTATTGGCATGCCGCCTTGCGCTCCCGCACGGGCCCGCCGCTGATCAAGGCGGCGACCGAGCGAGGGTACCGCTTTTGCGTGGCCTCTAGCACTGATTTGAATTTCCCCGAATTTCGCAGCACCGCGTTTGTTGACGTGCCCGAGGCGGACATTTTTGACAAGCCCGTGGGCGAGGCGTGGCAGCGCGACGCGGAGACGACCGACCGCGTGATCTCCTTTATCTCGCAAAAAAACGACGCGCCCTTTTTCGCCGTCGCCTTTTTGGACAGCCCGCATATCCCCTACCGCTATCCGCCCGCGTTTGAAAAATTTGCCCCCGTGCTCCCGCTGGAGGACGTGGACGTGTTCACGCAGGGGGTCAGCGGCGAACCCCATATCATGGAACAGATGCGCAACCGCTCCTTTAACGCGATCTCCTATGTAGACGCGCAGGTGGGCCGCATCGTGCAGGCGGTGAAAGACAGCGGGCATTGGAACAACACGATCATCATCGTCGTGGGCGACCACGGGCAGGAATTTAGCGACCAGGGCATCGGCAAGGGGCATATCGGGCACAACGGGGCGTTCACGCCGTTTCAAACCAAAACGATTTTCGCCGCGCATTTCCCCAACAGGCGGGCGACGCGCATCGACCGCCTCACCTGCCATGCGGACATCGCGGCCACGCTGCTGCCGCTGATGGGGGTTTCCAACCCGCCGAGCGACTACACCAACGGCGTCTCCCTGTTTGAAAAAGCGCCCAAGCGGCATACCGTATTGATGGCCTCGTGGGGGGAGGCTGTGTGGACGGACGGCGCGCACACCGTCCAGATCGGGCGCAACAGCCACAACCGCGGAGCCGTCGAGGTGTTTGACGAAAATTACCGCCCCGTGGGTTCGGCGGACGCGATCCCAAAGCCCATCCAGGTCGACATCGAGGCGGACGCGGGCGCGCGGGCGCGCTTTTTGGCGCCAAAGCCGGAGTGAGCGGGGGACACGCGGGCGGCCGCCTTTCGCTTTGCAATCAAATGATGTTCCGCCTAAAGTGGCCGGATGCGAACGAAGGATTTCACCCGCTATCTGCACTACCTCAAGGGGCACTACGCCACCCTGCTGCTCGCGCTGGTGTGCGCGCTTATTTTCGGGGCCAGCAGCGGGCTGGGCATTCCCGTGATCGTCAAGGAGGTGCTGCCCATCATCTTCACCCCGCCCGAGGGCGTTTCCTATACGATGTGGCAGATCGCGGGCATCGCCGCGCTCATCCCCGCGATCTTTATCGTGCGCGGCGTTTTCGGGTTTCTCAGCGCGTACCTGATCGGCTTTTGCGCCAGCGACATGCTGCGCCGCATGAAGAACGACATTTTCGCCAAGGTGCAGGAATACCCGCTGGCCTTCTTTGACGAGCACACGACCGGAGACCTCTATGTGCGGTTGAGCAACGATACGACCGTCATCCAAAACGTCGTGCTCAAGAGCATCTCGGAATGCCTGCGCGAACCCGTGCAGATGATGGGGGCCGCGGGCTTTTTGGGCTACACGATCTACAATATCGGCAACCCGATGTTCCTGCTGGTGCTCGTCGTCTTCGCCCCCCTGATGATCATGCCGGTGCAGCTGATGCGCAGGCGGCTCAAGCGCTACGCGCGGGAGAACCAGGTTTCGCTCGGGGAAATCTCCCAGCGCTTTTCGGAAAACCTCGACGCGGCGCACGAGGTGCGCGTGTTCAACCTGCAGCAGCGCGAAATCGGGCGGTTCAACGCCCAAAACAGCCACTACCGCAAAATTCTGCTCAAGCTCATCAAATACGAGCAGACGCAGCAGCCGTTGATGGAGATCGTCACCGCCCTGATGATCGGCGCGGTTTTCTTCTACGCGTATTCCTCAAAAATCTCGTTTCCAACGTTCGCGGCGGTGGGCATCGCGCTGTATTTTTTGTTCGACCCGCTCAAGCGTTTCATGCGTGTGATGAGCGATTTTTACAAGACGACCCCCCTGTTTCACCGCATCAACGAGATCCTCGACTACGAGTCTCCCGTTCCCGAGCCGGAGAATCCCGCCGAAGTCGGGCGGCTGACGGGGAACGTGCGTTTCGACGGCGTGGATTTTGCGTACAACGAAAAGATCGTCCTCAAAGACGCCACGATCGACATCCCCGCGGGCACGAGCTGCGCACTGGTGGGTGAGTCGGGCGCGGGCAAGAGCACGTTTGCCAAACTCGTGATGCGCTTCTACGACCCGGTGGCCGGGCGCGTGAGCATCGACGGGATCGACCTGCGCGACATGCGCACGTTCGATCTGCGCAAAAACCTAGGCTCCGTGCCGCAGTATCCCGTCCTTTTCAACGACACGATCTTTAACAACATCGCGATGGCCAAGGAGGACGCCACGCCCGAGGAGGTGTACGAGGCCGCGCGGCGCGCCTACGCGCACGAGTTGATCGGGCAGCTGGAAAACGGCTACGACACGATGGTCGGCGAGCGCGGCGACCGTCTTTCGGGCGGGCAAAAGCAGCGCATCGCGCTGGCCCGCGTGTTTCTCAAAGACGCGCCCATCCTCATCCTCGATGAGGCCACCAGCGCGCTGGATTCCAACAGCGAAACGTTCATCCAAAAGGCCTTGGACGAGCTGATGGGCTCGCGCACGTGCTTCATCATCGCGCACCGATTTAGCACGATCCGTAACGTCAAAAAGATCATCGTGTTTGAAAAGGGGAAAATCATCGACTTCGGCGCGCACGACGAATTAATGGGGCACTGCCCCTACTACAAGGGCTTATATACCCGGCAGGCGCTCACGGCGCAGGCGGAAAACGCGGTTAACGCGTAGCGGCTTCGGCCCAGATTTTTCGGTAGACGGCGTTGAGCGCGGCCGCCTCGCGCCCGATCGTGAAGGATTCGAGCACGCGCTCGCGCGCGACCGCGCCCATGCGATCGGGTGCCGTTTCGTCCGCCATCACTTGTTGCGCGGCGTGCGCCAAGGCGGGGGCGTCGCCGCACGGCACGATATGGCCGTCAATATTTGGGCGCACGACCATTTCAAAGCCTCCCGTCTGCGTGGCGACGACGGGCACGCCGCTGGCCATCGCCTCAAGGCAGGTCAGGCCGAAGCCCTCGTTGCGCGAGGCGCACACCGCCAGCGACATGGCTTGAAAAAGTTTTGGCAGTTCCCCAAAGGGCCGCTTGCCCGCCCACACAAAGCGGTCGGTGAGCCCTTTTTGGGAAATCAATTCCTTCAACTCGCGTTCGAAGGCGCGGAATTTCGGCGTCGTTTCGCCGACGATGACGGCCGTCCACCCAGGGGCATCCGGCAAAACTTCGCACATCGCCCGCACAAACACATCGACGCCTTTTTGCGGGCGCACGCGGCCGAAAATTCCGACGCCGCGCACGCCCGAAAATCCTGTGGCCTGCCACGCGGCGGCACGGTCCGTCGCCGGGTGGAAAAACGCCGTGTCGACCCCGTGCGGCACGACCGCCGAAGGGGGCCTTTTCAACCACGAGCCCGCACGGTGGGACGTCGTTATCAGCGTGTCCATGCGGTTGTACAAAAAACGCGTGTAGCGCGAGTGCGCGCGTTGGGCGGTGGAGGTGAACAGCAGGTGCAGTTTGCGCCGAAAAACGTGCTTAAAAATCAGCCCCCAGAGCATCTCGATGTTGCGGCGGGCGTGGAAAATGCGGGGCCGCCCGTCCGGCAACGGCTGCCCTGTCAGGCGGAAAAATTGCGCCCACGACAAACGGGGCACCCCCGCCTCGGCGGGTAAGGGATGGCCCACCGTGGCAAAGGAAAGCTCCCGCATCTGGTGCGGCGCGACCGCCGCGACCGTCGCCGTGATGCCGGAAAAACGGGCGTTGAAATTCGGCACAATCACCTCGTACAGGGGGGCTGGCGAAGAAGCGTTCATCCTTTTTTGACAGCGTACAAGAAGGCGGCGGCACCGTCAATCGCTCCCCTTATTTTAATTTACACAAAAAGCCCGGACGGATAGATTGTTTGTTTTCATGTTTGTGGTACTCATCGTCCGCGTGCTGGGCGCCCTCGCCTATTGCCTGCCCGATTTTTTGGGAAGGGGCATTTGCATGTGCCTAGGGTCGGTCATCTGGTACGGCCCGTTCGGACGCCGCCGCCATATTCTCGCCAATCTCAGGCGCGCCTACCCGCAAAAGGACGCGCGCTGGCGCGGCAAAATCGGGCGAGAATCGTGCTACCGGCTCATCGAGATGGGCATGTTTGTGCTGGTGTCGCCCTACTATTCGCAGGCGAAGATCAAACGGCATTTCAAACTCGACCCCTCGCTGGAGACACTTCTGGACGAGGTCGAGACGCTGAATTCTCCGCTCGTTATTTTGGTGACGCATTTTTCGCTGATGGAGGCAATCACGCTGTTTCCCGCGCTCACGACGCGCAAACTGCCGCCCACCGGCGTCATTTATCGCCCACTGAATATTCCGGCATTGGACGCATGGGTCAAGCAGACGCGCCAGCGCTGGGGCATCACGCTGTTTTCCCGCAGGGACGGCGTCATGGACGCCATTGACAATGTGCGCCGAAACGGGGCGATGGCCGTTATGTGCGACCAGAATGCGGGGCGAGCCGGAGCTGCCTCCCTTTTCTTTGGGAGGCTCGCCTTCACCACGCTGATGCCGGGCATGGTCGCCGAGCGCCAGAAGGCGCGCGTGGGGGCGCTGTATATCGAGCGCACCGGATTTTTTCGCGGCACGATCAAGGCGCACGAGCTGAAGTGCCCCTGCACGCGCGAGGCCATTGCGGTGGAGGGCAACCTTTGGCTGGAAAGCCGCCTGCGCCAGAGCGACGACATCACCGCCGACTGGATGTGGTCGCACAACCGTTGGGGACGGCGCAAGCGCGTGCACTGCATGACTCCGAATCTCTTTCGCGAAAATTTGCTCCCGCTCTTTTACGGGGAGCAAAATGTGACTGACATTCCGGACAAGGACCGCTATTGGATCACCCTACCCGAGGACGCGAAAAAACTGGACGCGCTGCTGCCTGTGTTGCGGGTGTTCAAGCAGGATTACCCGGGCATCCATATAACCGCCTTGGCGTGCGACGCCACGCTGGAAACAGCCCGGCAGGCGGGCATCGCCGACGAGACGATTTCGCGCACGGGAAAACCGCTTTCGTTTTTCAAAAAAATTTCAAACGACTACCCGAACGTGCATTTGGTTTTTGAGGAAAGCGCGCGCGCCAATGTGGAAGCCCGCTACATGAAGGCGTTTTTGCGCGTGGGGTTTGCCGCGCCGCGGGCGCGGCTGTGTTTGACGGATGTGCTGCGTATCCGTGAAACGGACGACGCTCAGCGCTACCGCGTTTTTGGAAAAATGTGCGGGATGAAGCGGTTGCCTTAGAGGGTGCTTTTCAACGTCTTTAAAAACCGCGCCAACGCCGTGGCGGCTTTGCCGCGGTGGCTTAGGGAGTTTTTGATGGTTTCGCCCAGTTCGGCGAAACTGCGGGGGTGCCCGTTGGGGATAAAGACGGGGTCATAGCCGAAGCCGCCGTTGCCGCTTGGGGAATGCGCGATATGGCCGCGGCACACGCCGTTGAAAAAGTGTTCCTCGCCGGCGGGGGCGATAAGGCACAGGTGGCAGGCAAATTGCGCGCCGCGTTCGCCGTCGGGCGTTTGCGAGAGTGCGCGTAGAAGCTTGGCCGTGTTGTCGCCGTCGCGGCCGTGGGCTCCCGCGTAGCGGGCGGAATGCACGCCGGGCTCGCCGTTTAACGCGTCCACCTGCAGGCCGCTGTCGTCGGCTAAAACCCACGCGCCTTCGGGGGCTTTTTGCAACAGCGCCCGCGCCTTGATACGGGCGTTGCCCGCGAAGGTTTCGGCGTTTTCCTCCACCTCCGGCATGCCGCCGATGGCTTTGGCCGAGTGGATGTTTGCGGCCACGTTCGCCTGAGAAAAGATGGTCTTGAATTCTTCGAGTTTGTGGGCGTTGCCCGTGGCGAGGTAGATATCCATGTGCGATCTGAAAAAATTTACGGGTAGACGATGTGGCCGCGCGAAAGATCGTCAGCGTCAAAAAATTCTCGGCGCATGTGGGTGAGGCGAACGGCCTCGTTGGGTGAGGCGGGGGCGAGGCCCGCGAGGGCGGGAGTGGCCGAGGCGTCGGCGAACAGCAGCGGGGCGCGGTAATAAAACAGGTAGTCGAGGGAATGTGCTTTTAACATCGCCCCGAGGAATGCGCCGCCGCCCTCGCAGAAGACGCCGTTGATGTTTTCCGTCGCGCATTTTTCGCGGAATGTTTCGAAGAAATTGTCGTCCGGCAAGGCCCAGTGCGCGAGCCCCATGTGGTCGAGCGCGCGCAGGCTTTGGGCCGGCGCGTCTTTTGAGGTGACGACGATCGTGCGGTCCTTAAAAATGTCGGAAAAGAGTTTCAGTTCCAAGCGGTCTGCGGTGCGCAAGCGGCGGTCGAACACAAAGCGCTTTTGCGGGCAACGTTCCGGTTCGTTAGGCGGGCGGATTGTCAGCGAGGGGTCGTCCGCCAAGGCCGTGCCGCTGCCCACCGCGATGGCGGGGAAATAATCGCGCCAACGGTGGACGTCCGCGCGGGCCGTCGGGCCTGTTATCCATTTGGATTGCCCCGTACGGCAAGCCGTGCGCCCGTCGAGCGTCGCGGCGATTTTCCCGGCCAGCAGCGGCGATTTTTGGACGATCCAGTGGTTGAAAATAAGGTTCAAATCCGCGCATTCGTCCGCCAAGACCCCTGTAACGACTTCCACGCCGCGTTCACGCAACCGGCGGATGCCCGCGCCCGCGTGGGCGGGGTTCGGGTCTTCGGCGCCGACGACCACCGTGCGGATGTCCGCGTTTACAATCGCCTCGGTGCAGGGCGGCGTGCGGCCGTGCGTGGAGCAAGGCTCCAGCGTCACGTATAAAACGGCGTCCGGCTTCGGCGCGCGGCCCAAGGCGCGCAAGGCCATGATCTCCGCGTGCGGTTCGCCCGCCTTGGCGTGAAAGCCCTCGGCCACGATTCGGCCTTCCTCGCAGATCACCGCCCCCACCATCGGGTTGGGGTGCGTGCGGCCCCACGCCGTGCGCGCCAGCGCCAATGCGCGCGTCATGGCCTGCGCGTGCGCGAAACCGTCCATAAATCAGGCCCGCACGAAGGCGTTCAGGCGTTTTTCGTCGCCGATCGTCGTTTCCGGGCCGTGCCCGGGATAGACGATCACGTCGTCCGGCAGGGTGTACAGCTGCGTGCGGATGGAGTCCGTGAGGGCTTCCCAGTCTCCCCCCGGCAAATCGGCGCGGCCGACGCTCCCCGCGAACAGCGCGTCGCCCGTGAACACGTATTTCGATTTCGGAAAATAGTAGGCCACGCTGCCCGGGCAGTGCCCAGGCACTTCCAACACTTTGCAGACGGCCCCGTCGAGCGTGATCTCGCCGCCTTGGCGCACCTCCACGTCCACCGCGCAGGCGGCGACGGCGGCACCGGGCAGCATGAAGACGGACTGCGTGGAGTCCGGATCCTCGATGAGCAGGCGCGTGTCGGGATGGGCGTAGACCTTCGCCCCCGCCGCGCGCAGCTTGGCGGCCCCCTGCATGTGATCCCAATGCCCGTGGGTGAGCAGCACCGCCTCGAGCTTGCGGTCGTGTTTTTTCAAAATGGACGTCACTTCCTCCAGCGCGCCTTCCGGCGCGTCGACCAGCCATGCTCCCTTGCCGTGTTCGGCCAAAAGCAGATAGGCGTTTGTCCCGAGGGGGCCCAATGGCAGCGTATATGTCTGGATCATACTTATAAAAATAGACCCGGACGGATAAGTATCAACCCGATTCTGGCGTTCCCCTCGTTTTTGATGAATTTAGTCCGGCGGGGGCCTTTATTTTTAACTGTCCCCCCTCCCTCAAAATTGATTCAATGGAAGATTGAACTTTTCGCACGATTCGCACCATGAATAAGACGCTTAAATTTGCCGTTCTGCCCGGAGACGGGATTGGCCCCGAAGTGATGGACGTGGCCTTGGCCGTTCTCGACAAGGTCTGCACGCCCGCGGGCTACCAGCTCGACCACACGCACGCCGACGTGGGCGGGGCCGGGATCGACCGCCACGGCAAGGCGCTGCCGCAGTGCACGCTGGACGTGTGCTCGGCCGGGGACGCGATTCTGTTCGGCTCCGTCGGCGGCCCGAAGTGGGAGCACCTGCCTCCCAACGAGCAACCCGAGCGCGGCGCGCTGCTGCCCCTGCGCAAGGCGTACAAGCTTTTTGCGAACATCCGCCCGGGCCTGCTTTATCCGGAGCTCGTCGACGCCTCTCCCCTGCGCAGGGAACGCATTCCGGAAGGCATCGACATCGTGTGCATCCGCGAGCTGACGGGCGGCATCTATTTCGGCCAGCCCAAGGCCACGCAGACACTGGAGGACGGCGACATCCAGTCGATCGACACGATGGTTTACCGCAAAAGCGAGATCGAGCGCATCCTGAAAGTCGCGTTCGAGACCGCCCGCACGCGCAAGGCCAAAAAGGTCTGCTCCGTGGACAAGGCGAACGTGCTGGAAACCTCCGTTTTGTGGCGCAAGACGGCCGCGGAGTTCGCGAAAAATTATCCCGACATCGCCCTGAGCCACCTATACGTGGATAACGCGGCCATGCAGTTGGTGCGCGACCCGAACCAGTTTGACGTGTTCGTGACCGAAAATATGTTCGGCGACATTTTGTCGGACTAGATGGCTGTGATTTGCGGTTCGCT
>JAVBTG010000096.1:0-7501 GCA_031556275.1 Opitutales bacterium
ACCGCTTTGCTGGTCTCGCCCGCGCTCAGTGTTAACTTGGGTTTCTTTTCTCCAAACCTGTGAAAGAAAATGGTGGGAGATCGCGGGCTCGAACCGCGGACCTCCTGCGTGTGAAGCAGGCGCTCTAACCAACTGAGCTAATCCCCCTTGAGCGGAAAGTTTTTACTTTGGCCAAAAATTTCGGCGGCGTCAATGGCTGTTTTTTGCGGTGAGGGCGGGCGGGGGAAATTGGGCGGTTTTTTGGGTGAAAAATTTGTGTGATTGGTTTCGATTCCCAGTATTTTTTCACGAATTGGCTGTGCGTAAAATCAAGTGGGTTACGGAGTTGGGGATATGCTGTGCGCGGGAGGGGCGGGCGATGGTGAATCGCGTGTGTTTTAAGAAAAACTTATTTTGCCTCGGAAAGGGAGAAAAAGACTTGCTCAAACGAAATATGGGGGTATGAATAAACTGTGCGCACTACCGGTAGTGGTGCGTGCTTGAAAAGTGCCGAAGCCCGCGAGGGTGACGGAGAATAGGGAAGCGGGTGCGAATCCCGCGCGGTAGCGCCGCTGTGACGGATGACGAAAGCCCGAAAAAGCCACTTTCCAAAGTCGAGGATTTTTCTTCGGCCGGGGGAGGGAAGGCGGGGCGAGTAGGCCGAAGTCCGGAGCCAGAAGACCTGCTTTTCAAGAGACGCCGAAACGGCCAGCAATGGACGTTTCGCCGCCCCGCCAAGGGTGGCCGCGTTTTACCAAGTGTCCCCGGCATTGGCGTGTCGGAATTTTAAAACAAGAAACCCCGAAAAATATATTTCCCATGAAAGCCAATGTTCCGGAATCGGGCGCGTGTGTCGCGCCTGACATCCCCGCGCCCGCGCAGCCCGAGCTGCTGACGCAACTGCCCGTGCCCGAGTATCAGGTCATCGACCGCGACGGGGCCTATGTGCCGTTTGACGCCAACCGCATTTTGGTCGCCGTTTCCAAGGCGGCGCAGGCCACGGGCGAGTTCGCCATGGAGCGCGCCCGCGCGCTGACTTCCTGCGTCGTGGCGCATTTGCATTTGCAAAAGGGCGTCGTCTTTTCGATCGAGGACATTCAGGACTCCGTCGAGTACACGCTTATGCAGATGGGCCATTTTAAGACGGCCCGCGCCTACATCCTTTACCGCGAGCAGCGCCGCACGCTGCGCGAGGGGAAGAAGACGTTTATCGAGGTCGGCTCCTCGATCGAGGAGTACATCAACCGCCTCGACTGGCGCGTCAACGCCAACGCCAACCAAGGTTATTCCTTGGGCGGGCTGATCCTGAACAGCTCGGGCAAGATCACGGCGAATTACTGGCTGAACAACGTGTTTCCGCCGGAAATCGGGCAGGCGCACCGCGACGGCGATTTCCACATCCACGACCTCGACATGCTGTCGGGCTACTGCGCGGGGTGGTCGCTGCGCACGCTCTTGCGCGAGGGCTTTAACGGGGTCTCCCGCAAAATCGAGGCGGGCGCGCCCAAGCACCTGCGCACCGCCCTCGGCCAGATGGTCAACTTTTTGGGCACGCTCCAGAACGAATGGGCGGGCGCGCAGGCGTTCAGCTCGTTCGACACGTATTTGGCGGCCTTCGTGCGCTTGGACAAGCTCGACTACGCGCAGGTGCGCCAGTGCCTGCAGGAGTTTATTTTCAACCTCAACGTGCCGTCGCGCTGGGGCACGCAGACGCCTTTTACGAACCTCACGTTCGACTGGGTGTGCCCGCGCGATTTGCGCGAGGAAAAGGCCGTCGTCGGAGGCAAGGAAACCGACTTTTGCTACGGCGAGTTGCAGGCGGAGATGGACATGATCAACCGCGCCTACATCGACGTGATGATGCAGGGCGACAGCGCGGGACGTGTATTCACATTTCCGATACCGACGTACAACATCGACAAGGAGTTTAACTGGGACCACCCCAACTGCGAGCCGCTCTTCGAGATGACGGCGAAGTACGGGCTGCCGTATTTCCAAAATTTCATCAACTCCGACTTGAACCCGCACGACATCCGCTCGATGTGCTGCCGCTTGCAGCTCGATTTGCGCGAGCTGCTCAAGCGCGGCAACGGGCTGTTCGGCTCCGCCGAGCAGACGGGGTCTATCGGCGTCGTCACCGTCAACTGCGCGCGGTTGGGGTACCGTTTCGCGGGCAGCGAGGAGGCCCTGTTGAAGCGGCTGGATGTTCTGTTGGATATGGCCAAGACGAGCCTCGAACTCAAACGCAAGTTCGTCCAGCGCATGATCGACGGAGGGCTCTTCCCCTACACCAAGCGCTATCTGGGCACGCTGCGCAACCATTTTTCGACGATCGGCATCAACGGCCTAAACGAATGCGCGCGCAATTTCTTTTACGGCAAAGAGGATATCGCCTCCGAGGCCGGGGCCGCCTTCGGGCTGCGCGTGCTCGGGCACATCCGCGAGCGCATGACGCAGTTCCAGCAGGAAACGGGGCATCTCTACAACCTCGAGGCCTCTCCCGCCGAGGGCGCGACGTACCGTTTCGCCCGCGAGGACAAGAAGCATTATCCCGACATTTTGCAGGCGGGCACGGCGGAAGCGCCGTACTATTCGAATTCCTCGCAGTTGCCCGTCGGCTACAGCGACGATCCGTTTGCCGTGCTCGAGCATCAGGAGATTTTCCAGCAGCAGTACACGGGCGGCACCGTCGTGCATTTGTACATGGGCGAGCGTATCTCGTCCTCGCAGGCGTGCAAGGAACTCGTGCGCGCGGCGTTGACGCGATTTCGCATCCCCTATATCACGATCACGCCGACATTCTCGATTTGCGAAAAGCACGGCTATCTCAACGGCCAGCAGCCTTGGTGCCCGCAGTGCGACGCCGAGGCGCGCGCGCGGCTGGGTCTGCCTGAAGGCGCGGATGTGCCCGAGGATGACCGCCACCGTTGCGAGGTGTGGACGCGCGTGATGGGCTACCATCGCCCCGTCGACCAGTTCAACGCGGGCAAGCGCAGCGAGCACGCCGAGCGCGCGCACTTCGTCGAGCCGTCTTCGCAGGTCGTCCATGCGGTCGAGGCCAACGCCTTGGCGCGCGTGGCGGCGCGGCAGGCGGTCGCGGTTTGACGGGCTTTTTATGGAGGCATCCGCACTCGCCGTCGCGGGGGTGACTCCCTTCACGACGATTGATTATCCGGGGCTGTTGTCCGCGGTGGTGTTCTGCCGCGGCTGCCCTTGGAAGTGCCCCTATTGCCACAACGCGCATTTGCAGGCCTTCGGGCCGGGCAATGTCGCGTGGGCGGATGTGCTGTTGTTTTTGCAAAAGCGCGTCGGGTGGCTGCAAGGGGTTGTTTTCAGCGGCGGAGAGCCGATTGCGCAGGCGGCTTTGCCGCGGGCAATGGCGGATGTGCGAGATCTCGGCTTCAAGGTCGGTTTGCACACGGGCGGGGGAATCCCCGAGCGTTTTGCCGCCGCGCTGGAATTGGTCGATTGGGTGGGCTTTGACATCAAAGCGCCGTTTGGCCCGCTGTATGATAAGGTGGCGGGCAGGGAGGGCGCGTCGGAAGCGGCGCGGGGTTCGCTTGAAAAACTACTCGCCAGCGGCAAGCCGTATCAGCTGCGCACGACGGTTGATCCGTCGCTATTGGACGGCAAATCGCTCATACTGATCGACCGCCAATTGGCGGAACTGGGCGCGTCGCCGACCGTGCGGCAGACGATGAATTTACCGGCCTAGGACGCCCTGCGAGAGTTGCAGGACGCTTGAGACGATGCCGAGGGCCAGCAGGCCCACGAGCGTGAAGGCGAAGGCCAGCGCGCCGGTCGAGATGACGCCTGTCAGGACTTTGAACTGGAGGTTCAAGTCCGACGTGTGGTTTTTGTGGATTTCCTTAAACGCCTTGACGATGGAGCCCGTGTTTTCGCCTACCGCGAGGATGTCGAGGTCGAGCTCGGGGAGCACGGCGTGTTTGCGCAGGGCCAGCGAGAACGCCGCGCCGTCGTTGATCATGACGCGGGCGGCCGCGAAGCGCTCGCGCAACACCGTGTTTTGGATTGCCTTTTCCGTCATTCGCAGGGCCTCGGTCGTGTTGACGCCGCTCTCGATGAGGGTGGCCGCGAGGTTAGAGATGCGGCACAAGTCGGTGTGCAGGCAGATGCCCTTGATGACGGGGATTTTTAACAGCCAGTCGTCGGATGTGCGGCGGCCTTCCTCCGTCTTGCGCCAGCGGATGAGACTGAGCGTGCCGATGACGAGCCCCACCGCGACGAAGGGGCCCCAGTGCAAAAAGGCGTTGGAAAAGCCGATCAGAATTTTGGCCGAAAGGCTCATTTGCTGGCCCATCGACTGCATCATGCCCTGGATGCGCGGCAGCAGGTAAAAGACAAAGAGGCACACGACACCGAAGGCCACCGTGCACACGACCGCCGGGTACGCCATGCCCATCAGGATGCGGCGGCGCAGGGCGGCGCTGTCCTCGAGGGAGGTGATGATGTTTTGCATCACCGGGCAGAGGTTGCCCGTCGTCTCGCCCGCCTCGATCAGGTGGATGATCGCCGCGTCGAAGACTTTCGGGTAGAGCGCGAGCGAGGCGGCCAGCGAGCGGCCCTCGCTCAGGTCGCGCCACAGACGGCTCGTGAGGACGGTCAACAGGGGGTCCGACGTGCGCGAGGAGAGCAATCGCACGGCGTCGCCCAGCGGCATGCCCGAGCCGTGCAGTTGCAGGAGTTTGGAAAGGAAGGTGCAGGCCAGTTTCGCGCCCGCGATGGGGCCTATTTTGTCGAGCTTTTGGGCTGCCACGGCCAGTTTGTCCGTCGCGTCCACGCGGGCGGCGGCGGGTTCGTCGTCGGTGCCCTTGCCGAGGCGCAGGTCGGAGACTTTTAAACGTTCCGCCTGCAAACGTAACAGCGCGTGACGGCGGTCGGGCGCCTCAATGACGCCCGTTTTCGTCTCGCCGGAAGGCGTGGTCGCGCGGTATTGGAAGGACGGCATGGTTTTTAGTCCTGCGACTGCTCTTCCACGATGTCGGCGAATTCCATGATCTCGTTGAGGGACGTGAAGCCGCGCACGGCCTGCTGCCAGCCCGAGCCCTGCAACGTCGTCATGCCGTGCATGAGGGCGCGTTTGCGGATGTCGCGGGCGGAGGCCCGGCGGATGATGAGGTCGTGGATGTCTTCCGTCACGCGCAGGATTTCAAAGATGCCGACGCGGCCGCGGTAGCCGAGGTGGCGGCACTGCTTGCAGCCGACGCTCTTTTTGAGCTCGCTGCCCTGCGCGACGAGCGCCGGATCCAGGCCGAGGGCCACGAGGCAGGAGCTGAGGTAGCCCAGCTCGTAGTCCGCAGGGGCGCAGCAGTGTTTACACAGCCGCCGCACGAGGCGCTGCGCCAAAATCAATTCGACGGAGGACGCGATGAGGAACGGCTCGATGTCCATGTCCGTCAGGCGCGTGAGGGCGCCCGGGGCGTCGTTGGTGTGCAGGGTGCTCAGCACCAAGTGGCCCGTCAGCGAGGCGCGGATGGCAATGTCCGCCGTCTCGCGGTCGCGGATTTCGCCGACCATGATGACGTCGGGGTCCTGGCGCAGGATCGTGCGCAGGGATGAGGCGAAGGTCAGGCCGATTTCCGCGTGCACCTGCGTCTGGTTGACGCCCTGCACCTCGTACTCCACCGGGTCTTCCACCGTGATGATGCGCAGCTCGGGGCGGCGGATTTTGCGGATGAAAGCCGTGAGGGTCGTGGATTTGCCGGAGCCTGTGGGGCCCGTCACCAAAATAATGCCGTGCGGGCGGTGCAGGGAGGGGAGGATCATGTCCATGTCCTCCTTTAGGAAGCCCAGGTCCTCCATCGTCATGGGCTGGGTCTTTTGGCTGAGCAGGCGCAGCGACACGCTCTCGCCGTACATCGTGGGCAGCGTGGAGACGCGGATGTCGATCTCGTCCGGCGAGCCGGAAAACGTGATGCGGCCGTCCTGGGGGCGGCGGCGCTCCGAGATGTTGAGCTTGGCCATGATTTTGATGCGTGAGATGATCGCGCCCTGGAAGGCCACCAGGTTGTCCGGCACGCGCACGGGCACCAGCTCGCCGTCGATGCGGTAGCGGATGTTCAAAATGTCGCGGCCCGGCTCGAAATGGATGTCGGTCGCCCGGTCGGAGACGGCGCGCGCGATGATCTCGTTGACGAAGCGGATGATGGCGGCGTTCTCGTCGTCTTCCTCCTCCTCTTTTTCCTCGGCCAAATCCTCGAGGCCGCTGCCGTCGAGGCTGCCCGCGCCCACGCCGAATTTTTGCGTGATCAGATGAAAGACCGCCTCGCCGTTACCCAAAAACCATTTCGGGCGGCTGCCGGTCGCGGCGAAGACCCACGCGTCCCACTCCGGCTTCGGCGGCCAGACGCAGACCAGCGGCAGCGTGTCCGCCCCGACGCCGCCCGGGACGCTGTCCGGCTCGACGGGCAGGCATTGGAACTCGTGGATGATGCGACCGGGCAGGCTCTCCGTCGGCTTGGCGACGGCCTTTATTTCGGAAAGCACCGGCATGCGGAAGGCCGCGCCCAGTTGGGAGAGCAGCGCCTGTTCCGGCACGCCCAAGAAGCTCGCGAGTTTACGCGCGCGCTCGTGCAGGGGCGCGCTCCACAAGTCCGCCCGCTGCTCGGGGTCGAGCCTTTCGGTAAAGCTGTCCAGCGCGGACGCGGTTGATGGCGAAAATTCGGACACGGGTGAAATTTATTTGGAAGTGGGCAATTGGATGCGGCGGCGCGTGGCCGATGGCGCGGTTGTGGGGGCGCCGGTGGCGGCCGCGCTTGTCGGGGCGGTCACGGCCGCTTGACGCTGTTGCTGTTGCGGCGCGGCCACAGGGGCGGTGACGGCGGCGCTGCGCTGCTGTTGTTGGGCGGCGGGCTGTGTCTTGGCGGCCTGCTGCTGCTGGGCGGTCTTGGTTCCTTGTGCCTTGGCCGGCGCTGCGACGGTGGCGTTGCCGATCGGACGGGAGGCCCCGGGGGCCATGGCGATGGCCATCGGCGTGTCGGAGGGGCGGCTCAGCGGGATCTCCGTCACCATGCCGTTGGATTCGACCGAGACTGAATTGGCCTGCTCGTTGTAGGACACCACGCGATAGGGGGCGTCGGTGTCGTCTTGGCGCACCCAGAATCCGCGCTTGGTGCGTGTCTCATAGAGACTGAACTGCCATTGGTCCGCCAAACGGACGGCCCCGCGGAATTCGACGGGGCCCGCCGCGTTTCGCAGCAGGGGCCGCGCGGTCATCGCGCCCCGGTTGTAGTACAGCGGCGAGAGAAAGGGGGAGTTGCTCACGAGCGTTTCCTGCGCCGTGGGCTCGGGGGCATACTCGGGGACGGCTGGCTCCTCCATAGGGACGGGGGCTTGGGGAGGCGCCTCGACCGGCTCACTTGCGGGGGCGGTGGTTTCCTGCGTTTGCGGCGCGGCCTCCATATGGGCGGGCGGAGGGGGAATGTCTTCCGTGGGCTCGGGGGGGGGCGGCTCGGTTTGCTGCGCGCACAGCCATGCCAGCACGAAGGGCAACAGCGCCGCA
>JAVBTG010000064.1:0-11051 GCA_031556275.1 Opitutales bacterium
GCCGCGTCGTCCATGGTTTCGATGCTCCCGTCGTAGATTTTCAAAAGATCGGAAGCGCCCAGAGCGGATTTTTTGTGTTCCAGCGTGCGCAGGCATATCAGTGATGCTTTAGGGATGTCTTTGGCGTCATCCACTTCCCAGACCAATTCGATCTGCGCCGCCGCCGCGCAATCCGCCAGTTTTAGGATATTTTCCTGCGTTTCCAAGGCGGGTGTTATGGAGAGCGTCTGCACGCCCGCCTCCAGAGCCTCCGCCAGTTGGGCGGGGCAAAAAACGCACTCGCGCAGCCAAAAAGGCGTGCTTCTGCCGTGCTGCTCCAAAAATTCGCTGACCGCCCACACCCTCGGCATGCGCAGGTGAAAGGGATCGTTCGTGGCGTCCGCCAAGCAGAGGGCGTCGGCCCCGGAGTTGAGCCATGCGCGGGCCTGTTCTTCGGGCGCGGGGTGGCCGTCCGCGCACAAAATCCGCCCGATGACTTTTAACCCCGCACCGTCTTTTAGCAGGGCCTCCAAAGTCCCGCCCGCCCGGGGCATGCGCGCCAACCGGGCGCATTCCGCCGTCGAGACTGGGCGGGCGCGGCCCTGTGCCTCTTTTCGGCGCATTTCCATCAAACGGCTCTCATCGGTCGCGGGCATGTCTTTTTTGTTTCCCGAAGGGACGGGCAGTTCTATGATGGAGTTCATGTGCGCCGATTCAAAGGAAAAAACAACGCAAATGGGCCGCCTGCGCGCGACGATCGAACGCCTGCGCGCCCCCGACGGCTGCGCGTGGGACCGCGAGCAGACCCATCGGTCCATCCGCGATTGCCTGATTGAGGAATGCGCCGAGCTGCTCGACACGATCGACCGCGACGATCCGATCCACATGCGCGAGGAGCTCGGCGACGTGCTTGTCAACGTGCTGATGCACGCGCGCATGGCGGAGGAGGCGGGACAGTTCGACATCGAGGACGTCGCGCGCGAAGTGAACGAAAAACTGATCCGCCGCCACCCGCACGTCTTCGGCGAGGCGAGCGCCGACACGTCCCAAGAGGTGCTCAACCGCTGGGACGAGATCAAGAAGACCGAGAAGAAAAACGGCCCCAATACCGAAGGCCCTTTCAAATATTTGCCAAAGGAACTCTCGGCCCTCCTGTCGGCCCGCGCGCTGTTCAAACAGATCACAAAGGAAAAAATGCCGTGCGAGGGCGTCGTCGACACGGCCGCCGTCACCGCGCTGTCGGAAAATTTGACGGAGGCGGAAGCGGGCAAAATGCTCTTCGATATCGTGGCCGCCTGCCGCCTCACGGGCATCGACCCCGAGTCGGCCCTGCGCGGCCATATCGCCGCGGTAAAGAGCGCCATCCAATCGCGTCTGAACGCATGAATCTGGAAAGCTGGATCGCACGCGAGGGGCTGTCGGCGCTGGGGGAATCGTGGCGTCCTCTTTTTGCGGACGCGCGTCTGGAACCTTCCTATCTGACGGATCCGCGCACGCGCGAAATCGTGTTCCGCCTGCCGCCGGGCGAGGGCAGGGCGCGCGCCAAGGCGCTGGCGGCCTTGTTGCGCCTCTGGGCGGCGGAGGTCGTTCCGCAAGAAGTCGCGCAAATGGGCTCCACATTGCGGTTGCTGGACCGCTACAAACGCGTGAGCGTGCGCGACCAATCGGGCCGTTGGGGCTCGTGTTCCAGCAGCGGCACCTTGTCGTTCAACTGGCGGCTGGTGCTGCTTCCGTGGCCCTTGCACCAATACGTGATCCTGCACGAATTCGGCCACTTCGCCCACATGGACCACTCGGGCGATTTTTGGGATTTTTTGCACCGCCACGATCCCGACGCGGGCCGCCACGACCGCGCGTTGATGAAAGCCTCACGCGCGATCATGGCGCTAGGCAGACATTAAAAATCAAAGGCGGCTCAGCTCCGCCGACCGCGCGCACGCCGCCTTCACGGCCGCCTGCACGGCGCCGCGCAAGTCCGCCTGCTTGAACACTTCGAGCGCGGCGGCGGTCGTCCCGCCTTTGGAGGTCACGGCGTCGCGCAGTTCCTCGGGCGAAAGGGAAGACTGCTCCAACAGCGCCAGCGAGCCGTCCATGGTGGCCATCACCAATTGTTTGGCGATGTCGGGGGCCAGCCCGCAGCCTTCGGCCGCCGCGCGAAAGGCGGCGACAAATTCAAACACGTAGGCGGGCCCGCTGCCGCTGACGGCGGTCACGGCGTCGAGCGAACCCTCGGGCAGCGCCAACACTTCGCCGAGGCTGCCCAGCACGCGCTCGACAGCCTCCAAGTCGCTCTTTTCCAACGGCGATTTCGACGCGTAGGCGGTGATGCCCCTTCCGATCTGCCCCGTCAAATTGGGCATGGAACGCACGATGTTGCGCGCCTTCCCGAGCTTGGCCGAAAGCTTTTCCAGTGTGACACCCGCCAATATGGAAATGAAAAGCTTTTGCGCGACGTTCGCGGGCACGCGGACATCGGCGAGCTGCTGCGGCTTGCACGCCAAGACGACGATGTCCGCCTTCTCCAAAAGCGCGTCGACATTCTTTTCAAAAACAATGCCGGTTTTTTGCGCCAAGGCGGGCCCCGTGGGGTCGTCGCCGCAGGTGCAGGCGATCCGCGCGGGGGCGACCCCGCGCGCAATCAGGCCCTTGACGATGGCGCCCGCCATTTTGCCCGCGCCGATAAATGCGATATGTGCGTTCATTAGATTTCTGGAAAACTCTCCGGCATGGCCTCGCCGTTCTCGTCGAGGACGATCGTGTGCGAAAAACGGTCGTGCAGGCTCAGGCGGTTCTGGTTGAAAAACGCCGACACCGCGTCGATCAGCAGCATCAGCGGTATGATGATTCCTACCGCCTTGAGCAGATTGCGCGAAAAGGCGTCCGCCAGCGTGAGGGGCTCCTCCGGCTCGTCGAATTTGACGACATAGATGCGCACGATGCGCTTGCCCAGCGTGCGCCCCTGCCACAACCATTCGGCGAGAACGCAATAGACAAAGAAGCCGACCGCGGTCAACAAAAAGAAAGTCTGTACCGCCTCCTGCAAACTGGTCGGGATCTCGTCGCCCATGCGGTAAGTCTGCGCGAACTCCAAATACTGCGCGACAAACCCGGGGTAAAAGCGCGGTTCGACGACAAACAAAAAGCACGCCAGCGCCGCCAACCCCACCGGCAGGACATCCATCAGGAAGGCGACAAGCCGCAGGCCCGGCGAAGCGGGGCGAAATTCACTGCTCGCCGCTTGCGCGTTCATGCATGGGCCCGGCGGTAGGCTTTCAGGGTGTTGGCCATCAGCATGGCCACGGTCATGGGCCCGACGCCGCCCGGAACGGGGGTGATCTTGGAGGCCAGCGGGGCCACGTTTTCAAAATCGACGTCGCCCACGAGGCGGAAGCCGCTTTTCTTCGTGGCGTCCGCGATGCGGTTGATGCCCACGTCGATGACGACGGCCCCTTCCTTCACCATATCTTTGGTGATGAAATGGGCTTTCCCGATCGCGGCGATCAAAATGTCGGCTTGGCGCGTGACGGCGGGCAAGTCCGCGGTGCGCGAATGGCAGACAGTCACGGTCGCGTTGCCCGGCTCGCCCTTTTGCATGAGTAGCATGGCGACGGGTTTGCCCACGATGAGGCTGCGGCCCACGACGACGACATGCTTGCCGGCGGTCTTTACCCCGGAGCGCTTGAGCAGCTCCAAAATACCGGCGGGCGTGCAGGCCACAAAGCCTTCGACCTCTTGGCACAAGCGCCCGACGTTCACGGTGTTGAAGCCGTCCACGTCCTTGTCGGGATGCACGCGGTTGAACGTCTCCGTTTCCGGAATGTGCTTGGGCAGGGGGGCCTGAATCAGGATGCCGTGCACATGCGGGTCGGCGTTGAGCTCGTCGATGCGGGCAAACAGTTTTTCCTGCGAAATATCGATCGGGTAAACTTCCGTGCGGCTGACCATCCCCGCCTGCTCGGCGGTCTTTTGTTTTTTGCTGACGTAGGAGACCGAGGCGGGATCCTCGCCCACGCGGATAAACACCACGGTGGGGCGGTCGTTTTGGGGAAGCTCGGCGACGGCCTGTCCGACTTCGGCGACCACTTGGGCCGCGATGGCGTTGCCGTCAATGCGTTTGAGAGGGTCGATGTCTGCCATTGGGAAATTTTAGCGAAAAAATTATTGCGCGGGGTCGTTCACGCCGTCTTGCAGGAACTGGACGAATTTCACGCGGATCACGCAGTAGGGATATTTTTCAATCCGTTCGCCCACGCCGTAAATGTTGACCTTCTTGTTGATGTAGGCGCTCGTCGGCGTCGAGGAAATCACGTCCTTGAAGTCCACCAAGCCCACCACCTCGCCGTCCAAGTTGTTGAGCTGATAATCGTAGGGCGCCTGCTGGAACGTCGGCATCGTGCGGCGCGGTTTGAGGGTGCCCTTGTAAAAGCGCGGCTGGCCCGTGATCTCGCCGCGCGAGGCGTCGGAGACGGCGGAGGGCGCCTGCGGCAAAACGACGGGCGGCGGGGCGGCCTTGACGGGCTCCTTATAAAAATAAAGCGGCATCGTGGCGGTAAAGCGCACCTTGGCCCAGTCGCCCGAGACTTGGGCGACCGCGATCTGCGCGCCCGGCGGCACGCGCCCGAGCATGAGGCTGCCCGTGTCGGCGGCGGCGTAGATGGGGGCCTTTTCCTCGAGGGTAAGGTCCTTCATCGCGAAAGACTTCGGCGACCAGCCGGTGTAGAGGTCTTTCCACTGCACGACGTACCAGTTGGGCGATCCGGCGGCGGGTTGGGCGCTCTTGAGGGCGGCCTGCGTTTCCGGGACGCGGAAGGCCACCGGCGAATCGTGCGAGGGCGCAAAGTACAGCGCCACGTCGGCGGCGGTCGCGCACAGGGTTGCCCCAATGAAGAAAGCGAGCAGGGCGGATAATTTTTTCATGGTGTGAAAATTTGTCTAAAGTATGGGCCCGTGAAAACTTTTCTTCAATCCAAATGCGAGGGCCTAGGTAGTATCTGAAAATTCAAGCACATCGACTACCTAGCACGCTTGGCGAAACCGCGCCCGGCAGCCGGTTTGCGGGGGCCGAATTTCCCCACGCGCGGGCCGTCGGCAAACCGTCGCGCCCGCTCGTCGTCGCGGGGCGCCTCCGCCCTCGCGGGCTTTTTCCCGCGCGTAAGGGCGTTGTCGCCCTCGCGGAGCTTTTCCAGCGAGCGCTTGGAGAAGGGGCGGTTCATATCCTTGTCGCGCCGCGCCCGCATGGATTCTTTTTGCTCGGCGTAGCGGCGCTCGCGGCTCGTGGCGTTCGTCTGGCGCTGGGGCAGCACGCGCAGGGCGGGGGGCGTCGTTTCGGAGCCAGCGCCCTTGCGCAACATCATCTCGCGCTCCTTCATCGTGAGCAAACGCACGGAGCCCAAGCCGATTTTGCGCAGCACAAACGCCCCGATCTGCGTGCGTTTGAGCGATTTGACAAAATAGCAGAACGCCTCGAACATACGGCGGATCTCGCGTTTGCGCCCTTGGTCCAAAAAGATCTCGCAGCGGCGGTCGCTGTTGGGGCCGGCGGGCGCGGGCACGACTTTGCGTGCCACGAGCGTCTCGCCCTCGGAATAAACGCCCTTTAAAAACTGCGCCGTCACGGCCGGGTCGATCGACCTGTTCACCATCACCTGATAGCGTTTCATGATGCCGGAGGAGGGGTGGGTCAGCTGCTGTTTGAACGCGCCGTCGTTGGTCAAAACCAGCAAGCCCGAGCTCTCTTTGTCGAGGCGTCCGCAGCAGTACAACCGCAGTTTGCGGTATTCCGCCGGAAGCAGATCAAACACCGTTTGGCCCCCTTCGGGGTCGTCGTTGGTGCAGAGAATCCCCTTGGGCTTGTTCATCACCAGTGCGATTTTGGCGGGGGCCGAAGCGGCGGAAATGCTTCTGCCTTTCACTTTGATGCGATCGGTTTCCGGGTTCACCTGCTGGCCGATAACGGCGATCTGCCCGTTGACATGCACCAGACCGTCGCCTACCATCTCTTCGGCTTTTCGGCGCGAGCAGATGCCTTGGTCAGCCAAAAATTTATGGATACGCACGGTTTGGGATTGGGTGTTCATGACTTGTAATGTAAAAACAAGGGTTGCAATCCTGCGCGCGAAAGGCAAATTTTTATATCTGAAAAAATACAGTCAGCGATTCGCTCATGAGTTCACAACCCACCACATCCTCCTGTCCCTACGATAAAAATCACCCCTATGTCGCCCGCATCACGGAGCGCTTGCGCCTTTCCAAGCCGGGCGGACAGAAGGAGACTTTTCATTTCGTTGTCGACTTGGGCGACAGCGCTTTGAAATACAAATGCGGCGACTCGCTCGGCGTTTTCGCCCGTAATTGCCCCAACGACGTGGCGGACATCCTCAGGGCGCTCGGCGCCACGGGTGGCGAATCCGTCATGCTGCCCAAGGTCGAAAGCCCGATTTTGCTCAAAGAAGCCCTTTCGTCACACCTGACGCTCTCCGGCCCCACGAAAAAGTATTTGGAGTTCATCGCCCAAAACGCGACCAACCCCGCCGAGAAGGAAAAGGCCGCCGCGCTGCTCGCGCCCGAACAGGCGGAAGCGTGCACGGCATTTTTGTTCCAACGCGCCTACATCGATCTTTTGGAGGAGTTCCCCTCCGCCAAGCCCACGCCGCAGCAGTTTGTCGAATTTTTGCGCAAGCTGATGCCGCGGCTCTACTCGATCGCCTCCTCGCCCGCGAAGTACCCGAACGAGGTGCACCTGTGCGTGGCGATCGTGCGTTACGAAACCAACGGTCGCAAACGCAACGGTGTGTGCTCCTCCTTCATGTCCGACCGCGTCGAGGTCGGCAAGGCGGAACTCCCCGTGTTCGTCGCCGCCTCGCATTTCGGCCTGCCGGAAAACCCGGACACCGACGTCATCATGGTCGGCCCCGGCACGGGCATCGCGCCTTTCCGCGCCTTCTTGCAGGAGCGCGCCGCCACGAAGGCTCCCGGCCGCAACTGGGTGTTCTTCGGCGACCAGCGCCGCTCGTGCGATTTCCTCTACTGCGACGAGTGGGAGGAATACCTGCGCGAAGGCTCGCTCACGCGCCTCGATCTGGCTTTCTCCCGCGATCAGGACTACAAAATTTACGTCCAAGACCGTCTTAAGGAAAACGGCGCGGAACTCTGGCAATGGCTGCAAAAGGGCGCCTACTTCTACGTCTGCGGCGACGCCAAGCGCATGGCCAAGGACGTCGACGCGACCTTGCTGCAAGTGGCGACGGAGCACGGCGGCCTTACGGAGGAACAAGCCGCCGAGTATTTCAAGGACATGAAAAAGCAAAAGCGCTACCAGCGCGACGTGTACTAAAACACCGCGAATCGTCCACACAAAAAAGGCCCTCGTTTATCACGAGGGCCTTTTTTGTGAGCAACCAATCTATTGCAACGTTTTCCGCGCGATAGCCTGCGTGTACAAAACTTTGCCGTCCGCGTCGTGGACGGTGACGGTGGCCACGCGGTTTTCCTCCGGCCCGCTGAACGACAGCACGCCGAACTGGTGCCCCCGTGTGGTAGAGCCGGGCACCTTCATGTAATTGATGGTGCTTGGCGCGTTGTCGGGCCGGGCCGTGAGCGGGCCGACGCTGAAGTCGTGCAAATCGTACCCGTTGGCGCGCACGAACTTGGTGGTCTCGCCGAAAGCCTTGCCGGACGAGATGAAAATCAACCCGCCCACGCCGCGAATCTTCGTCGCCTCAAACAAGGCGTCCCGCTCGACGGCCGTGGTCACCGGCTCGTTTTTCAAATCGATCGGGCACAGCAGCGACTCGCTCGTCACGATCACCTTGAACGTCGCCTTGCTGCGCGCGAGGGCCTCCACGAGCCAGTCCATCTGCGCCCTGCCAAAGCGCGTGTGGTTTTTCTTGATAGGGTCGCTCAGATTGCGGCAGCTGCGCTCGTCCAGCAGGAAAAATTCGACGTCGTTCCAGCGGAAAAATCCGGTGTTAAGGTCGGTCCCCTGAATGTCGCAGGAGGGATTCGCCCAATAAAGCCGAAAAGCCTCCTTGAGCGTGCCCATGTTCCACAAAAAGCGGTCGCCGTCGGCGGTTTCGCCCGCGCCCCAAATGGAGAGGTTCGGCACGCCGGCCAGCAGCGGCTTCATCTCCGGCGTCGAGCGCGCCTTTTTGTAGCGGCTCAGAACGCCCGCGCGCGAACCCCAGTCGCCCTCGCGCAAAATGGTCGCGTCGCCCAGCCAGAACATCGCGGCGGGCTGTTGCGCGAGGATGGCGGAGAAAATTTTGTAATCGCCGCCGGGCGTCTTAAAAGGAGGGTCGTACTCCTTGTCGTTGTCATAATGCCCGCCGCCGAAGGCGACCTTGAAGTCGGGCGGGGGCGTGCGGTCGCGGAAATTGGGCGGGGTCGCAAACGCCTGAGCCTCGCCGCCGTTGATCGCATACTGGTAGGCAGTCCCCGGTTCAAGCGGCCCCACGGCCACTTTTGCGGTGCAGTCGTTTCCCTGCGTTGTCTCAAAATCCGCGCGTGCGACGGCCTTGCCGGAATCCTTTTGGGAAACTTCGATCCATCCCTTTTCCGGCGCGTCCGTCTGCACCCAAAACGAGGCCTCGCGCATGTCGAGGTTGCCCAGCATGACGGCGGGGGCGGCCGCGTTCAGCAGGGGAGTGGCGATCAGAAATGTCAGGGTAAAAATTTTTCGCAGCATGGCAAAAACGGGGTTAAAAGTTTTAAGCAAAACTAGAATTCGCCGCCATCGCCCGAAGCCCGGCGGCGGTTTTCCTCGCGGCAGTCGGCGATCACGCGCAAATAAAGCTCGCGCAGATCGAACAGCAGCGTGCGCGCGCGGGGATGCAGGCGCTCCTCGAATTCGCCCAGTAGCCCGAAGGAGGCGTTGATGTGCCCGAGGGCGCGCTTGAGGTGGCAAATCGCCAGCGCGTACTCGCCGATGTCGAGCGCGCAAAAGCCCATGCCCGCGTCGAACTGCCCGTTCTCAAAGCTACGCGCGAGGTGATGAGCCGCGAGGCCCGCCTGCGGGTGGGCGGTGAGATGCCGCCCCAGCCACAGCCCCAGCGCCTGATAAAACGCGCGGGTGACCATGTAGACGGGGTGGCGGTGGACGGTGTAAATGTCGTCGTCAGGGGCGGGGGGTTCGCTCTGCTGCGCGGTCGCAGCGCCGTCGTCGGTGTTGGGCAGCCAGTCGTTGCGGTCCCACTGCATCAGGTGGGCGACGGTGTCCAAACGGTCGTCGCGGGTGATGTTGTCGAAATAGAGCTGGAGAAAACGGGCGGTTTCCGCCTCGTTTTTTAAGAGATATTGCTGCCAGTCGTGCTCGTTCCAAGCGATGTCGCCGCCGTCCCAATCGGAATCTGAGGAAAAATTGTCGGGTGAATGGTTCATGTACTGTCAAGGCGCGGGGCAGTGCGCACGCGCTCGTCTCAGTTATAAAACGCCGCCATTACCCCGTCCATACAAAAAAGGTTTGTCGCGGGCAATTTGTTCGCTATAAACCAGAAGGGTATGACAATTACCCCATCGTGCGCGCGTTTGGAGGCGTGGTTTGAGGGCCACGTGCAGGGCGTGGGCTTCCGTTACCACGTGTGCAAGATCGCGCGCGAGTTCGAGGTGGTGGGCCTTGTCGAAAATCTCGCCGACGGCCGCGTCTACCTGCTCGCCGAGGGCCGCCCCGACGAGACGGAGGCGTTTTTGGCCGAAGTGCGCGAGCAGCTCGGCCATTTCGCCAAAAAAATCCAAACGGACAGCCGCCCGATCGACAAGCCTTCGCTCACGGGGTTTGCGATGCGCTGAATTTCGGTCTATTTTAATTTCAAATGAACAACACTCCCGCCATCAAGATAACGGGGCTGACAAAAGACTTCAGCCTAGGCCTGCGCGGCATAAAACTGCGCGCGGTGGAGGATCTCACTTTTGAAGTGGGAGACAACCAAATATTCGGCCTGCTCGGCCCCAACGGCTCGGGCAAGAGCACGACATTAAAAGTGGTGCTCGGCCTGCTCGAGGCCACGCGCGGCTCGTGCGAGGTCTATGGCGTGCCCAGCCGCCAAGTGCGCTCGCGCAAGGACGTGGGCTACCTGCCCGAGGCCCCCTATTTTTACCGCTATCTGACGGGGCGCGAACTCGTCATGTTTTACGCCGCCATCTGCGGGGTTCCTCGTTCCGAGCGCTCCGACCGCACGCAGGACGTCCTGAAACTCGTCAACATGGAGCACGCCAGCGACCGCCGCGTGGGCACCTATTCCAAGGGAATGCTCCAGCGCATCGGCATCGCGCAGGCCGTGGTGCATGATCCGCGGCTGGTGATCCTCGACGAGCCGACGGCGGGCGTCGACCCGATCGGCTCCGCTGCCATCGCCGACATGATTTTGGCCTTAAAAGCCCGCGGCAAGACGATCGTCCTGTGCTCGCACCTGCTCGCTCAGGTCGAGGGCGTGTGCGACCAAGTGGTCATTCTCGACAAGGGGCACAAGGTCGTGGAAGGCTCCGTCGCCCAGTTGCTGGAGAAAAAGGACATCACCTCAATCTCCGTGCAAAACCTCGACGCCCAAACGCTTGAAAAAATCAAGGCCCTCGTCGCCGAAGGCAGCGCCCAACTGCTCTCGGCGGCCCCCGCGCGCATCGCGCTGGACCACCTGTTCTTGGAAAAAGTGGCACCCTCGTTGGAAGACACCAAAACGCGCGATTAACCCCTCATCCTTTCCATGTCCGCTTTACAACGCATCTACCGCATCGGGGCCAACACGTTTTTGGAGGCCGTCCGTCAAAAATTCTTCACGTTTGTCCTGCTGATCGCGTTGGCGCTGCTAGCCAGTGTCACCTATTTTCAGAAATTCGACTTCGGCTCGGCGGAGCTCCGCTTTATCGCGGATTTCGGGACAGGCGCGATCGTGTTCTTCGGTTCGATCCTCTCGATCGTCATGATGTCGCAGCTCTTCTTCAACGAAATTGAAAACCGCACCGCGCTGACGATTCTTGCCAAGCCCGTCCACCGCTGGGAATTCCTCGCGGGCAAATTCGTGGGGGTTGCTTGGCTTCTGGGCGTTTTCATTTTGTTGATGACGATCGTGCTGGGTGGCTTC
>JAVBTG010000196.1:0-3871 GCA_031556275.1 Opitutales bacterium
AGGTCCACGCGGCGCTGCTGAAACAGGTCGGCCGGCCGCCGTTCGAAGTCAAGCGCGGTGAGAAACGCAGCGTCGCGCTCTCCTTCGAGGCGCTGCGCGGGGCTGTGCTGGAGCTCGCCCGCCAAGGCGTGCAACTGACCCGGTTCAAGGGGCTCGGCGAGATGACCGCGAAACAGCTGCGCGAGACGACGATGGACCCGGCCTCACGCACGCTCGCCCGGGTGACGCTCGAAGACGCGACCGCCGCCGACACGATCTTCTCGATGCTGATGGGCGACCAGGTCGCACCCCGTCGCGAATTCATCGAGACCCACGCCAAAGAGGTGAAATTTCTTGATGTCTAGAAAACCTTCGGCGCGGGCGCTGCAAACCGGCCCCATCGGCGGGGCCGCGCTGGATGTCCTTTCCACGGAGCCCATGCGGGTCGACAGCCCGCTGTTGAACGCCCCGAACTGTGTGATCACCCCGCATGTCGCTTGGGCCAGCGAGGAGGCGATGCAAAGGCTGTTTGAGATCACAGTGGGCAACGTCGGCGCGTTTTTGGACGGCGCGCCGCGCAATGTCGTGAATTGAAAATAAAAAAGCCGCCTTTTGAAACAGGCGGCTTTTTTGCGCGGGCGGGCGGCGTTTAAAACTCAAATGTCCACGCGCCCAGTCGATTTTCGATTTCGCCGATCACGGCCTTTTCGCCTTGCTCGCCGCCCGTCGACTCGAAGGTGACGGAAAAACGCACGAACGCCCCCGCGTCGTCCCACGGGACGGTGCTGATGAGGTTCTCCGCGATCATCCACTGGCTGAAGGCCTCGGCGCTGTCGAACGTCACGCGCGTGCCGCCCTGCGCGGCGGCGGCCGGGATTTTCCCGTAGAGGAAAAAGCTCGCCTGCGGCTTGCTCACTTGGAAGCCCGATTTCTTCAGGGCCGCGACGAGCAAGTCCATGCGTCGGCTGTATTTCTTGGCGATTTCGGCGGTGATTTCGGGATGGTCGAGCGCGGCGACGCCCGCCTGTTGGATGGCCAGAAACTGTCCGCTGTCGGTGTTGTCCTTCACATGGGCGTAGGCGGCCACGGCGAGCGGATTGCCGCAGACCCAGCCGAGCCGCCAGCCGGTCATGTTGAACCCCTTGGAGAGCGAGTGCAGCTCGAGTGCCACGTCCGAGGCCCCCGCTATCTGGAGGATCGAAAGGGGGCTGCCCTCGAAACGCAGCGCCGCGTAGGCGGCGTCCTGCACGAGCAGCAGGTTATGCTGTTTGGCGAACGCTACGGCCTTTTCGAAAAACGCGCGCGTGGCGGAGGCACCGGTAGGGTTGTTTGGGTAATTGATGACAAGCGCCTTCGCGCGCTTCAAAACCGCCTCGGGCACGCTGTCCAAGTCGGGCAAAAATCCGTTTTCTTGCGTCAGTGGCAGGTTAAAAACCTCGCCGCCCAGATATGCGGCGTGCGTGCCGAAGACGGGGTAGCCCGGCGTCGTCATGATGACGACGTCGCCCGGGTTGATGAAGCACGACGGCAAAATCGAGAGCGCGGCCTTGCTGCCGATCGAGTGCATCACCTGCGTCGCGGGGTCGAGCTCGACGCCGTAGACGCGCTTCATGTAGCGGGCCACGGCCTCCTTGAACTCGGCGCCCCCGTTGTCGGCGTAGCCGCGGTTCGCGGGGTTCTCCGCCGCCTTTTGCAGCGTCTGCACGACGGCGGGGAAGGCCATCTCGTCCGGCTCGCCCACCCCCATGTCGATCAGGGGCAAATCCGGCTTGGCCGCCTTTGCGGCGCGTTTGGCGCGCTTGATCTTTTCAAACTTGTAGATCGCGGTGGATTTGCCGAACTGCTTGCCGCCGATACGCTCGGCGAACAGGTTTTGGATGGGTGACTCGCTCATGACTTTAAGAACATGTTACAGCGAAAAATTTCAAAAAAAAATCCCGCTGACGCAAGTTTTTATCCAAGCCACATTTTGAAGCTCAAGCGCGGTCGAACGTGATGGCGTTCTCGATGTGGCGCGTTTGCGGGAAGAGGTCGAACGGTTTCACGCGCGCAATGCGGTAGCCGCCTTCGATTAAAATTTTCGCGTCGCGCGCCTGCGTCGCGGGGTCGCACGCGACATAGACGACGCGCTTTGGCCTGAAGGCCAGCAGCTGCGCCAGGAACTCCGGCGTGCATCCGGCACGCGGCGGGTCGATGATCATGGCCGTGTCCGCGCCCGAAAAGTCGATGTCCGCGAAAATCGCCTCCGCCTTTCCGACGATGAAGGCGCAGTTGTCCCTTTTGTTGAGCTGCGCGTTTTCGCGCGCGAGTTTCACGGCGGCCTCGTTGATCTCCACGCCGGCCACCTTTTCAAATTCCGGCGCGAGCGCCAGCGCGAACATGCCGACGCCGCAGTAGGCGTCCACGAGAAAACGCGCCCCTCCCGCGACGGCCTCGGCTTTCACATGATCCACCATCAGCGGCAGCACATAGGGGTTGTTCTGGAAAAATTCCCCGGCCATGTAGCGGTAGGCGACGCCGTTCACCGTGGACTGCGCGACCGCGCGCGGGTCCGTGCACACGCCGTTGTCCGTCTCGCGCAAATGGAGCGTTCCGCCGCGCTTGGGCGGAGGGTTGAAGGAGCGCAGCCGCGCGGCCGCCTTCGGCAGGACATCGTTGATCGCGCCGGTCGCGATGGGGCAGTGCGGCACGTCCACGACTTTTTGGCGCGAGCCGATCTCGAGGAAGCCCACGGGCAGGAATTCCCCGGCCCTCGGCTGCGGCCAGTGCGGGGTCAGTTTGGAGCGGTAGCCGTACTGTTCGGGCGAGCCCTGCGGCGGCTCGACGTCCGCCTCGATCCCGCCGAGGCGTTGGAGCAGCTCGCGCACCTGCGAGCGCTTGCATTCCAATTGGGCTTCGTATTCAAAATGTTGATACTGGCAGCCGCCGCACTTTCCGTAGAGGGGGCAGCGCGGCTCCACGCGGTGCGGCGAGGGCTTTAACACCTCGACGAGATCGGCCTGCGAGTGGTTGGCGTGGTTGTGCCACACGCGCGCGCGCACCGTCTCGCCCGGCAGCGCGAAGGGCACCATCACGACCCAGCCGTCGACGCGGCCCAAGCCGTCGCCCAGATTCGTGAGGGCGGTGATCTCCAGCTCGATCTCCTGATGGTAGGCGAAGGGCGTGTCCTTGAAATTTTTTGGCGGCGGGCGCATAAGAGAAAAAATTAGCACAGCATGCTTTCGGGGCCAAATCCATTTTGCGCGGCTTGCCAAACGCGCCGAGTTGCGCTTAGCTGGTGGGATGGAACTGATCTCCAGCCGGCAAAACCCGCGCGTGCAGACGTTGGCGCGCCTGCTGCGCGAGCGCGGCGAGCGCCTCGCGCAGGGCCGCTTCGTCATCGAGGGGCGGCGCGAGTGCGCGCGCGCGATCGAGGCCGGGATCGTACCGGAGGAGCTGTACGTGTGTCCCGCGTTTTTCCGCGACGTCGTGGCCGACGCGGAGCTGGCGACCCGTTTGGAATTCGCCACCGCGCGCGCGTTCGAGCTTTCGAAAGACGCCTTCGAAAAAGCCTCGGGCCGCGAGGGGCCGGATGGTTTTTTGATGATCGCCCCGCTGTTGAAACAATCGCTGGCGGATTTGGGCGATCTTCCGGAAACCCCGCTTTTTTTGGTGCTGGAAAACGTCGAAAAACCCGGCAACCTCGGCGCGCTTTTGCGCAGCGCCGACGCCGCCGGGGTCAGCGCCGTCATCTGCTGCAACGGCGGCGTCGATTTGCACAACCCCAATGTCGTGCGCAACTCGCAGGGTGCTCTCTTCAGCGTGAAAACCGCCTGCGCCTCCAACGAGGAGACGGCGGCGTTATTGGAAAAATGCGCTGCGCGTTGCGTGCTGACGACGCCGGCCGCGCGGG
>JAVBTG010000003.1:0-15709 GCA_031556275.1 Opitutales bacterium
GCCGCCCTCGTCATCCTGCTGATGACGCTCGCCAACATCGCCATGATCGTCCGCTTTTTGCCGTGGCGCTTGCGCTTGCCCGAACCGGACGAGATCGAGCCGGTGCGCACGCTCCACGGGGCGCGGCGCATCATTTCGCGCGTCTATTTTTTATACTTTTGCTACAACTTGTTTTACAGCGGGGCCACGTTCACGTTCGCCTTTTTGACGCTCCAGCGCTTCGGTTTTTCCAGCCGCGAAAACAGCGTGCTGTTTCTGGTCATCGGCGTGTGCGTGCTGTTCATTCAGGGTTTCGCGGTGCCCAAAATCGTCGCGCGCTGGGGGGCGGCCGTTTCCTGCATGGCGGCCATCGCTTTTGGTATTTTCGGCTTCGCCTTCATGGGATGGGAGCACGATCTGGGCACTTTTATTTTGGGGTGCGCGGGGGTGGCGCTGTTCGTGGCGATCATCACGCCGTCTTTGATGACGCTGCTGACCCACTGCGTCATCCCCGACCAAGTGGGGCGCACGCTGGCCAAATACCGCACAATCGGCGCGCTCGGCTGCTCGGCGGGGACCTTTCTTTTCGGGCTCGTCTATTTCAAGTTCGGGGCGCTAGCCGCCTTCACCTGCGCGACGGTGGGGTTGATCCCCTTGCTGTTCATCGCCCGCACCTTCCCCCGCCGGGGCCACCGCACGGGGGTTTAGCGTTGCCCTGCCTCGGTCTTTTTTGCGAGAAATAGGGGATGCAGTCCCATTCTTCCAAAGACACCGACGCCCCCCGCCGCAGTTTTTTTGCGGACTTGATGGGCGGCATCGCGGACCTCGTCGCCCCCCTGTGGCGCGGCTGGTGGGACAAGCGCTACTATCGGGGCATGCTCACTCAAAGCTCCGTCGCGGTCTTCTCCTTCCTCGTCGTCTTCGTCGCCTTGGGCTGGTACGCGCGCTCCCCGATCGTGCACCAAATGGTCGTGGACAGCGCGCTCAACTCCGTCTTTATCGAGGACGGCCGTCTGGTGAGCAAGGCCGGCACGATAGTCTTGCAAAACCCAAAGACCAATTTGCCCATGGTCGTGATTTGCCCCGATGACGCGCTGCCGGAGGATCTCGCCAAAAAAAGCGCGCAGGCGCCCGTCGTGGCCACGCGCGAGAGCCTCACTTTGATCAGCGACAAAAACGAAAAGGTCACCCACACCTACCGCGAGTTGCTCGGCCCGCGGGCCGACTGGAAAATGACGGCGGAATTTTTGAAAAAAAACAACGCCTATGACATCGTGCGCCGCATGGCCGACCAGCAGACAAACCAGATCTATCTGGGCAACGTCATCGTCGAGCTGATCGTGCGCACCTGCGAGGCCGTTTTGTTGGGGCTTGTGTTGTGGGCGATGTTGCGCGCGGCGGGCGTTTCCATCGCGGCAAGCATCCGCCTTGCGATCGTGGCCATGGCCCCGGGCCTGCTCGCCAACCTCGTCGCCGACTTGGCGGGCATCACCCCGCTTTCAGGGGGTTGGTCGCTGGTTTTCAGCCCCGCCCAGCTTCCGTTCTGGGTGCTGACCGTTCTCTATTTGTGCTTCGCCGTTTTCGCGGTGCGCTCCGCGCCCAAGGAACACGTCCGCTGATCGCCTGTCCGTTTTTTATCTAATCATGAATCCCTTCAACGAAGAAAAACAAGCCGACGAAAAACCCGCCGCCGACAAGAGTCCCGTGGGCGCGCTGATGGGGCGCAAGTTCCTCGAGCAGCGCAAGGTCTTCCTGTGGACGGACGTCAACGACGAGTCCTCCCGCGACGTCATCGAAAAGCTCCTCTACCTCGACGCCGAGGACCCCGCCAAGGAAATCACCTTTTACATGAACACGCCAGGCGGCTCCATCACCTCCGGCATGGCGATCTATGACACGATCAAGCTCTTGAAGGCCCCCGTGAAAGTGGTGGTCACCGGCATGGCCGCGAGCATGGGCTCGATCCTTTTGTCCGCCGCCGCGAGGGGCCGCCGCTTCCTCTACCCGCACGCCCGCGTGATGATCCACCAGCCCCTCATCATGGGCCGCATCGTGGCCCCCGCGGTCGACATCAACATCCAGGCGCAGGAGATGGAAAAATTGCGCGACGAGCTCAACGGCATTTTGGCCGAGGCGTCAGGCCAGCCGCTGGAACGCATTCAGAAAGACACCGACCGCGATTTTTACATGACTGCCAAGGAAGCGGTCGCTTACGGCCTGGCCGACGGTATCGTCGAATCGCTTTAAGAACGAGGGATATTTTATGGCCCGCCTGCCGCTGTCGTATTTCGGAGACCCCGTCCTCGCCAAAAAAGGCGAGCCCGTGACGGCGTTTGGCAAGCCGCTTCGCCAACTGGCGGACGACATGTTCCAGACGATGGAGGCCGAGGCGGGCGTTGGCCTCGCCGCCCAGCAGATAGGGACGCCTCTGAGCCTCTTCGTCGCCGACTTCAAGCCCGACGCCGCCGAAGAGGCGGCCGCGCGCTGCCTCGTCAACGGCAAGCCCGCGCCCTTAAAACTTTCCCTCCCGCTCGTCGCGGCCAACCCGCAGTTGGAGCTGCTCGACGGCGACTGGATGATGTACGAGGAGGGCTGTCTGTCCTTCCCCGAAATCCGCGGCGAAGTTGCCCGCCCCGAACGCGTCCGTCTGACGTATCAAGATTGCGACGGCGAAAAGCACGTCTTGGAAACAGGCGGCTTTCTGGCCCGCATCATCCAGCACGAGTTCGACCACACGCAGGGCATCGTATTCGTCGAGCGCATGGACGACGACGCGTTTTCCCCGATCGAAAGCCAACTCAAAAAACTCAAACGCCGCACCAAAGACGCGCTCAAAGCGGCGAAGGCGTAGAAAAAACGTCCGTTTTCACAGACGTTTTTTTTGTGGGCTTATTTGGAGCTTTTTTCCTTATGTGATCGGGTGTGCTTGAAAAATTCAAACACGTCGGCTGCTCGGTCGGTTTCAGTCCTCTTTTCGGTTCCTCACCTCGACGATGCGTTGCATCGCCTCGGCTCGAAGCCCGAAAATATGCCTCGAAACCGCCTGTCGCATCCTTGGTTTCAATTTTTAAGCGCACCCTTATGCGCGGCGGCGACGGTTTCGTATTTTAACGCCCCGTCGCGCAATGTCGCGCGCACTTCCGGCGAAAGTTCTTTTACGACTTTCGCGGGCGCGCCCAACACGAGCGAGCCGGGGGGGATTTTTGTCCCCTTGGTGACAAGCGCCCCTGCCCCGACGATCGACTGCGCCCCGATCTCGGCCCCGTCGAGGATTGTGGCGTGCATGCCGATCAGGCATTCGTCGCCGACGGTGCAGGCGTGGATCATCGCCAGGTGTCCGACCGTGACATGCTTGCCGATTTTGACGCCGTAGTCGTCGGCCAAATGCACGACGCAGCCGTCCTGAATGTTCGAGCCTTCGCCCACCTCGATCGAATTGATGTCCCCGCGCAGGACGACCCCCGGCCAGACGCTCGCGCGCGGCCCGATCTTCACGTCGCCGATAACGACGGCGCTCGGGGCGACGTAGGCGTCGGGCGCGATTTCGGGCGTCTTGCCCAAGTGCTTTTTCAAAATGGCCTCAAGGTCGTGCGTGTCGGACATAATAATTCAATCCTCGGGAAATTCGGGTATTTCAGGCAACACAAATTGGTCGAGCCAGTCTTGCAGGAAAATCGAGGCGGCGCGGGAATCGGTTTGGCCGCTACGCCGTTGTTTTTGTTCATCCTTAACAGATTTAAACCGTTTTTTAACCGTTTTTTGTTCAGCCATAACACTTGTCAACCGCTCGTCGGTGCGGTGGACGGGGAGGCCGAATGCTTTCTCCAAAAGGGCGATAAACGCGTCGACCTCCCGCGCCTTGGCGCTAACCGTGCCGTCCATGTGGTAGGGGTAGCCCACGACGAGAGTATCGACCTTGCGCTCGGCGATAACGCGGGCGATATGCTCCATGCGTTTTTCAAAGCCTGGCTCCACCGCCGCCTCCAGCGGACATGCCAGCCCCAGCTCGTCGCCGTAGGCCAGGCCGACGCGTTTTTCCCCGTAATCTATGGCAAGACAGCGCATGGTTGTGCGAGCATTGTCGGCCACGACAGGCAAAGGGATCAACCCTTTTTCAAAAAAATCCGCGTTGGGGAAAACGGCCGCTTTTTGTTGACATAAAACACCTTTTTTCCACCATAGAGGCGTCGACCATGCGTTTTGCCGCGCTCATCTTTTTTTTATTACCCCTCTGCCTGTGCGCGCAGTGGCGCACTTTCATGTCCGTGCAGGGTGAAAAGCTCGACGGGGAACTGCTGCGCGTCGAAGGCGGGACGGCGCACGTCGCCTTGTCCGCCGGGCGCGCGATCGCGGTGCCGATGAATGATTTTTCCGAGGAGGACCGGCGGTTTGTCGAACAATGGGTCATGCAAAATACCGCCAAGCAAAACGGTGTCCTTGCGGCCGCATTCGAGGAGGTGGAGGAGGCGGAGGAGGGGTTGGAGATCGGGCCGTCTCAAACGGCGCAGAAGCCCGAACCGGTTGTGAACAAGTTTTCCGTCAGGGGCGCGACCAATACCGCGCCCGCCAATGTCGTGTCCATGCATGCCGTTTCAGTCAAATCGCAGAGGCAGCCGAGAAACTTCTACCATAGGATAACGCTCTCCAATTCGGGGCCTGTCGACTTGACCGATATGGTTGTGTATTGCTACACCCAGTTCAACTATTCTAGCCCCCGCGATCCGGTTTTTCTGGGCAGGTATAGCCCGATGGTCAAGCGGGAGATCCCTCTGTTGAAAGCCGGTGAAAAGATCTCCTTTGAGGTGGAAAGGGCGAGCTTTCGGGTGCTTCCCACTGACGATTCCAGGGTCAGGAGCGCGAAAGCGTCGGACAGGCGGATGCTGATTGTGTGGATCCGTGTCTACCACAAAGACACGGACACACTCGTGTTTGAAAGCCGCTCCGGAGCGCCCGCCGAGCACATGGCGTCCCGGAAAGAATGGCCTGAGTATTTTGTGCCGGACTCGAAACGCCCGGTTCGCAAACACGATGCGCAGGAGCCTCCGAGGACCAGGCAGCAGGGTAAAAAATAACGCGCGCAGGGCTTTTAAAAATGAACGATTCTTCGAGAAGATATTTGGCCGTGTTGCCCGCCGCCTGCTTGTGCGCGTGCGTGCTGCACGCTCGCACGTTCACCTCCAAACGGGGGGACACCCTTGACGGGGAGATCGCTAGCGTCGGGGGCGGCGTCGCGCGCATACTCACGCAGGACAAGCGCACGGTGCAAATTCCGCTGAAAGACTTTTCCGATGAGGACATGATATTTATCGGCGACTGGGCCATCGAGGAGGCCTGCAAGCGCGACGGCGCGGTGAAAGTGAAGGTCTCGGAGCAAAAAAGAGACCGCGAGAGAACGGCTTATGCCGGAGGCAGCGCCGCGTGGGACGCGTACACGTCGGTGGTTAAACGGTGGACCGGCGGCTACAAGATCACGGTGGAGAACGCCACGCAGGTGACATTGAGCGGCTTGACAGTCCAGTATGTGATTTTTGTGAAATTTGAAAATCCCCAGTTCGAAGGAGGGAGGCGGGTGCCGCCTCCGACTTACTACGTCGGACAGGAATCCATCTCATTGCTCAAACCGAAGGAATTACACTCTTTTGAGACGGAAAAATTCTCTTTGCAAAACGTGACGCAGACCCGGGAGGATCGGAGGGTTGACGAACTGCGGGGGGTATGGCTGCGTATTTATCGAGGGGAAGACCTTATCCACGAGGAAATTCCCAATATCCCGGAAACGAAAGAAAAGAAATGGCCTGGGGCGCTCAAGCCGCCTTCGACGGGCGCGGACGCGGTAAAGTGGGACGGCATCCCCGATCCCCGCGCTTGACACGGGGTGCATTTTTTCTACAGTGGGAGGCGCTTTGATGCGTCTGTTTTTCCTTTTTTTGACCGCCGCGCGGGCCCGCTTGCGAGTAGAAACATGAAAATAATTATCCCATGAAAAAAACAACCGTCATTTTCCTCTGCGCGGTCTGCGCGTGCGCGCTGCATGGGCGCACCTTCTCCTCCAAGCAGGGCGACACGCTGGAGGCCGAGTATGTCAACGTCGTCGGCGACAATGTCATCTTAAAAAACACGGAGGGGAAGACGCTGACGATTCCCATAGATTCTTTCGTCGACAAGGACCGCGACTACATTTACTACCGCCACGTGAAAGACACGCTGGGGCGCGACGGACCCGTGCAGCTGAAGATGCGCGAGGCCAAGGGCAAGGTGACGCAGACGCAGGAGCCGGGGATCAACATCTCCAGCTGGGAGGCTGGGTACAAGGTGACGCTTGAAAACACCTCCTCATTGCCGCTGAAGGATCTCGTCGTGCAGTACGGCCTTTTCAAGCTGGCCGCCGAGGCCGGAGGCAAGACGGCCTCCTCCGGCGACATTCATGACGCGTGGGGCCAGCTCTCCGTGCCCTTTATCGACAGCAAAAGGACGTTCGATTTTGAAACGGACAAGATGCCCATGCGCTCGCTTAAGCTCAGGTCCAACACCGTATGGGCCGACGGCGGCAAGCGGCGCAACACTGACGACCTCAAGGGCCTGTGGGTGCGCGTTTACTGGAAGGATATATTGGTGCTCGAGCACAAGTCTTCGCCCTCGACGCTGGCGGATGAAAAATGGCCTGACAAGCTGAAGGCCCCGAAGACGCGCGATCAGGGTTATCGCGAGTGACGCCCGGAGCGTTCGCCGCCGCCGTGCGCGCGGCGCATATTTGTCATGGAAAATTTGCCCAACGAAACCCAAAAACGGCGCTATCGCCGCCATTTGGAAAATCTCCCGGGATTTACCGAGGATTCGCAGCGCGCGCTTAGACGGGCGCGCGTGCTGGTCGTCGGGCTGGGGGGGCTTGGGAGCCCCGTGACGCTGTATTTGGCGGCCGCGGGGGTGGGAACGCTGGGGTTGGCGGACGCGGACACGGTCGAGGTGTCGAATTTGCAGCGGCAGATATTGCACCGCACGGATGACATCGGGGTCGAGAAAGTGCATTCGGCGCGGGCGGCCCTGAATGCGCTTAATCCCGAGGTGGAGCTACGCACGCATCCGGAGGGGTTGACGGTGCAAAACGCGAAAAAGTTGTTCGCCGCCTATGACATGGTGGCCGATTGCACCGACAATTTTGCGGCCCGTTTTTTGGCCAACGACGCCGCCGTGCTGGGCGGGGTGCCGCTGGTGCACGCGGGGGTTTCGCACTACGAGACACAATTGATGCTTATTGATTCCGCACGGGGGACGCCGTGTTTGCGGTGTGTGTGCCCCGAGGTGCCGCCGATGCCGACGCAGACTCCCGGGGTCCTCGGCCCCGTGGCCGGGATCGCGGGCGCGTTGCAGGCGACGATGATCATCCGGGCGCTGTGCGGCATCGGGCATTCGATGGCGGGCAGGCTCGTGCATTTCGACGCGCTGGAGATGCGCGCGCGAAACCTGCGGGTGCAGCGCAATTGCGATTGTCCCGTGTGCGGCACATCGCCTACAATCACCGCATTGTGTCCGGAGCGATACCTAAAAAAATAGTCCCCAAACCCGAGCCCGACGCGCAGCGCTGGAAATGCGTGTGCGCCTACGACGGCACGGAATTTTCCGGCTGGCAGAGCCAGCCCAACGGCAATGGCATTCAGGATTATATCGAGCGCCGCCTAGAGCAGATATTTAAAAAACCCGTGCGCATCCACGGCAGCGGGCGCACGGACGCGGGCGTGCACGCCCAAGCGCAGGTATTCCATTTTGACGCGAAGTGGGATCACGGCGCGGACCATTTGCTGCGGGCGTTTCGCTGCGGGCTGCCCGCCGGGATTCAGGTGGTGAAGGTGACAAAAGCTTCCAAAAAATTCCACGCCCGCTACGGGGCGACGGGCAAGCAGTACCGCTACCGCATTTGCTTGGACAGGGCGGATCCCTTCGCGCTGCGCTGGTGCTGGTCGATGAACGGACGGGACTTGGATATCGAGGCCATGCGGCGGGCGGCGCAATATCTGCTCGGGCGGCACGACTTTAGCGCGTTTTGCGCCAAGAACAGCGACGACATCACCGAGGAGGACGCCATAAAAGACATGCGCGCGCTCGATGTTGTGGTGCGCGGCCGACAGCTGCACGTCGTCACGCGGGCCAGCGGCTATCTGTACAAAATGGTGCGCACTATCGTCGGCGCGCTCGTGGAGGTGGGGCTGGGCAAGCTGACGCCCGAGCAGGTGAGGGACATTTTGGAATCGCGCCGGCGCACGTGGCTCGCGCCCACGGCCCCCGCGAACGGCTTGGTGCTCGAACGCGTTTTTTACGGACAAAACAACCGCGATCGGGCATAGTTGTCTTTTTCACCCATGAGCAACGACAACGAGCGCCCCTTTCTTTTGTTCGATTTGCAACCCGGCCAGCGTTCGCTGAAGGGATTGTGGCTGTTGGTGGGGTATTACGTTTTCTCGATCCTGTTCGGGGCTTGCCTAGCCGCGCCGCTGTATTGGTTTGTGCAATGGAGCACCGCCCATATCGTGCCGCTGACGGAGGGCTGGGTGTGGCTGCACGAGAACTGCGTGCAGCTGACCAATTACCTGCTGGGTAAAAGCCTCGACAATTATTTTGAGCGCGCGCGGATGGTGCCGCTGCTGCTGGGGTTGCCGTGGATCATGTGGATGTGCCGCTTGCTTTCCTTCCGCGCCCTCGGCGTGGATTTTACGCGGCAAAACATGCGGCGCGCGGGCCTGTGGTGGCTCGTCGGGGCCGCCATGCTCGGGGCCGTGGCGTGGGGGCAAATCGAGTTTGGCAACGCCTATCTGAAGGAGGGGACGCAGCCCGTCGCCTTCAAGCTGTTCACCGCGTTTTCGGGGGCTGCCATCATCGCGCTGCTGGAGGAGATCGTGTTTCGCGGGATCGTGCTGCGCATTTTTTACTCGGCTTTCGGCGGGGTCTGGGCCGTGATCCTCTCCTCCGCGTTTTACGCGTACACGCATTTCAAGGTGCCCGGGGCCTTGGTGAGCACGGTGGCGGGCGACACGGAATTCATGACCGGGTTCGGCGTCGGGTTTTGGACGCTCTTTGGCATCGTCAAGGGGTTCTCGCTGATGGAATTTTTGGTGCTGTTCGGCTTGGGCAGCGCCATCGGACAGGTGTTCCTCAAAACGCGCACGCTGCTGCCCGGGATGGGGCTGCACGCGGGGCTCGTCTTCACGATGCTTTTTTACCAAGCCTACTACGAGATCGCCTATCCCACGGCGCTCTGGGGCAGCGTCAATTTCAAGAACGGCTGGGTGCCGCTTGTCATCATCGCGCTGCTGAACCTTGCGGTGTTCGCGTATTACCGCAGGAAGGAAGCAAGAGAAATGTCAGACAAGCCAGTCTTGAAGGCCAAGCCCTGAGGCCCCCCAGCGCGGCGGCTGCACTTGGGCGAGCACTTCGCCCACGAGGTACAGGGAGCCCGCCGCGACCACCGTGTCGCCCTGTTCGCCCGCGCGACACACGCCCGGCTCGGGGAAAATGGCCTCCACGCGCGTCTCGACGCACGGGCCGCGGTAGCCGCAATTTTCCAAAATCTCGCGCATTTGCGCGAAGGTGCACGCGCGCGGCTGCTCCACCTCCACCAGATAAACCGCGCGCGCGTGGCGCGCGAGCACCGGCAGGATGGCCTGCGCGCGGGTCAACCCGCACACGCCCGTGACGGCGCAGACGGATTTGCCCGCGGCGGTCAGCACCGAGAGCTGCTCGTCGAGCACCTGCGCGCCCTCGGGGTTGTGCGAGCCCTCCAAAATCAGGTCGCGCCCGTCGCAAAGCGCGAGCGTTTGCCAGCGGCCGTCCCAGCGTACCGTTTCGAACCCGCGCCTGATCGAGGGCTCGTTCAGGCGGGGAAAACGCGTTTGCAGCATTTCCAGCACCAGCTGCGCCGTCGCGGCGTTTTTGCGCTGGTATTCCCCCGCCAGCGCGCTGTGCGGCCACGCGGCCTTGTCGTGCCCGAAGCGCTCCGTGATCGTGCGCAGGGGCATCGCCCCCATCAGCCCCGCCTCTTGCCGCAGCTCCAGTTCCGCGTAGTAGGGGATTTCTCCCAAAACCGCCGGGACGCTTTTTTTGAAAATGCCGCCCTTTTCGTGGGCGATTTTTTGCAGGGTGTCGCCGAGGTATTCGGTGTGGTCCAGCCCGATCGAGGTGATCGCCGTGATCTCGGGGGATATGACATGGGTGGAGTCGAAGCGGCCGCCCAGCCCCGTCTCGATGACCGCCACGTCCACTTTTTCGCGCGCGAAATACAGGAAGGCGGCCCCCGTCATGAATTCAAAAAACGTCGGCGCGGCCTCGGGGGAAAGGATTTCGATCGCGTCGGCCACGGACTTGAGCTTTTCCGCCAGTTGCGCGAGTTTGGCGGGGGAGATCGGCTCGCGGTCGATCTGGATGCGTTCGCCGAGGTAGACGAGGTGCGGCGAGGTGAACAGGCCGACGCGGTAGCCCGCCGCGCGCAGGGAGGACTCCAGCAGCGCGCACACCGAACCCTTGCCGTTGGTGCCCGCCACGTGGATCGTGGGAACCGCCGTTTCCGGATGGCCCAGCGCCGCGCAAAAGCGGTGCATGCGCTCCAACCCCAGACGCGAGCCGAAGGCGCGCATGTCGTAGAGATAGGTTTTGAGTTCCTCGAACGTCATGATGAGTTGGGCTATGGCTACTCTAATATTAAGGCATGTTTTAACCGTGGGCCAGTGTCGCCACGCGGATTTGTTTCACCCCCGCCCGGCGCAGGGCGACGGCCGCCGCGTTGAGGGTGGCCCCCGTCGTGAACACGTCGTCCACCAGCACGTGGAGGCGGTCTTTTTCCACGGCGGGGTTTGGAATCGGCGCGAAGGCCTCGCGCATGTTTTCGTGGCGGCTGGGCAGATCGAGCTGGGTTTGCGAGGGCGTTTTCCGTGTGCGGCGCAGCAGCGGGCGCGATGGTGTGTCTTTCAGGTGTTTGGAAAACGCGTCGGCCAGCAACGCCGCTTGGTTATAGCCGCGCTCGCGTTCGCGCGAGGGGTGCAGGGGAATCGGCACGAGCACCGCCGATTGCAGCGTCTCGAAATAGCCGTCCGTGCGGGAACACAGGTGTGTCAGGTCGGCCAGCGCGCGGCGCATGCCACGGTACTTTAACGCGTGGATGAGCGCGCGCAAGGGCCCGCGCATGGCCCCGCAGGTGCGCCCGCCGTCGAAGGCGCGGGGGCGCTCGCGGCAATAGGCGCAGGTCGAGAGGGGGAGGTCGGACTGCGGCAGGGGAGCCCCGCAGGTGCGGCAGTAGCCGCCTTGGATGGGTTCCAGATGTTCCGCGCAGTGCGCGCAAAGGTAAAGAAAGGCACCCGCCCCGCGCGGCATCGCGGGACTGCCGCAGCACGCGCATGTGCGCGGGTAGGCCAGATCCAGAAGCCCCGAAGCGCAGGCGCGCAATGGGGGCCATCTGAGGCGGTGCGCGTGGTGCGGGGCGGGTGTCATGGATGTGGAAAAGTTAAGTCAAAAGCACGTCGAGCGCCATGCGGTGGATGCGGGGATTGGCCGCCACCGCCGAATTGCAGGGCAGGGTGTTGCTTCCCTCCCAACTGGTGAGAATTCCCCCGGCGCCGCGCACCACGGGGATCACCGGAAGCACGTCCCACGGGCACAAAATCGCATCGGTCATGATGTCGGCGTAGCCGCAGGCCAGCAGAAGATAGCCGTAGCCGTCGCCCCATGTGCGCACCAACCGCACGGAATCGGTCAGGCGTTTCCACGAGGCGGGGTCTTGCACCTTGGACGTTTCCACGATGTCGCTGGCCAAGAGCGTGCACTCGCTCAAACTGCGGGTGGGGCGCACCGACACGGGCTTGCCGTTGAGCGTCGTCTGCGTGTTGTCTCCCATGCAGAGCTGGTTGAGCACGGGCTGGTGGATGCAGCCGAGGACCGGCTTGCCCTCGTGCAGCAGGCCGATCAGCGTCGTGAACAAGGGCACGCCCGTGATGAAGGATTTGGTGCCGTCGATCGGGTCTATCACCCACGTCCAGTCCGCCCCCTCGCGGTCGTTGCCGGATTCCTCGGCGACGACGCCGTGCTCCGGAAACTTTTCGCGGATGCGCTTGATGATGGCGGCTTCCGCGCCGCGGTCGGCCTCGGTGACAGGGGAGTCGTCGCCTTTGCGGTCGACCGCGAGGTCCGCCGATTGGTAGTGACGTAAGATTACTTCGCCGCTGAGCGCCGCCAGTTCGCCGAGAAAGGGTTTAAATTGCTGGACATCCATAAAAAATAGTGGGACTTGCTCCATCCTCACCCACTGGAGTTTACTTTTAAAGCCAAAAAATACAAGGGGAGGGGGTGCGGTTTTGGTTTTGCGCACGTGCGCAAATTGGCGGATGCTGGAGAATATGGATTGGAGGGACATTGCCATTCACGCGATCGACTTCGAGGGCAGCCGAAAAAGCGGCGTGCTCGAATACGGGGTGGCCACGTTGCGCGGGGGGAATGTCGAGGCCGCGCGCACGCGGTTGTGCGCCCCCGTGCGCGCGCCGGATGCCAAGGAAACGCGGTGCCACCGCCTGGACGAGGAAGATCTGAAAGGGTGTGCGCCGTTTGCGGACGATTTTGGCGTGTTTCGCGCGTTGCGCGCGGACGGGGTGTTTGCCGCGCACAACGCCGCCGTCGAACGGCGGTTACTGTGCGACGTTTGGCCGCACCCGGGGGCGGTTCCCGACTTTTTGCGAGGCGGCGGCGTTCATGTTGCCGATTGGGGGCCGTGGATCGACACGTGCGCGCTTTACCGGCGGCTGTACCCGAAGCTGCCCGAGCATTCCCTCGGGTTTTTATTGGGGGCGTTTTCGCTCGCGGACGAGATGGCGGCGCTGGCCCGCGCACACTGCCCCGAAAATCGCAATCAAGCGCATTGCGCGCTTTACGATGCGCTGGGGGTCGTCTTATTATTGAAAAGGTTGGACGGGGTGCTGCCGCAATCCGCCGGCGCCATGGCAGGCCTGTGCGCGATGGCGGATCCGTTCGCGCCCGCGCGCGGACAATGACTTGATTTTTTTATCCCTTTGTTTTTTATGAAACGCAGCTTCATCATTTCCTATTGCGCCACGGTCGCCTTCATCGCGTTGCAGGTGTTTCTGCTGACCCCGCCCCCCGCGAAGGCCAAAGTGAGCTCCGACACCACGCTGACCATGCCCGCCGCGCCCGAACCCGAACATATTTTCACCGAGAAAGACAACGGCATTTTCGTCGATATCCCTGTGGGCAGCACGCTTTTGGTTGAGCTGCCCGCCAATTCCACGACAGGCTATAACTGGGAGTTGAAGGCTGACGACCGCGCGTCCGATATTGTACGGGTGTTGGGCGTCGACTATGTCCAGCCAAAACCCTCCCGAGACGGCACTGTTGTGGCCGGGGCGTCCGGAACCTTCCAGATGCTTTTGCGCGTGGAGAAAAAAGGCGTTTATCCGCTTGTGCTGGTTTACCACCGCCCGTGGGAAACGGACGTCCCGGCCGCCAAAAGCTGGAAGCTGGGAATCAACGCGGTCGAATAGGACTTGGGGCGCCTCGGGCACTCCCCGGTTGACAAGCCGCCCCCGCGACCTTTTTAATGGAACCTTAAAACATTTTTTCCCTATGGCACAGATATCCTCCATCCGCAAAAAGAACGTCATCCGCTACAACGGCGATCCCTGCCTCGTGATCGAATGCCAGATCCGCACCCCCCCCAACAACCGCTCCTTCGCGCAGATGAGCCTGCGCAATTTGAAGACCGGCAAGGTGATTTTCGTGCGCGACCCCGTCAGCGCCTCTTACGACGTGTTGCCCACCGACGTGCGCAAGCTCGAGTACAGCTACGAGGCCGACGGCGACTACACGTTCATGGATCCCGTTTCCTTTGACGAGACCGTCCTCTCCAAGGACTTGGTGGAGGACGCCCTCAAGTACATGACCCCCGGCCAGAGCTACGAGGTCATGTTTGTCGACGGCAAGCCCATCACGCTCGATCTGCCCGCCTCCGTGGAGATCAAGGTGATCGAGGCCCCCGACGGGCTGCGCGGCGACACTTCCGGCAACGCCCAGAAGACCGTGAAGGTCGAGACCGGCATGGACGTGCGCACCCCCTTGTTCATCAAGGTCGGCGACGTGATCCGCGTGAACACCGAGGACGGTTCTTACCTCGGCCGCGCGTTGGGTTTTGTTTTGTTATTTGTAGCCGCAAAAAAGGCGCTCTCATTAACGGAGCGCGCCTTTTTTGCGAGCGGGAAGGTAAGTTGTTTTTTTAAACTTCCGGCAGTTTGGCCTCGAGGACTTTTTTGGCCTGCTGGACGCGGTAGGCGAGCAGGCGGGCGCGGAGCTTTTTGTCCGACAAGGCGAGGACGGCCGCGGCGGACAACGCCGCGTTGGTCGCGCCCGCGTTGCCGACGGCGAGGGTCGGCACGGGGATGCCGGCCGGCATTTGCACCATGGAAAGGAGGGAATCTATGCCGTTGAGCTTCGAGGGCATCGGCACGGCGAAGACGGGCAGGTGCGTCGCGCCCGCGGCGACACCGCCCAAGTGAGCCGCCCCGCCCGCCCCCGCGATGATGACGCGGATGCCGCGCCCCTCCGCCGCGCGGACGTAGCCCACGGTGTAGTCGAGCGTGCGGTGCGCGCTCATGACTTTCGCCTCGAAGGGGATTTGGAGCTGTTTTAACGTTTCGGCGCAGCGCTGCATGACGTCCCAGTCGGACGTGCTGCCCATGATGACGCTGACGATCGGTTTTTCGGGGGCTTGTTTTTTGGCCATGGAAGGAAAAGAATGTTTCGGATGAAAAAGCGGGTCACACAAAAAGCCCGTTCCGTGGGGGAAAGGGCTTTTTGTGCAGAAAGGGCACGACGCGGAGATTATTCTCCGTCGTCGCCGATCGCCTCGACGGGGCAGCCTTCCTTGGCCTCGTCGCACAGCGCGATTTCCTCGGGGGTCGCGGGCTGCTTGGCCACGAAGGAATAGCCGCCGTCTTCTTGACGCACGAAAAAGTCGGGGGCGGTTTCACGGCACAGGTCGCAGTCGATGCACTGGCTGTCGACGTAGAACTTGCCGGGGACGTTTTCTTTCCATTTGTCGTTTTTGTCTGCCATAAGTGACACAAATCTAGGGAACTTTTTCTAAACTGGCAATTTCTAAAAAAAGGCGGTTGTTCCCGCGCGGCCTTCGTGGCAAAGTGGGGTATCGTTTTGTTTTTTTGTCCGGCTGTTTATGTCCAAGTTTGCCCATCTTCCCGCTTTTGACTGGCGAAAAATGTCGCCGCTGGGGTGGATTGTGGCCGTCAACGTCGCGGTTTTCACGGCGCAGCAGGTGGCCGACGTGTGGTTTCGCGGGCATGGGGTGTTTGAGCGGTTTTTCGGACTGAGCTGGGAGGCCCTCGCGCACGCGATGGTCTGGACGCCGCTCACCTACGCGTTTTTGCACGAGGGGATTTGGCACATCGCGCTGAACATGCTGGTGCTGATTTTTAGCTGGCGGGCCGTCGCCCCGCAGATCGGGCAGCGGCGGTGTTTGTGGATTTACCTGCTGTGCGCGGTCGGCGGCGGGGCGCTTTGGATGCTCGTTTCCGGCAGCGCGTTTCCGAAACAGGAGCTGGCCGGGGCGTCGGCGGGGGTGTTTGGGATTTTCGCGACGTTTTGCTTTGTGTACTGGGACAGGCCGATCACGTTTTTGCTGTTTTTTGTGTTCCCTGTCGTGATGAGGCCCAAGTGGATTTTGGGGATTTTC
>JAVBTG010000076.1:0-14843 GCA_031556275.1 Opitutales bacterium
CGCCGCGAGGCGGCCGACCTCGTGGTGCAGACGACGTCCGCCGTCCTCGCCCGCGAATTGCCCGAAGACGAACGCCGCCGCGTGGCCGCCGAGGCCGCTCGCTCCATTTTCAAAGAATAATTTATGGCTTTTGACGCACGCACCCGGGCCAAGGCCCGCTCGCTTGTCCAGCTTTCGCTCGACGGCGGCGGCGCGGTGTCGCTCGAAAAGGCCCTTGCCGTCGTGCAGGCCCTCGGCGAGCAGCGCCCGCGCGGGTTGCGCATGCTGTTGAAAGCGTACATGGCCGGGCTAGAGCGCCGTCTGGCCCAGTCCGAGGCCCGCATCGAATATGCAGGCGCACTCGACAAAGAGGCACTGAAAACCCTCGTCGCCGCGCTTGAAAAACGCCACGGCCGCGCGCTCACGCCCGTCACGCGCGAAAACAAGGCGCTGATCGCCGGCATCCGCGCCCGCGTCGGCGACGACGTGTATGACAACAGCGTGGCGGCCCGCCTGAGCGCCCTGCGCGGCGCCCTCCAATAAAAATTTTTTCGATTCTTTTTAAAAAACGACACGACCCATGAGTGAGATTCTCGACCAGATCCGGCAGGAAATCGCCAAACTCGGCACCCAGACGCAGCAGGCCAATGTCGGCCAGATCACGGCTGTGGCCGACGGCGTGGCCCGCGTGAGCGGCCTGTCCCGCGCAATGGCCAACGAAATGATCGCCTTCCCGGGGGACGTTTTCGGCATCACCTTCAATCTAGAGGAGGACGAGGTGGGCGTTGTGCTGCTCGGCAGCTCAGAGCATCTCAAAGAAGGCGACGAGGCCCGCACTACCGGCAAACTGCTCTCCGTGCCCGTGGGCAAGGAACTGCTGGGCCGCGCGGTCGACGCGCTGGGCCGTCCGCTTGACGGCAAAGGCCCGATCGAGGCCAAGGAGACCTACCCCGTCGAACGCATCGCCCCCGGCATTTTGCCGCGCAAGTCCGTCGACCAGCCGGTGCAAACCGGCATCATGGCGGTGGACGCGATGATCCCGATCGGCCGCGGCCAGCGCGAGCTGATCATCGGCGACCGCTCCACCGGCAAGACGACGATCGCGACCGACACGATCATCAACCAAGCCCGCATCAACCGCGAGGGGCTGGCGTCAGGCGACGCGACCTTCCGTCCCGTCTATTCGATTTACGTGGCGATCGGCCAGAAAAACGCCAATATCGCCCGCACGATCGCATTGCTCGAGGCCAACAACGCGATGGAACACACGATCGTCGTGTGCGCCAGCGCGGGGGACAACCCGTCGAGCCAGTACATCGCGCCCTACGCCGGGTGCGCGATGGGCGAGTGGTTCATGACCAACGGCATGGACGCGCTGATCGTGTACGACGACCTTTCCAAGCACGCCGTGGCCTACCGCCAGATCTCGCTTGTGCTCAAACGCCCGGCAGGGCGCGAAGCCTATCCGGGCGACGTGTTTTATCTGCACAGCCGTTTGCTCGAGCGGGCAGCGCGTTTGCGCAAGGAGGACGGCGACGGCTCGCTCACCGCGCTCCCCATCATCGAGACGCAGGCCGGCGACTTTTCCGCCTACATCCCGACGAACGTTATTTCCATCACGGACGGCCAGATTTATCTGGAGACCGACCTCTTTAACCAAGGTGTTCGCCCTGCCCTCAACGCGGGGCTCTCCGTCTCCCGCGTGGGCTCCGCCGCGCAGACGAAGGCCGTCAAGCAAGTCGGCGGCAAGATCAAACTGGCATTGGCGCAGTATCGCGAGCTGGCCGCCTTCGCGCAGTTCGGCTCCGACCTCGACGCGCGCACCAAGGCGACGCTCGACCGGGGAGCCCGCATCATCGAGCTGTTCAAGCAGCCTGCCGCCGCCCCGAAGTCGATGGCGATCGAAGTCGCGCTTTTGTGGACGATGCACAACGGGTTTTTCGACAAGATCGCCACGAAGGACATTGTGCGCGCGGCGGCCTCGCTCGAGGAATATTTCACCTCCGGCCACACCGAGTTGCTGGCGGAAATTTTCAAGAAGAAGGAACTCGACGACGCGCTCAACGCCGCGCTCAAAACCGCCGTCGAGCAGTGGGAGCGCACGTTCTCCTGAAATTTTTTAGCCGTTTCCGATGAAGGGAATCCGAGAAATCCGCAGCCGCGTCAAGTCGGTCAAGAGCACCGCCCAGATCACAAGGGCGATGCAGCTGGTGGCGTCCTCCAAGATGAAGCGCGCCCAGCAGGCCGCGCTCAACGGCCAGCCCTACGCGCAGCTGCTCGTCGAGATGCTCGAGTCGCTGATGCAGAAAATCGGCAAAGTGTCGCACCCGTTTTTCGAAGACCGCACCGTCAAAAAACGCGGTATCCTGGTGCTCTCCACCGACAAGGGCCTGTGCGGGGCGCTCAACGCGAATTTGTTCCGCCTAGGCGCGGGCATCAAGCCGGGTGAGGCCGCGTTCGTCTGCGTGGGGAAGCGCGCCGCGCAGTATTTCGCCCGCCTGCGCCACGAGGTGCTCGCGGAATTCCCCGTCTCCGACCGCGTGCATTTCAACGAGGTGAAAGTCATCGCCGACTTCATGGAGAAGGAATTTCTCGAGGGCCGCATCGACACGATCGAGGTGATGTACCCCACCTTCATCAACACGCTCAAGCAGGAACCGGTGCTGGCGGGGCTCGTGCCCTTCACCGGGTTCGCCGCGCAATTGGAGCGCCTGCGCAAGACGTTCCCCGACATGGGCCCGGCCGTCACGGACGAGCGCCAAATGCTCTTCGAGCCCTCGGCGCGAGAGATCATCGAGGAATTCCCGCCGCTGTTCGTGCGGCAGGAGCTCTACCAGATGATGCTGTCGGCCAAGGCGTCGGAGCACAGCGCCCGCATGGTGGCCATGAAGGCGGCCACCGACAACGCCGAGACGCTCATCGGCGACCTCACGCTCCAGTACAACAAGGCGCGGCAAAACGCCATCACCAACGAAATTTTGGAAATCTCCTCCGTCGGCAGCGGCCGCTGAAAACTTTTATAAAACCATCGCACATGAACCAGGGAAAAATCGTTCAAATCATCGGCGCCGTCGTGGACGTTGCGTTTTCGCCCGAAAACATGCCGTCCATCTACAACGCGCTCGAAATCTCCTTTGAAGGCGGCCGCAAGCTCGTGCTGGAAGTGCAGCAGCATTTGGACGGCGGGGTCGCCCGCGCGGTCGCCATGAGCTCGACGGACGGCCTCGTGCGCGGCATGGACGCCGTCGACACTGGAGCCCCGATCTCGGTGCCCGTCGGCACGGGGGTATTGGGCCGCATTTTCAACGTCCTGGGCGAACCGGTCGACCAAAAGGGTGAAGTCAAAGCCGACAAACGCCTGCCGATCCACCGCGACCCTCCGCCGCTCGTCGACCAAGACACGCAGGCCAAGATTTTGGAAACCGGCATAAAGGTCATCGACCTGATCTGTCCCTTCCTGCGCGGCGGCAAGGCCGGCGCCTTCGGCGGCGCGGGCGTGGGCAAGACGGTGCTGATCATGGAGCTGATCAACAACATCGCCAAGGCGCACGGCGGTTTTTCGATTTTCGCCGGGGTCGGCGAGCGCTCGCGCGAGGGGAACGACTTTTACCACGAGATGATCGACTCCGGCGTCATCGACGCCGAAAACATCGAGAAATCCAAGGTCGCGCTGGTTTACGGCCAGATGAACGAGCCGCCGGGGGCGCGCATGCGCGTGGGCCTTTCCGCCCTGACGATGGCGGAGTATTTCCGCGACGAGAAGCACCAGGACGTGCTTTTGTTCGTCGACAACATCTTCCGTTTCTCGCAGGCGGGCTCCGAGGTTTCCGCGCTGTTGGGCCGCTCGCCCTCGGCGGTCGGCTACCAGCCGACGCTCGCGGAGGAAATGGGGCAGCTGCAGGAGCGCATCACCTCGACCAAGCAGGGTTCCATCACCTCCTTCCAAGCCGTCTACGTGCCCGCCGACGACTTGACGGACCCGGCCCCCGCCAACACCTTTGCGCACTTGGACTCCACGATCGTGCTCGAGCGCTCCATCGCCGAGCAGGGCATTTATCCGGCGGTTGACCCGCTCGCCTCGACCTCGAAGGCGCTGGAGCCCGGCATCGTCGGGCAGGAGCACTTTGAAGTCGCGCGCGGGGTACAGACCGTCTTGCAGCGCTACAAGGACTTGCAGGACATCATCTCCATCCTTGGCATCGACGAGCTCGGCGCGGAGGACAAGGTGACGGTGTTTCGCGCCCGAAAAATCCAAAAGTTCCTCTCGCAGCCGTTCGCGGTGGCCGAGGTGTTCAGCGGGATCGAGGGCAAGTACGTTTCTTCCGCCGACACGGTGAAGGGTTTTAAAATGATCCTCTCCGGCGAGCTCGACGAGATCCCCGAGGCCGACTTCTTCATGAAGGGCTCGATTGAGGAAGTCATCGAGGCCTCCAAGCAGAAATAATTTTAAAAATGCCGCTCAAGCTCGAGATCATCACTCCGGAAAAGCGCGCCTACGAGGACACCGTGGACGAGGTGGCCTTCATGACGCGCAACGGGGAAATCGGCATCCTGCCGGGGCACATTCCGCTCCTGACGATGCTGATGGAGGGGGAGCTGCGCGCGCGCAAGGGAACCCATGTGGACGCGCTGGCGGTGGACCGCGGGTTTGTGCGCGTGATGGGCGACACCGTGTCCGTCCTTACCGACGCCGCGATCGACGTGCAGGCGATCGACGCCTCCGCCGTCGAGCAGGCGCAAAAACGCGCGGAACAAGCCCTCGCGCAGGCCCGTCTGCAAAAGGATGTGGACGAGGCTGAACTCGAGCGGCTCGAGGCCATTTCCCGCTTCGCCATCGCCCAACTGTTGGCCAAACAAAGACAACCCCGCCGATGAAATTTTTACCTGTCATCGCTTTGTTTTCAACCGCGCTGTGTTTGGGCGCGGCCGCGCCCGAACCCGCGCCCGAAGCGGTGCCCGCGAAGGCCCCGCAACTCTCGGGCATGGCGACTCCCGGCACCGTCTCCGAGGCGCAGCTGCCCAAACCCGTGAAAATTTCGGCGGAGGACTACCGCGCCCTGATCGCGCCGTTTGAAGGCGTCTGGAAGGGCGAGATCCGCCCCAACGCCACGGAGCAAAGCGGGGCGACCTACGCGGAACGTTCGGCGATCGCAGGCAGGGTGATCCCGGCGGAAGTCACCTACGAGATCAAAGTGGACAAACGCGGCGCCTGGGAATTGCACGGCAAAACGGAATTCGGCGTGGACAACCGAAAAATATCCGTCGAAGGCCGAACCTATTTGGACGACGGGATTTTGCGCAGCATCTCCACGCTCAACGGCAAGGCGGCCAAATACGTCGGCATGGTGGAAAAGGGGAAAATCATTTGGACGCCCGAAGCGCCGGACGGTCCCGCGCAGCGCAGTAGCGAATGGGTGGAGAGCACCGCCGCGGGCGAAGGCTTACGCACCCAGTCGGTCGAGGTGTTTCAGGGCCGCGAAGGCCCCATCTACGTGCAGTTGGACGGTTATTTTTACAAGACAAATCCCACAAAGCCCTCGCGCGTGGAGAGTTTTGAACGGTCGTCCTCGCTGCTCAACTGAGTGTCCCCAAAAAGTGGTGCGCGCGTGGAGGGCGGTCATATGGCACCAAGAAGGCCATATTAATCAGGAACACTACCGCTTTTCGGGGTGTAAAAATTTTCTCAGGGCATTATTGACTTATAGGTGTGATAAAGTAATGATTGAATCCACCATGAAAAAGAAAACCAAAACAGGGACAAGGAAACAGGGCATGACCCAGATCAGCATCTCGATGTCGATGGCGCTCCAAAACGCTATCGAGGAAGCCGGCAGTGCCGAAAATCGGAACCGGAGCAACTACATCACCACCGTTCTGGAAAAGAAGCTAAAGGAAGACGGTTTTCTGAAAAACTGATTCCGCGCCCCGCGCATATTTCAAAAAAAGAACCACCGATCACCGGTGGTTCTTTTTTGGGGGACGTCCGCGCGGGCGCCTCTATTTTTTCTCGACCACAGGGGTTGTCTGCCCCGTCTGCGGATCGGTTTTCCACGTGCGCACGTAGGTTTGCTCGCCGCCCGAGGGCGTCAGTTGGTTGTCCAACGACTGGGGGTTGTACCCGAGCGATTTGCAACCGCCCCCCAGCAGGGCGGCCATGGAAACAACGGCAATCAGCAAATATCTCATGCGGGCATTTTGGCTGGCGGGCAACCTCCCGTCAAGCTCCGCGCAAGCGTTGACACGGGCGCACGCGTGTTACAAAGTATTGCTTTGATTTTGCGGGGCGTAGCGTAGCCTGGTATCGCGCCTGTTTTGGGTACAGGAGATCGCCGGTTCGAATCCGGCCGCCCCGACTTTCCGCGGGTCTTTTTGCGCATGGCGGCGTTGCTGCGTCGAAATGCGACCGGGATGACCACGAGGTCAATCCCGCCCGCATTTCTCCTTGCGCCTTGCCCTGCGCAAAAATACCTAGCGGAAAGGGCCGATAGCTCGCGTAGGTGGCGTTTACGTTAATTTACTGCTGTTGACTCACCGCGCTTAGCGCGGCGTTTGGAGCCGCTCTCGAACGCCCATTGGCGCGAGAATTTTTGGTCCAAGACAAGGCGCAAGAAAAACCCAGGACGGGATAGACCTCACGGTCATCCCGGTCGCGGTTTTTCGCAGCAACGCAGTATTGGGCCAAAAAGACCGCGCCAATCACCGGAGCCACGATTTGAGCATCTCGAGCGACGCCTTCAAATCCATCTCGGGGCCGGCGTTGAAGGAAACGTCCGCGACGCTGATGCCGCCTTGGTAGCCGATTTTTTCGAGAGCGCGCGCGCAGGCGGGCAGGTTGACGATGCCCTGCCCGTAGCGGCAGGAATGCGGTGAAATCCCGCCGATTTTCACGTCCTTTAAATGCACATACATCAACACGTCCGTCAGCTCCGCCAACGCCTTTTCGGCGGGATAGCCCGCGACAGCGAAGGCGCCAGTGTCCGCCGCGATCCCGAGCAGACCGGGGATGCCGCCGCGCACCCGCGCGGCCGCGTCGGCCGGGGTCTTGTCCAAGCGGTTGAAAACAGCCAGTCGCATGCCAAATTCTTTCAAAATGCCCACGACCGCGTCATGCTCCCTCTGCAGCGCGGCGCAATCGCCGGTGAGCAATCCGCAGCCCAACCCCGCCGCCATACGGCAACTCGCCCGCACATCGGCCGCCGTGTCGCCCGCGTTTCCGTAGAGCGTGGCGATGCCCATCTCGCGGCGCTGAAGGACATTGCGCACGGATAGAAAATGCCGCTCATTCGCCCATGCGGGGTTCAACACCCCGTACCACAGATCCAATTGGGGAAATCCAATCTCCTGAATGTCCCCCACCAGTTCGTCAAAGCGCTCCTCAAACGTCTCGTCCGGCTGAAAATACGCCTCATTTTGCGCCTGATACTGCGACCACTGGCTGCGCACCATCGGATACCCCGGATGCCGTCCGATAAAATTGGCCGTCAAACAGGAGATCGTGTTGTTCATTGCATTTTTTTTCTTAGAAACGCCTAAACAAATATTGCGCACCCCGATTGCCCTGCAATCAGACTAACCACCGCTCAACCTCAATCGCCGCCTGGCATCCCATCGCCGCCGCGGTGATGGCTTGCCGGTAATTGGTGTCGGCGCAATCCCCGGCGACGAAGACGCCCGGCACCTCAGTGCGCACCTGCGAATCGGTCAGCGTTTTAAAATAACCCAGCTCGTCGCGCGGCAAGAGCGTCGCGAACGCCTCGGTGCTCGGGTGGTGGCCGATCGCGTAAAACACGCCCTGCACCGCGAGCTCGCGCGGAGCCCCGGTCTTGACGTCCTTGACGGCGAGCGCGCGCACCTTCCCCTCTGCGTCGGGCAAAACGGCCTCGGCGACGGCGTTCCACACAGGCTCGATCTTTTCGCAGTTGAGCACCCGCTCGCGCATAATCTGCGAGGCCCGCAGCTCGTCGCGGCGGTGGACCAGATAAACTTTTTCGGCGAAGCGCGTCAGAAAATGGGCCTCCTCGCAGGCGGAGTCGCCCCCACCCAAAACGGCGACGGTCTTGCCGCGGTAAAACGCCCCGTCGCACGTCGCGCAGGTGGACACGCCCTTGCCGCCGTACATCTCCTTTTCGCCGGGGATGCCGAGCAGGCGGGGAGACGCGCCGGTCGCGATAATCAGGGCCTTTGCCTCCAGCGTCTCGCCCTCCGCGCAGACGAGGCGTTTGGAGCCGTCGTCGGCCACCGTCACGGCGTTGATCGTCGCGCCGTGGAAGCGCGTGCCGAACTTTTCGGCCTGCTGGCGCATTTTCCACGTCAGGTCAAAGCCGTTGATCCCTTCCGGGAATCCTGGAAAATTCTCGACCTCGCTGGTCGTCGTGATCTGCCCGCCCGGCAGCTTGCCCTCGATCACGAGCGGGTTGAGGTTGGCGCGCGCGCAATAAATGGCCGCCGTAAGCCCCGCGCAGCCCGAACCGATGATGATGACGTTTTCCATAAATAAATTTTCCTAATTCGCGTCCGCTTGCGCTTCTTCTTGCGCAAAAACAAAGGCCGCGGCTATGTTATTCATCTTATGATGAACGAGACGACAGCCGGAGCAAGGCGTTTTTCGGCGCAGGCAGCCCCCGCGTGGGCGGACACGCACTGCCATCTGGACTACTTCGTCAAAGACGGCACATTGGACGACACCCTCGCCCGCGCGAGGGAGGCGCGCGTGAACCTTTTTATCACGGCAGGCACGGCCCCAGACGACTGGGCGATCTACCGCGATTTGCACCAAAAATTTCCCGCCGAAATTTTCTACGCGGCAGGCATCCACCCGCAGGAAATTTCGGAAAATTTCGAGGCGGCACTGGAAACGCTCTCCTCCTACTTTGCCGCCCCGCACGCCCCCGCCGCCATCGGCGAGACGGGGCTGGACTATTACCGCCTGCCCGCCGACGCCGCCCGCGCCGCCCGACTCAAAGACCTGCAACAACAAGCCTTTCGCGCCCAGATTCACCTCGCAAATCACGTAAAAAAGCCCCTCGTCGTCCACGCCCGCAACGCCTTCGCCGACACCGTGGCATTGCTCGAACAGGAAGGCGCGAACTGGGAGCAAGTGGTATTCCACTGCTTCGCGGAGGGCCCCGAGGAAATGCGTTTTTTGCGCGAACGCGGGGCCTTCGCCTCGTTCACGGGGGTGCTCACCTACAAGAACGCCGAGATCGCCCGCCAAGCCTGCCTCGCCCAAGGCCCGGAGCGCCTGATGCTGGAAACCGACTGCCCCTATCTGACGCCCGTGCCCCTGCGCGGGAAACCCAACGAGCCCTCCTACCTCCCGCACACAGGCCGCTTCGCCGCCGGGTTGTTCGGCATGCAAGAAACGGAACTGGCCGTGCTGTCGACGGCCCGCGCCCGCGCGTTTTACGGGTTGGCAAACGCCTAAAAGCGTTGCCAAAAGCATTGCTTGCGAATTTCCTAAAAGAGTCGATGGGCCTCATCCGCTATGCCTTAAAACCCTTTGGCTGCCTGCTGTACGCGATCGGGGCGGCGCTGGTCGCGCTGGCGATACTGGCGGGCGTCGGCATCTGGGCCGCCAACCACTACGGCCCGGGGATTTTGCGCAACTGGATCGAGGCGACGACGGGCTACTCCGTCACCTATGACAGCGCCGACGCGCAAATCCTGCTGGGCGATTTTGAGGCGTCGGGCCTGCGCGTGTTCAACCCGGCGGCCTTCGGCGAGCCCTCCTTCATCGAAGGCGGCCATATCCTGATTGACGCCGATCCGCTGAGCGCGCTGTTTTCCAAAACCGTCCTCATCCACGAGGGGAAAATCGAAATCGACCGGCTGACCGTCGTTTTCGACGGCAAGGGGAAAAACAATTTTGTCGGCTTTTTGAACGCCTGGCGGCCCGCCCGCGACGACACCGCCGAAGCGCCGCCCAAGCCCCCAAAAAAACGCCCGCCTCGCCCCGTCGCCGAAAAAACCCCATCTCCCGACACGACAGCCCCCGCCGCGGCCCCGCCCGCTACCACTGTCCCCGCCGTGGAAAAAACGCCACCCCCTCCCCCGTGGCGCGTCGCCAAACTGCGCCTGGTCGTGCGCCAAGTGCGCCTGACGCTGGGGGGCCGCACGCTCGTCGACTGGCCGCTGAATTACGACCACACCTTTTCCCACGTGTCGGACTTGGGCGAACTCGCCCGCGAACTGCGCGCCGATTTGCTCGGGCGCATCATCGCGCGCCAGCAGGAAGCCTTAAACTCCCCCGCCCCCTAGGGTGTGTTTGAAAACTACCCGCAACGGCTGCGCAGGCCGGATTTGGGTGTCGGCTAAACGCCGACAATGCTTCGCATCGGCTGCTAACGCATCCGCCCTTCCGCACGCTTGTAAATAGCGCGCTCCATGGCCCTTTTCCCGGGGCTTCGCCTCGACGCTGCTTCAGATCGCCTCGGCTCAGTCCCCGGGAAAATGCCTCAAAACCAACCCACGTATCCATTACGCTTAGTTTTCAAACACACCCTAATGCTCCTAATTTTCCGCCCACCAACCGCGTTTATAATGTTGCCACCAAACGGGTTTTGGCGCATTGAATAAAGGGTATGCACACCATCGGGGAAAGACTTGAAGAAGCACGCAAACGGCAGGGACTCTCCATCCGCGAGGCGGCGGAAGCCACGAAAATCCGTTCGGACTTCCTGCTGAACATGGAATCGAACCTGTTCAACTTCTCGCTGCCGGAGATTTACCGCCGCGGATTCCTCCGCGTGTACGCCACCTATTTGAAGCTCGATCCCGAGAAACTTTTGACGGACTACCACGCGATCCAATTGGGCACCTCCCGCGCCCGTCGCGGCCGCGGCGGCTACGGCACGCTCGAGGCCTCGGAAAGCGAGGAAACATCCCCCGCGCAGCCCGAAGAAATCCCGGAAGAATCCTCGAACGCCTCCGTCGCGGTCGACCCCCGCCAATACATCAAAATCGCGGGTGTTTTAGTCGGCGTCATCGTCTTGGTCTTGGTGCTCATCGCGGGCACGCGCGCCCTGTTCAGCTCCGACCCAGCCCCGGCCCCGAACCCCGACCTCGTCGCCACCCCCGCTTCCGGTTCGCAGACGTACACCTTCACCGCGAAGGAAGACATCACCTCGCTCCTCGTTCTGGCCCCCGACGGGAAAAAGCTGTTCACCGGCTCCCTGCGCAAGGGACAGCGCGAATCCGTCACCTTCGAGGGCGCGGGCGAACTGCAGTGCACCCAAGTGCAAAACATCGTCGTCGGACACAACGGGAAATCCATCAACGTGACCACACACGTCGGCCCCGGCCGCTTCGCCCTCTCCCCTGCGACGTTCGAATCGCAAGCCAGATAACCACGCGCCTTTCGCCGCAAGTTTTTTTAAAAGCACACATCGGCGCGGCCATCCAAAGGCCGCGCCTTTTTCTTTCCCGCACGTCCGCGCATGGCAATGCCACACACACCGCCGCACACCGACACGATCTGCGCCCTCTCGACCCCGGCGGGCGAGGGAGCCCTCGCGCTCATCCGTGTGAGCGGCCCATTGTGCGAACCACTCGCCCGCGCCATCTTTAACGCGCCCGACGTGCGCCCCGCCCGCACGGCCCGCCTAAGCGCCTACCGCGCCCTTTCCGGCAACATTCTCGACCGGGTTCTCTGGACGTTTTTTGCCGAAAACGCCTCGTACACGGGCGAGGCCATGCTGGAAATCTCCCCGCACGGCAACCCCTTCATCGTCCAAAAAATATTGGCCGATCTCGTCGCGCGCGGCTGCCGCCTCGCCGAGCCGGGCGAATTCACCCGCACGGCATTTCTAAACGGCCGCATCGACCTGAGCCAAGCCGAGGCCGTCGGCGAAGTCATCCGCGCCCGCACCGAAAAGGCCCTCAAAGCGGCCCGCCGCCAGCTCGAAGGCGCGCTGGGCGAACGCATCCGCGCGTTGACGGACGACCTTTTGCAAATCCTCGCCGAAGTGGAAGCCCGCATCGACTTCGCCGACGAGGATCTGCCCGAAAACCACGAGGACATCCCCACCGCCCGCATCCGTGCCCTGCTCGGACACATGCGCGTGCTCGCCAAAACGAGGGACTACCACACGCTCTTGCAGGAGGGCGCGCGCGCCGTCATCCTCGGGGCCCCCAACGCGGGCAAAAGCAGCCTGCTCAACGCGCTGTTGGGCGAGGAGCGCGCGCTCGTCTCCCCCGAGGCGGGCACGACGCGCGACTACATCACGGAGCGCTGGAAGGCGGGCCCCTACTGTATCCAACTTATCGATACGGCGGGCGTGCGCTCCGGCGCGGGGACTCTCGAAACCGCGGGCATCGCCCTCGCTTTGGAGAAAGCCGCGACGGCGGACATAAAACTGCTCGTCGTCGACGCCTCCCAACCGTTCCCCTCCCTCCCCCCGCAAGCCCTAAAAATTCTCTATCCCGACACCACCCTGCTGGTCGAAAACAAAACCGACCTGCTCCCCTCGTTCGACGAATCCGCTCCGCGCGCCTCCTCAAACGACAGCGCCCCCACCCCTGCGTCCGACGAAGCCGCCCTGCGCCCCTTCAAGCACCGCGTCAAAATCTCCCTCAAAACCGGCGACAACGTCGGCACCCTCGAATCCGCGATCGTGCGCACCCTAGAGTCCGGCATGACAATTCCGGACGAAGATCAAATCCTCGTCAGCGCCCGCCACGCCGCAGCCCTCGACGCCGCGACCGACGCCCTGGAACAAGCCCTCGCACAATGGCAACGCGGCACGCCATCGGAATTCGTCGCCAGCGACCTGCGCTTGGCCCTCGACGCCCTCGGCGACATCGTAGGCCGCCCCGACAACGACGCCCTCTTGGACAAACTCTTCTCGACCTTCTGCCTTGGTAAATAAAGTGAGCGGTTTATATACGCTCATTCAAGGCCGAGCACTTGCTATAATCGCGAGAAGTTTAGATATTCAACACCACGCAAATGCAGTCGCATCTCTACCGGATTCTAATGGTTATTCGGGACAAGCTGCACGAGGAGGGCGAGGTCGTGTTTGGAAATTATAACCGAGGATGCGAGAGGCGGTTTTGAGGGATTTTTGGTGGTTTCGAGTCGAGGCGATGTAGCACATCGTCGAGGCGAGGACACCCAAAAATAACCTGGAGCGTGCTATTTATAAACACGCGGAATGGGCAGATGCGCCAGCATCCGGTGCGACGCACTGTCGGCGTATTAGCCGACACCAAAAAACCGGCCGAGCAGCCGATGCGTTAGAATTTACAAACGCGACCTAACTGTTGGGGTGTTTAGTCTGACGTAAGCGAACTTCCCCGTGAAGTGGTGTTGCCATTTGGTTTCACCTTGGGTTGCGCAATGCCGTTGGAGCGAGAGAACACAAACGCCATCAGTTGGCCGCTCCTGCTTGCGCGATCTGAGGAAAAATGAAGCCCATGGCCGCATCGCGCGAACACATGGGCTTCATAGCCGAGAAGCTGCATCTTGCCTTTAGCCTAAAGAACATTCTGGCACGCCGTTTGCTCTATGGTTGGCCCGTGATTGGATTCTTCTGGTTGAAGTCGTACAGTTTTCTTTTAGGGTCTATCAAAATCAACGTTCCATTAGTCGCCGCTTCGTCTAAAAGAATATCCAATACATCTAATTTATTTATTCTAATCAAATTATTTTTATATGAAACTTCCGCAATCTCAGATGATTCTAAATATTGAAATATTCTCCATGCATCAATTGCTTCAGGGAATTGAAAAATACCAACATGAGGATCGACTATGCGGCCGCTTTATTTGGAAATAAAACGAACACCCACTCCATGTCGAATAAACGACCATTCTTCGTTTTCCAAAAAAATTGAGCCATGCCTCGGAAGATCGAGCAAAAATTCTTTGTCTGCTATTTCAAAGCATTGCACAAGGCGGTTTATCAAAATTTTCTGAAGTTGTGAATATTCTTCGACTATTGCAATTAAATCCATGATTTATTTTTGTTTTAGACTTCTTTGAAAATTCGCGTCATGCACGTCTTGCATCAACTTCATTCCCTGCTCAGGTGAAACATCTTGTATTTTCACAGGAACAGTTTCCAACCCTGCTTTTTTTGCACCAGCAGCTCGATGATGCCCATCTATGATAACCAAATCGTCATTAACTTTTGCAACATCAATCGGACTCCTAGTGCCATATCCATTATCTTTCATATCACTTGCCAGCCTTTTCACATAACTTCCATTCATCTCCTCGGGACCCTGTCTAGAAAGTAGTGCTCCAGGTCTAGCCGCCGCATTTGCATCTCCCACCGCCTTATTTGTCGCCTTGCTCGCGTCTATTGCCGCTTCGCCTGCGTTTTTGCCAGTTCTTGCGGTATCGGTAATGGCATCAACTCCTCGAACGGTATCGGCCACCGTATCTGCTTTATCTGCAATTTTTGCGCCGATTTTTATGTCCTTCGCTATCGCTACCCCAGCCTTTATGCCGGTTTTCCCAGTTCTAAGCGCTCCAACAAGCGGAGCAGCAGCCAACAAACGTTCACCTCCGTTCATTTTTTCTCCTGTCGCCGATTCCACACCGGTGACACCTTCAACAACAGACACTACTGGATTCATGGATGCAACCACCTGAGCTCCCCCAACTACAACATTCGCCAATCCCCGCGCCTCCCCCAATCGCGCTTCACTAGGAGCGCTGCCTGGAGAAAGCGAATTTAACATCCGATTGCGTTGCCCAATATGTTCAAGAGCCAACCCCATCGGATCAAACTTCGTCCAAGGATTCTGGTTGACGTAAGCGTACAAATTCGGCCCGTCGACAAACCCCAGCGGATCGGGTGTCAGGAACGTCCCTGTGTCCAAATCGCGATAGCGGAAACCCTCGTTTAACAATCCCGACGG
>JAVBTG010000201.1:0-10994 GCA_031556275.1 Opitutales bacterium
GCCGCCCCCCCGGGGCTGTGGTGGCCCCTGGGCGTTGCGCCCGCTCCTGTTGGGGGTTTGAGGGGGGGGGCCCACCCGGGGGGGTGTTTTTGAAAACCGGGGGGGTCATCCCGGGGCCGGCCCCCCGCCTGTTGCGCGCAGTCGTAGGAGCCTGTGCCAAAGAGAATGTCCGCGCCGACGGACACGTCGCTTTTTAAAAAGGCGCCGCGGGCGCGGCGCGCGTCGTCGGGGGCGTCGGGATTGTCGCGGAAAAAACCCGCCTGCACGCGCGCGTTCCACGGGTTGCCCAGTTCGCTTGTCCAATGGTAGCGGAAGGCCGAGGCGTATTGCGCGTTCAAGTAGCGGATGATGTCGCTGCTGCCGCCCACGACCCGCCATTGCACGTGGACGCGCTTGCCCGTGCGCTCAAAAAAATCTTTCTCGAAGGCCTCCGAAAAGGCGCGGCGCACGGCCTGCGGGTGCGGGGAAAGGATGACGAGTGTTTCCGAGGCGTCGGTGGCGGCCCCGTTTTTTTGGAGACCGAACCATAGCGGAAGGCCTATCAACGCGGCTAGGGCGACGATGCAGAGGCAGGTATAGAGTCCTTTTCGCATCCGTGTGTGATTCCTATATTAAAACGGCAAGATCACGACATCCTCGGGGTCGACCCATGCGTAGAGGCTGTCGGAGGCGTTGCCGCGCGGGTTGAGTTGGAAGACGCGAAAAGATGCTTCCGGGTTGCTGTCGGGCACAAAACGCAGTTGCGCCATTTCGCCGAGGAAAACGCGGTCGGCCACGCGGCCTTCGAGGCAGTTTTCGTCGGCGGGCATCGTGTCCAAATGCCATGATTCGGGACGGATGCAGACGGAAACTTTGTCGCCCTCGGCAAAGCGGTCGGGATGGACGCCGCCGAGGGCCGCGCGCAGGGGGCCCAACGCCGTTTCCACCAAGCCCTCACCCGCCCCGCAGGCGCGTAAAATGCCGTCGAAAAAATCGGACTCGCCTAGGAAGGAGGCGACAAAGGCGTCCGCCGGGCGGCGGTATATTTCCTGGGGGGTGCCGATCTGGGAAATTTTGCCGTCTTTCATCACGGCCATGCGGTCGGCCATCGCGAGGGCTTCCTTTTGGTCGTGGGTGACGTAGACGGCCGTCAGGCCCGATTCTTTGCAGATGCGGCGAATTTCCCCGCGAAGTTCCGCGCGCAGGCGCGCGTCGAGGTTGGACAGCGGCTCGTCCAGAAGCAGGCAGTGCGGCTCCACCACCATCGCGCGGGCCAATGCGACGCGCTGCTGCTGGCCGCCCGAGAGGGTGTTGGGCGCGGCCTTGGCGAAGTCCGCCATGCGCACCTGTTCCAAGGCGCGGCTGACGCGCGAGGTTATCTCGTCTTTGGGAAGTTTTTGCTGTTCGAGACCGAACGCCACATTTTGCGCCACATTCATGTGGGGCCACAAGGCGTAGTTTTGAAACACCATCCCCGTGTGGCGCAGGTAGGCGGGCTGATAGGTAACGTTTTTCTCCCCGAAAAGCAGCGCCCCCTTGTCCGGTTCGCAAAAGCCGGCTATCGTGCGCAGGAGCGTTGTTTTGCCGCAACCGCTGGGGCCGAGCAGGAAGAACATTTCTCCTTGGGCGATGTCCAAACTCACGTCGTCCAGCGCGCGGACGTTGCCGAATGTTTTGTGCAGATGCCGGATGCCGATTGCAGTCATTTTTTGAAAGCTTAGTTTGAAATCAAACTTGGGAAAAGCATTTATAATGTGGCAACAACGCCCTTCCCTTCTTGACCGTCTCAAACGCGGCTTTGTATAATCGAGTTTCTATGTCCAAGAAAAGCCTTTTCGACAAAGTGTGGGACGCCCACACCGTGCGCACGCTCCCCAACGGGCAGACGCAGCTCTTTGTGTCCACCCACCTGCTGCACGAGGTGACGAGCCCGCAGGCCTTCGGCATGTTGCGCGATTTGAAGCTGCCCGTGCGTTTTCCGAACCGCACATTCGCCACGGTCGACCATATCATCCCGACCGATCCGGCTCAGCGCAAGGAGCCCTTCGCGGACGAGCTGGCCGTGGCCATGCTCAACGAGCTGCGCAAAAATTGCAAAGAGAACCATATTAGGTTTTTCGATTTGATGACCGGCAAGCAGGGCGTCGTCCATATCGTCGGCCCCGAGGAGGGCATCACGCAGCCCGGCTGCACGATTGCCTGCGGCGACTCGCACACCGCCACGCACGGCGCGTTTGGCGCGATCGCCTTCGGCATCGGCACGAGCCAGGTGCGCGACGTGCTCGCGACGCAGACCCTCTCCTTTGCCAAGCCCAAGCTGCGCCGCGTGCAGGTGGACGGCAAGCTAGCCGCGGGCGTTTACCCGAAGGACGTGGCGTTGTTCCTCATCCGCAAGATGGGGGTCAACGGCGGCCTCGGTTTCGCCCACGAATACGCGGGGGAAGTTTTTGACGAGATGAGCATGGAGGGCCGCATGACCGTCTGCAATATGGCGATCGAGGGCGGGGCGCGCTTTGGCTATGTGAACCCCGACCGGAAAACGGTTGATTATCTCAAGGGCCGCCCCTTCGCGCCGACCGGCGCGGCATGGGACGAGGCCGTCGGGCGCTGGCTCTCCTTCGCCTCCGACGAGGGCTGCCATTACGACGAGGTGATAAAGTTCCGCGCCGAGGATATCGCCCCGACTGTCACATGGGGCTTGAATCCCGCGCAGGCCATCGCCATCGACGAGCCGTTGCCAATTGTGTCCGCTTTGCCGGAAAGCGAGCGCGCCGCCGCCGAGGAGGCGTTTGCGCACATGCAGTTCACGCCCGGGGAATTGATCGAGGGGCAGAAGGTGGATGTGACTTTCTTGGGCTCCTGCACCAATGGTCGTTTGTCCGACTTGCGCGAGGCCGCGAAGTACGCCAAGGGACGCAAGGTGGCCCCGGGTGTTCAGGCGATCGTCGTGCCGGGCTCGCAGATCGTGGACAAACTCGCCCGCGAAGAAGGGCTCGACAAGATTTTCCGCGACGCCGGGTTTGAATGGCGCGAGGCGGGCTGCTCGATGTGCTTGGGCATGAACCCCGACAAGCTCGTGGGCACGCAATTGTGCGCTTCTTCCTCGAACCGCAATTTCAAGGGCCGCATGGGCAGCCCCACCGGGCGCACGGTGCTGATGAGCCCCGTCATGGTGGTGGCCGCCGCCGTCACCGGCAAAATCACCGACGCGCGCAAGTGCTTCGGCATCCAATAACTCTTTTTAAGGAATTTTTAAAATGCGTTTACCCGAAATCAAACAGGTCATCAGCACCGGCATTTACGTGCCGGGCGACGACATCGACACCGACCGCATCATCCCCGCGCGCTTCATGAAGTGCATCACCTTCGAGGGGCTGGGCGAGTTCGCCTTTTACGACGAGCGCGTCGCCGCCGACGGAACCCGCAAGGGGCACCCCTTTGACGACCCGAAACACGCGGGGGCCACGATCCTGCTCAGCGGCAGCAATTTCGGCTGCGGCAGCTCGCGCGAGCACGCCCCGCAGGCGCTCTACCGCTACGGCATCCGCGCGATTTTGGCGGAGAGCTTCGCGGAGATTTTCTTTGGCAACTCAACGACACTGGGCATCCCCTGCGCCGTCATGAAGGGCCAGGACATCCGCGCGCTGGCCAAGATGATCGAGGCCGACCCGAAGCTCGCCATCACCGTCGACGTTGAAAACGACAAAGTCGCCGCCGACGGCAAAGAATTTTCCGCCAGTGTGCGCGACGGGGCCAAAAAGGCCCTCGTTTCCGGCAAGTGGGACGCCATCGCGGAATTGCTCGAGGCAAAGAACCTCATCGCCGAGGCCGACGGGCGTTTGCCGCAGGTCGACAAGGCGTTGTAAAAGCCGAAACTATTTGCCGTGTTCGGGTGTTTATGTCTACCATACGCCCGTACACGGCATTTTTCATTTTCACAAAAACCCCCATGCAATCCGACACACGCCCCGAACGCAAGCCCGCCCGCAAGGGTTTCACACTGCTTGAAATTGTCATCGCCATCGCGCTACTGGCCATCATCATCGGCGCGGTCGTCACCAATGTGGAAGGCATCTTCAGTTCCGGCCAGACCAGCGTCGCCAAAATGTTTGTGGAGGAAACGGTTAAGACCCCGCTCATGATGTATCGCATCAACATGGGCGGCTATCCGACCACGGAGGAAGGATTGACGGCCTTGGTAAGCGCCCCCGACCAGGGCCGCGAGCGCTGGAAGGGACCCTATGTGGATAAAATGCCCGAAGATCCTTGGGGCAATCCCTACAAATACCGGTACCCGGGCGTCAAAAATCCCGCTGGCTATGACGTGTGGTCGATGGGCCCAGACAAACAGGACGGCACCGACGACGACATCGGCAACTGGCAACCCGCCGCCGGGAAATAAATAATTTGCCTTGATGCGGCGTATGGTTTCCCACGCCATTTCCAAAACGGTAAACCCCGCCCGAAAGCTCCGGTCGGGGTTTACGCTTTTAGAAATAGTGGTGGCACTGGCGCTGATGGCGTTGGTCGCGGGGGTCGTGGTGGTGAATTTCGATTCCTCGTTCGACAACATGGGGGCGCGTCCTCCCGGCGACGTTTTTCGCAAGGCCGTGCGGCAGGCCCGCTACGAGGCCGCCCTCCGCATGCTTAAGACCTACCTCTCCTTCGACCCCGAAAAAAACGAGTTCGCCGTCGTCGACGCCGCAGGCGCGGACTGCGGAAAATATCCGCTGGGAAAAGCGGTGGACAAGGGCCGCTTCGAAGTCGAGTTCATCCCCATATTGCCGGAGGACAATATCGGCGCAAGGGACAAAAACGATCCGTCCGAGTATCCCGTGCCACGCCTTGTGTTCGACCCTTCCGGTTGCGGGATGCCGGTGAAAGTGAAGATCAAAGGCCCGGGTGAAAATATCGAACTGACGCTCGACCCCTTCTATTGGGGGGCGCCGCCAAAACGCGGGGGCGAACCGCTTTGACCATGTCCGCCAGCCGCCGCGTCTGTTTGCGCCGCAAAAGGGCCTTCACGCTGATGGAGGTCGTCGTCGCGATGGCCCTGTTTGTGATGGCGGTGGGGATGCTTGCGCAGGCGGCCAATAACGGACTCAAGGCCGTCATCGCCATGAGCGAGCAGATCGGGCGCGGGGCGGACTTGTTTTTTTTGCGCGAGAAAATTCTGGCCATTGAAAGCAAGGACGAAATGGAGATCGGCGGGGAGATCATGACGCCCGCCTCCGGCAAGGTGACCTGGGAGGCCTATGTCTACCCGACCACGGCGGCGGACTTGTTTTTCCTGACGCTTGTCTTTGAGTTCCCCGCTTCCGAGACATTGCCGGAAGCCACCGTCACGCAGACGCTGTACGTTTACCGCGCCGCCTGGTCGGAGTCCGCCGACCGCAAGTTGCTGATGGATAAATTCGAGCAGGAACTGAACAATTACCGCCCCGTGCGCTCGGAAGAATCCCAAAACCAACCGACCGATGCGTAGTCCCCGTAAAAACGCCGGATTCACCCTGTTGGAGATCGTGCTTTCCCTGGCGGTCACCGCCTTGTTGCTCGCGGGGGCCTCCTTCTTTTTGTTTTCGCTCTCGAATATTTGGCTGAAGGCGGAAACGGAGCCGGGTCTTGACCAGCATTACCTCGGGGCCACGCGCTTTTTGGAGTATGTGCTGACTCAGGCGAAGGCGACTTCGTCCTCAAGCGGCACCTCCTCCCCGGGATCTTCCGCAAACGCCGAGCAGACGCCGCAGACCGGCGCCTCCGCGTCTTCCTCGACGGGCGCGTCTTCGGCGAAAATCGCCAACGTCACATGGGGCTATCCGCCCAACGAAAGCACGGCCGGGAGCCCGTTGATGCAGTTTACCCTGAGCGAACAGCAGCCCCTTTTTGTATGGGACGACGGGCCGTTGCCGGATCTCACCTGCTGGCTGCTGCTCGAGGAGGACGACGGGCTGTATGTCGTCTGGAAAGCCGCCAAGCAATCCAAGGAAAATGCATCGGAAATTTACCGCACACTCGTCTCGGCGCTCGTGACCAAGATCAGTTATCTTTACTACAACGAGTCGAACGAAACCTGGGAGGAGGACGAGCTTCCGCCCTCGGAAACAATGACGGGCGGCACGATCAAGGGCGTGAACTTCACGTTCGATCTGGGCGGCGAGGAGCGCGTTTTCAAAATCTATTTCCGCGAAAAACCCTCTTCGCTTCCGCTGATTTATTAATTTTCCCATGACGCCCGCCAAGGATATGTTTCACGAAAGCCCCCGTTCCAGACCGGGGGCCGCATTGCTCATGATTCTGGGGCTGGTGTTCGTGATGTCGCTGGTGCTGTCCGCCTTTTTGGGCCTCGTGGAGCAGCAGCTCAAACTGAAGGGGCTTTATCAGGACAACGACGAATTGCGCGTGCAGGCCTACGCCGCGCTTGAGACGACCCTGGCCGTGCTGAACATGTTCGCCGAAACGGACAAGGGGCTGTTTTCGCCCGCCCAAGGATGGGATCACCCGTTGTATTTCGCCTCGCTCGAGCCGCATGCGGTGACGCTGGAGGACAACACCGGCATTAAATCGCTGGACTATCCCGACGAGGAGGAGGAAGACGCGGACGCCCGACAAGCGAGACTCGATGCCCTTTCCCCTGAGGAGCGCGCGCGCGCGGAACGCCTGGCCGAACGCAGGCCGCGCGAAATTTTCGAGCTTCCGCCCCTCCCCTTCCCTCACGGGATAAAAGTGGACATTCAGATCACGGACGAGACGGGGCTCATCCCGCTCACCGCCGCCTATGCCGAGGCGATTTCGGAAGTTTTTCAAAAACTCGACATTTCGGAAATGCAGGCGCGCGAGCTGGTGGACTGCCTGCTCGACTGGATCGACACGGACGACGACATGCGCCCCAACGGCGCCGAGCAAAACTACTACGACACGCTGACCCCCGCCGTCATCGTGCCCAACCGCGCGCTGCAAAGCCTCGACGAGCTGCGCTATATCAAAGAGTTCGGGGAAGTGTTTTTCAACCCCGACGGGCAGCCCAACGAGAAATGGATAAAGCTGCGCGGCATGGTGACGCTGCACTCCCACAGCAAGATCAATCTCAACACCGCTCCCGTCGGGGTACTGGAAATTTTCGACGAGCGCGACGACCTCGACGCGCAAACCGTCGTCGACCATCGCAACGGCTCCGACGGGATCGCGGGCACCCTCGACGACAAGCTCATCCGCGAGTTGAGCGACGTGAACGTGTCGAAAAGCGGCGGCGAAGAGGCGAGCACGGGCGCCAACGAGTCTGTCACCGGAACCGGCTCACTCGCGCACCTGCTGGGAACCAACTGCCAGCTCCTGCGCGTGCGCATCACCGCACACCGCGGCGACAGCCGCTTTATCCTGTCGCTGCTGGTTTCGCTCTCGGGAACCACGACGCAGCAGACATCGTCGGAGGGACAATCGCAGGCGGCGCAGCTGCCGTCGGCGGCAAGTTCGTCGTCGAAATCGAATTTTTCGATCAAGCTGTTGCAGGAAAATCGGGAGATTGAATAGGCGGCACAAAAAAAACGCGCGTTTTACAACGCGCGTTTTTTTTGTTTTTGCCTAGAATATTTTACGAACAACCCAAGGAGGTGCCGCAATTCAGGCAGGTGGCGCAGGTGCCGGTGACTTTCACTTTCGAGCTGCCGCATTCGGAGCAGGTGAAGTGGCCGTCGCCGGTGGTGATGAGCTCCAATTGCTCGGAGGTCAGCTTGCCTTTGGTCTGCTCGTCCTCGCGGGCGATGTTGTCGACAAGGCCGCCCGCGCCGTTCTCGTCCGCCGCGACGCCCATGCGGACGGCCGGCGACATTTTCGCACGGTAGCCGTCGATGAACTCCATGCCGAGCCAGCGCGAGATGTAGTCGATCATGCTCTTGGCCATCGGGATGTCGGGATTGCGGGTGAGGCCCTCCGGCTCGAAGCGCACATGGGTGAATTTCTTCACCAGCGTTTCGAGCGGCACACCGTACTGCAAACAGAGGGAAAGCAATGTGCCCACCGTGTCCATCAGGCCGTTGACGGTGCTGCCCGCCTTGGCCATCTGAATGAAGACTTCGCCCGGCTGGCCGTCGTCGAACTGGCCGACCGTGACATAGCCCTTGGTGCCGCCGATCGAGAATTTGTGGGTGAGCGAGGTGCGCGTGTCGGGCAACTCGCGGCGGTAGGGCTCCGTCACCATCTGGATGGCCTGGGGCTGTTCGCCGTCTTTCTTCTTCTGGGTGCTGATCGGGGCGCTGCGCTTGGAACCGTCGCGGTAGATCGCCACGCCCTTGACGCCCATCTGCCACGCTTTTATGTAGGTGTCGCGGATTTCCTGCACCGTCGAGGACTGCGGCATGTTGACCGTCTTGGAGATGCCGCCCGAAAGGAAGGGCTGCACGGCCGACACCATTTTGAGGTGCGCCATGTAGGAGAGCACGCGCTTGCCCTGCCCCGAAATGAAGGCCGTGTCGAAGATCGGCAGGTGCTCGGGACGAACGCCCGATGAAATTTCCTTGCCGTCTGTCACGACCATTTCCAAGGTGCCGTATTTCTCGACGTGGGCGCAGGCGCGGTCGATGGCGTCCTGCTTGTAGCCGAGCTGCTGCAGCGTCATCGGGATCATGCGGATCGGGAGCGTCAGGCAACCGCCGCCCGCGAGCATTTTGTAGGCGACAAGGCCGATCGCGGGCTCGATGCCCGTCGTGTCGCAGTCCATCAAAAATCCGATCGTGCCCGTGGGGGCGAGGACCGTCACCTGGGCATTGCGGAAGCCGTGCTGCATGCCGCGCTCCAAAACCTCGTTCCACAGCTTGCGGCCGTAGTCGGCCAGATCGTGCGGGCAGTCGCCGTTCAGGGCGAGCGATTCGCTGCGGTGTTGGCGGATGACGTCGAGCATCGACTCGACGTTGTCCTTTTGCGGCGGGTTGGGCACGCCCCAGTGGCGCGCGTCGTGGTAGCCCGCGAAGGGCTCCATCGCCTCGGCCAGTTCGGTCGAGGTGCGGTAGGCCATGGCGGTCATGACGGATGTTATGCCGCGGGCGAGCGAGCGGCCCTCGTCGGAGTCGTAGGGCAGGCCGTAGGTCATCAGCAGCGAGCCGAGGTTGGCGTAGCCCAGCCCCAAGGTGCGGAACCAGTGCGAATTGTAGGTGATGCCCTCCGTCGGGTAGGAGGAGCGGTCGACGATGATTTCCTGCGCGATGACGAAGAAGCGGCAAGCCTGCGCGAAACGCTCGTAGTCAAAGCCCTTTTCCGTGCGGAACTTCATCAAATTGATGCTCGCCAAGTTGCAGGCGGAGTTGTCCAGGAAAAGGTATTCGCTGCAGGGGTTCGTACAATTCTGGCGGCCCGAGCCCTTGCAGGTGTGCCATTTGTGGATCGTGTCGTCAAACTGCATGCCCGGGTCGCCGCACATGTGCGTGCCTTCGGCGACGGCGGTGAGCAAGGCGGAGGCTTTTTTCTTTTCGCAGGGCTTGCCGTCCGTCACGCGCTTGGTCCACCAGTCGCCGTCTGCGATCGCCGCCTCCATGAAGGCGTCGGAGGTGCGCACGGAGAGATTTTCGTTCTGGAAGCGGACCGTCGCGTAGGCCTCGCCGTTGAAGGAGGGGTCGTAGCCCTGTTCGATGAGGGCCCAGACTTTCAGCTCCTCCTTTTTCTTGGCGTCGATGAATTCCTCGATGTCGGGGTGGCTGTCGCGCAGGGTGTTCATCTTGGCGGCGCGGCGGGTCTTGCCGCCGCTTTTGATGACGCCCGCGACGGCGTCGTAGACGCCCAAGAAGCTCAGGGGGCCGCTCGGGCGGCCGCCGCCCGAGAGTTTTTCGCGCGTGGAGCGCAGGGGCGAAAGGTCGGTGCCGGAGCCGGAGCCGAACTTGAACAGCATCGCCTCGGCGCGGGCCAGCTCCATGATCGACTCCATGCTGTCGTCAACGTGCTGGATGAAGCAGGCGGAGCACTGCGGGTACTCGTACTGGCTGGAGGCGCGCTTGATGGAACCGCTTTCCGGGTCCCAATAAAAATTGCCGCGGGTGGAGTTGGAGCCGGTGCCGTAGGCCTGATAGAGGCCGAGGTTGAACCACACGGGGGAGTTAAAAGCTCCGACTTGGTTCATGCACAGCCAGATCAGCTCTTCCTCAAAGATGCGGGCGTCTTCGGGGGTGGTGAAGTAGCCGTCCCTCATGCCCCAGTCGGCCAGGGTGTGGCACACGCGCAGGAGCACCTGCTTAAACGAGCTTTCGCGGCCGCCCGTCTTGGGGTCGGTGCCGAGATCGATGTCGCCGTAAAAATACTTCGAGGCGAGGATTTTGGTGGCCAATTCCGAGAAAAAGGAGGGAACCTCGATGTTCTCCTGCTTGAAAAACGCCTTTCCGTTCTCGTCGGTGATTTGGGCGCTGCGTTTGTCCCAAGTGATCTGGTCGAAAGGATGTACCTTTGCGTCGGTGAAGACGCGCTTCATGGAAACGGCCTTGGAGGCTTTGCCGGCCTTTTTGGGGGCGGCTTTGGTGCGTGTGGTGGACATGGCGAATGGAAACGAAGGTGAAAATCGTCGAGGATAGGTGGGTATGGGGTGAGCAGACGGCTGTTATAGTCATTTTTACCCCCAAACACTAAATATGGTGTATGGAGGTGCCGGCGACCACAATAGCCAGTAATCAATGAAACAATTTTCATCGCCCATTGCACGCCCAAAAACCATTTTTTGCATACTTTTTTAGAATACACTCGGAAAAAGGAAATTTTTGGCAAAACCCAAACTTTTTCCTTGAAATATAAGCATGTCGATTGGAGAGGGAATATTCACAAAACGTACCACAGCCACGCATGTTTTTTTGCGCAAGTGGTAAAAGAAAAGATTGAACATTCGTTCGCTTGACCCCATCAATAAAAACACCCTTCCCGCTTATGATGAAACAAAAATTAGCGATTCTCTCTGTGGCTCTTATCAGTTGCGCCGGCTTGGGCGCCGCCGCCCAATCTCCCGAACCGGAGCGCGTCGCCTTTTTGCCGAACACCGGAAACTGGTC
>JAVBTG010000073.1:0-7340 GCA_031556275.1 Opitutales bacterium
TCGTCGCGAAAACCCAGCGCGAAGGCCACTTGGCGGGCCTCGTAGTCGCGCATGCCGAACAGCGGATCGACGTGCACACGCACGATCTTGTCGGGCATTTCTTCGGCGACTTTCTCGATGTCCATGCCGCCCTCCGTCGAGGCGATGATGACGGGCTTGGAGACTTGGCGGTCGAGCAGGATCGCCAGGTAAAATTCCTTCTTGATGGAGTTGGCCTCGGTGAAATAGAGCGTGCGCACCGTGCGGCCCGCGGGGCCCGTTTGCTTGGTGACGAGCGTGTTGCCCAGCATGTGCAGGGCCGCCTCCGTCGCGTCTTTTTTGGAGGTCACCACCTTCACCCCTCCCTGGTAGCCGTCCTTAAACGTGCCCTTGCCGCGCCCTCCCGCGTGGATCTGGCTCTTGACCACCACCAACCCCTCGGGGAGTTGGGCCAGCGCCTGGTCGATGTCCTTTTTGGAATGGGCGACGAAGCCCTTGGGGATTGCAATGCCGTATTTTGCAAACAGTTCTTTGGCTTGATATTCGTGAATGTTCATCTGATAAACAAAGTCCCGCCGACGGCGGCGCTCCTTGGGAAAAATAGGAGCGTTCCTTACTCCGGACGGGTATTGATTTCAATGTATCCCTTTCGAGGCGCGAGACAAATCAAATCTTGGCGGGGCGTCCCCACGCGCGTTATTCCAGGCGCTTTTTTGCGCGTGAAATAACACGGTTTTCCCTCGGAAACCGCTTAAAATCAGGCTTGCGCGTTTTGGGCAATATTTTTTTTGGAAAAATTCGGTTTTCAGAAAAACGTTTTTCCTAAAACGGTGTTTTTTGCCGAAAAGCGGCCGGATTCGGAAGGTGGATTCGGGCGTGTTTTTTGCGGAAAAACGGCTTAAAAGGCGCGAAAAAAACGCCCTTTTTTAAGGCGTTTTTTTGTTTTTTGATGGTATAAACGGATTTTAGTTAAGAACCGAAACGACGCGGAAACGGATCTTCGGGTTCGCCGTAGCGGTTCGGGCCGGGCGTGCCGGGAATGCAGCCAAAAACGATCTGGACAATGCCCCCGAGCGTTATCAGAAGGGAGAACCAACCCGACATATCCATGTCGTGCAGGCGTTTGATGGTGCCGACGAAGGTGACGTAGGTGCAGGCGACGGAAAATATGAAGAAGGAGAAAAACAGCAGCAAACCGACGACCCCGGCGCCGGACGGGACAGTCGATCCTTCGCCTGATATTTTTGACAGAGGAAGCATCGCCATCATCAAAAACACCATGAAGACGAACGCGATGACCGTGGGCGGCAGGATGTACGCGAGCCAATAGGTGCGACGGTTGATGCGGCCTTGGGCGCTCAGGTAGTTGTGCCAGAATTGGCGGTGGCCTTCGCGCAGGAAGGCGGCGTCGTCGGTGGTGTTTTGGGGAAGGGGCATGGGTGTGTGCGTTGGTGTTGCGAAAACATCCAAAGGAAACACCTGCAACGATAGGGCGAAACGGCGCCGCCGCAAGTCGATTTTTTTCTGCCGCTACGCCAAGACGGCGGCTTGCTTTGCGGAGAGTTCAGACAGGCCTTTTTTGGCGATGGCCAGCATGGCGTGCAGCTGGGATTCCGAAAAAGTGCTCTCCTCCCCCGCCCCTTGGATCTCGACGATTTGCCCCGAGGATGTCATGACGACGTTGCAGTCGACGGCGGCGTCTTTGTCTTCGAGGTAGTTTAAATCCAAAATTTCGCGGTCTTGAAAAATGCCGACGGAGACCGCCGCGACGCTGTCGCGGAAAGGGTCTGCGGCGAGTTTGCCCTCGGCGATCAGGCGCTGGACGGCTAGGCGGGCTGCTATGTAGGCGCCCGTGATCGCCGCCGTGCGGGTGCCGCCGTCGGCCTGCAGGACGTCGCAGTCGAGCCAGAGGGTGTAGCCGGTGAGTTTTTCCAAGTCGACGACGGCGCGCAGTGCCCTGCCTATCAGGCGCTGGATTTCAACGGTGCGGCCCTCCTGCTTTCCTTTGGTCACCTCGCGCGGTTTGCGCGTGAGCGTGCTGTACGGCAGGAGCGCGTACTCCGCCGAGATCCAGCCGCCGGAGACGTTCTGCGCTTTCATCCATCCCGGGACTTTCGGCTCGAGCGTGGCCGCGCAGATCACGCGGGTGGAGCCGAAGCAGGACAGGACGGAGCCCGTGGCGTGCGGGGCGAAATCTTTGATGAACGCGATCGGGCGCAGTTGGTCGCAGGCGCGGCCGTCGGGGCGGGAAAAGGATGGCATGAGGAGGATGCGCAAGAGGAATTTATTAGACTTGGGCGTCGGGTTCGACCCATTTGCCGTGCGATTTGATCAGGTCGATCAGGCGGTCGACCGCGTGGTCCATCGGGATGCCGACTTCCTTGCACTCCTTGTTGACGTAGAGGTTGATCTTGCCGGGGGCCCCGCCGACGTAGCCGAAATCGGCGTCCGCCATTTCGCCCGGGCCGTTGACGATGCACCCCATGATGGCGATCGTCACGCCTTTTAAGTGGCCCGTGCGGGCTTTGATGGCGGCGGTTGTTTTTTGCAAATCGTACAGCGTGCGGCCGCAGCTCGGGCAGGAAATGTATTCCGTCTTCGTGGTGCGCAGGCGCATGCCTTGGAGGATGTCGTAGCCGAGCACGGTCGCCTTTTCGACGTTGGTTTGGGTCTCGACGGAGACGACGTCGCCCAAGCCGTCGCAGAGCAAGGCGCCCAGTTGGACGGAGGCTTCGAGCAGGAGACTATCGTCGGAATTATCTTCGGGGCACAGGCGATCTTGCGCCGTCACGCGCAGCCAGAGCGGCGCGCGGATCTGCGCGCCGGCCAAGGCCTGCGCGAGCGCGCGGAAAGTGCCGACGGCGTGGCGGCCGGATTCCGGTTGGGAAGACGTGACGATGATCTCGGCGGCGGCCGGTTGCAAGGCGGCGGCGAGGTCGGATTTGATTGCCTCGGGCGACGTGTCGACGGCTAGAGTGCAGCCGTTTTGGCGGGCAAAATCGAGCCACTGGGCTACGTCCTGCGCGGTGTCGAAACGGCGGCACAAGACCGTGCGCGAGGCCGCGGGCAGGCCGGAGATGTCGGCGGACGAAAGGTCGGCGGGGATCTCCCATATGGCCGTGGCGACGGCCCCGTTTAGGGCGTTCCACAAGGCGATGCCGTCTTCGCCGTAGGGCAGGATGAGGCCCTCGAGCGGGGCGTCTTTGCGCTTTTTTTGGAGGGACAAAATCGCGGCGGCGTCAGAGTTGCCCGCGCGGGCCCACACGCGGGGGAGCTGGGAGGCTCCTATGTCATGGATCGTCGCGCAGTCGCGGCGACGGTAGGTGAAGGGGTCGACGGAGGCGTCGGGAGATGTTGGTTTAGCGTTGGCGGCTTGCGCGCGCAAGACGTCGACGCGGCGCAGCAGTTCGCGGCACACCGGCACTTCGTACACGGGGTCTTCCGTCAGCGAGACGCGCACGGTATCGCCCAAGCCGTCGACCAAGAGCGCCCCTATGCCCGCCGCGCTCTTGATGCGGGCGGCTGCGCCGCCGCCGGCTTCGGTGACGCCGAGGTGCATGGGGTAGTTCATCCCCTGCCCTGCCATTTGCTGGGCGCACAGGCGGTAGGCCTCGATCATGACCTTGGGGTTGCTCGACTTCATCGAGACGCAGAGGTTTTGAAAGCCGTTGGCCTCGCAGATGCGGACGAATTCAAGCGTGGATTCGACCATGCCCATCGGCGTGTCGCCGTAGCGGTTCATGATGCGGTCGGACAACGAGCCGTGGTTGGTGCCGATGCGCAAGGCCCGGCCCAGCTCCTTCGCGCGTTTCACCAAGGGCGAAAAGGCTTCGAAGAGGCGTTCGATTTCCTCTTGGTACTCGGCGTCGGTGTAGTCGCGCTGGAGGAATTTTTTCTTGTCCGCGTAGTTGCCGGGGTTCACGCGCACTTTTTCCACGTGCTCGATCGCCTCCATCGCGGCGACGGGCAAAAAATGGATGTCCGCCACGAGCGGCACTTGGCAGCCTGCCGCGCGCACTTGCGCGTGGATGTCCTTGAGCGCGCGCGCCGCCTCCTTGTTGGGGGCCGTGATGCGCACGAGCTCGCAGCCCGCCTCGGCCAGCTCGATCGTCTGGCGGGCCGTCGCGGCGATGTCGAGCGTCGGGGTGTTCACCATGCTCTGGATGCGGATCGGGTGGGTGCCGCCCATTTTGAGGGAGCCGACCGTGATCTCGCGGGTGGGCTGGCGCAGCGTGTTGAAGCGCGAAGGGCAATAGGATTGGTTCATGGAATGGAAAGTGGATTTTTACGGCGTGTCGGCGGGCGGTTTGTCGAAGGAGGGCGCGATATAATAGCGGCTGCGCTCGAGGGCGATGTTCTCCGCCCTATTCTCCCCCTGCCAGCGGCGGCTGTCAAAGAAAGTGACGTAGAGGATCATGCCCAGCAGCATGAGCATGAAAGTGCCGTTGATCCACGCCATCGCGTTGAGCGGGAGCGGGCGGCGGCGCAGTTTTTCGATGAAGGCGAACAGGATGTGCCCGCCGTCCAGCACCGGCAGCGGCAGCAGGTTGAGGATCCCCAAGTTGACGTTCAGCAAAACGGTGAACCACAGCACGAGGCGGAAGTCCGCCGAGAGCAATTGGTGGTAGACGCGCAGGATGCCGACGGGGCCGGAGAGCATGCTCACGCCCACGTCGGAGGACGGGCTCACGAGGCTTGCCAGCGTGCGCCACGTGATGACGAACACATCCGAAATTTGCGCGTAGGGGCTGCGGTGGACGATTTGGGTGGCGCGGGAAAATTCGATGCCCGCGGCGGAGACGGTGATCGGCGCGATGCGCGCGGAGGTGCCCGCGGGAAGCTCTATCGAAATGTCCTTTCCTTCGTTTTGAAAAACGAGGGTGACGGGTTTTTCTGTCTGGGCGTTGACGGCGTCGACGAAGGCCTGCGGGGTTTTTGCAGGGGCGCCGTTCACCGACAGGAGCGTGGCGGGCGCGTTGGTGCTGATGTGCGAAAAATAGGTTTCGTTTTCGACGGAGAAAACGCACAGGCCGCCGACGTCCGTCGAAGGGAACAGCGAGAGCGCGCCCTCTTTGGCGTCTTTTAAATAGAGTTGGGCCAAGGGTTGCGTGATGGGGATGGCTTGGGGCGTCAAGGTGACGTCCCAGAGTTTTTCGGCGTTCTCCAAGCGCAATTGTACGGGACTGCCCTTGCCGGTTTTTTCCAGCAGCGGAAGGGCGTGGTAGAGCGGTTTGCCGTCGAGCGCGAGGATTTTGTCGCCCACGCGCAGGCCCGCTTTCTCGGCGGGGGAACCGGGGAGCACGCGGCCGACCTCGAGCATCTGCGCGGGCGAGATGCCGACGCGCCGCACGGCGTCGCCCGAAACCGGATTGATTTGGATGAGGACGGGGAAGACATCGACGTCGGATTTTTTGCCGTCGCGGTCGATCGTGAGGACGGTCTGCGGGCGGCCGTCGGGAGCGCGACCCGTCCCCGTCATGATGTAGTTGGTGATCTCGCTGAAGCGCGTGACGGGACTGCCGTCGACGGCTAGAATTTTGTCGCCCGGCTTCAGGCCCGCTTCGAACGCGGGGGAAGGCACCGCCCTGCCGTCGCCTTGGGGGTGCATGCGCGGCACGACGTAGCCGATCGTCGTCGTCTCCGTTTCGGGGGAGACCGGTTGGCCTGCTATCCACAGGACGGTGGCGATCAGGACCGCGAAAATGAAGTTAAAACCCGCCCCCGCGAGCAGGACGCACAGTTTGTCGGTAAAGCTTAAGGGGGGGAGTTTTTCGCGCGGGACGGACGCCTCGCCCTCGATCGCCTCCATGTCGGCCATTTGCGGGAGCGACACGTAGCCGCCCAGCGGCAAAAGGGAGACGCGGTAGTCGGTGCCGTCTTTGCCCTTCCAGCCCCAGATGCGCGGGCCGAAGCCGATGGAAAAACGGTCGACTTTCAACCCGCGTTTGCGGGCCAGCAAAAAGTGCCCCAGCTCGTGCACAAAGATGGAGACGCCCAAAAAGACGAAGACCAACGCCACGTTCCACGCGTTGGAAAAAAGCTCTGTGAAAAAAGACGCGTTCAACGGATTATTTTTCGAAAAGTTTGACGGCCTCGGCGGCCACGGCGCGGGCCTGCCCGTCGGCGGAAATGACGGCGTCGAGGTCTTCCGGCTCGAAATTGGGGACGTGGTCGAGGGTGCGCTCGATCACGCGCGGGATGTCGAGATAGGCGATGCGGCTTTCCAAGAATGCGGGCACCGCGATTTCGTTCGCGGCGTTAAAAATGGCCCCGCCGATGCCGCCTTGGACGAGGGCGCGGCGGGCCAAGGCGAGCGCGGGGAAGCGCGCGAGGTCGGGGGCGCGGAAATCGAGCTGGAGGGTTTTGGAAAAATCGACCGCCGCGTGCACGCCGCAGGGGCGCTCGGGATAAAGCATGCAATGCTGGATCGGGAACGTCATGGACGGCGGCGAGAGTTCGGCCAAGACCGCCCCGTCGGTGAACTGCACCATCGAGTGCACGATGCTTTGCGGGTGCACCACGACGTCGATGCGCTCGTTCGGGACGTTGAACAGCCAGTGCGCCTCGATGAGCTCCAAACCTTTGTTGGCCATCGTGGAGGAGTCCACCGTCACCTTCGGGCCCATGTCCCAGTTCGGGTTTTTGAGGGCGTCTTGCGGGCGGATCGTTTCCATCTGCGCCAACGTGTAGTCGCGGAACTGGCCGCCCGACGCCGTCAGGATGATGCGCGCGACGTTCTTTGCCGGCTCGCGGTCCAAACACTGGAAAACGGCGTTGTGCTCGCTGTCCATCGGCATGATTTTGATGCTTTTGCGGGCCGCCGCCGCCATCACGAATTTGCCCGCGAGCACGAGTACTTCCTTGCTGGCCAATGCGATCTGCTTGCCCGCCTCGATCGCGGCGAGGGTCGGGGCAAGGCCCGTCGTGCCGACGATGGCGACCACCGTCATGTCCGCCTCGGGGAGCGTGGCGATTTCCAAAAGGCCTGGCATCCCGAGGGAGAGTTTCGCGCCTTTGGGGAAGAGGGTCTCGTTGCGCAGGGCCTCGCGAAGGGCCGCCTCGTCGTGGATCGCGATGTGGCGCACGTCGAATTCGCGGGCGATGGCGGCGAGCTCCTTCCAGCGCTTGCAGCCCGCGATGCCGACGAGCTTGAGCTTGTCCGGATTGTTGCGCAGCACCTTGAGCGTGCTGTCGCCGATGGAGCCGGTGGCCCCGAGTAAAGAAATGCGTTTTTGAGTCATTTGCAAATGGGCCCCAATAAAATCAGCAAACATGCCACCGGCGCGCTGAACAACAGGCTGTCGCACACGTCCAAGGCCCCGCCGATGCCGGGGATAAAGGAGCCGGAATCTTTTTTGTCC